>CAMYNX010000291.1 GCA_947259875.1 uncultured Gammaproteobacteria bacterium | reverse complement strand
AACAGAACGGCTCACGCACCGCCTCGGCGATACGCGCCGGTTCCCAAAAGGTGACGCCGATGCCGATACGGAACCAGGGTGGTGTGTCTTTGGGGCAGATACATACCGGTGGTGGGTAGCCGTTGGATGCACCGGAGTCCACCTGATCCATGTTCGCCACCGGCAGCGCGCCGATGTAGATGGGAAAAATACAGCGCCAGCAGATGTCGGTGATCGGATTGATGAATGGCATTTCGCCACAACCGCTACCGGCGTTTACCTTCATTGGTATGAGGCCGAATAACACTGTAATAAAGCAGAATGCCGTAAATGATCTGGTCTTCGCGCTAACCATGACCATCCCCCGGCACAATCTCATCCCCAGGTGCTATCTCATCAATCCGTAGTTTGTTGCCTTCCTGACTAATCACCGCAGGCACGGCTTTGATACCAAACTTCTCCACATACTTTCCCTGCTGATCGAAATAGACTCTGACCTGCCATGCCTCTGACAGATCCAACACCGCCCCTTGGGTGAGAATGGGCCGCACCTGGTTGGGATAACGATTAAGATAGGCATGCGCCCATGCGGTCTGTTCAGGATCATCGCCGTTGAAGAATAGCCATTGCCGTCTCATTGCGATATATTCCAGCGGGTTGACCGTGGTACCCGCAGGCCATAAGACATTGCCTTGGTGATCGATGATGTCCTGGGACAACACCATCGTGGGATCGTAATAACGAACGCGTTGTTCCTGTGCCCGAGGCAGAGTAACGCCCTTGGGACGATTGGCATGAGCCACAAAACGTTCCTTCATCTGCGCTTCCACTTCGGCCATCTTGCCGTTGGCTTCTGCCTCCCTGAGTTTGGAATAGAAACCTTTCAGCATGTCGGGTTCTGCGATCTCGTAGGTCTGGCCAATCACGCCTAAGTCGTAGACCGTTGCATAGCTTGTGCAGGAGAGAGATAGCAATAAAACGATAAGCACGTAACGGCTCACAACAACCTCCATGCATTTCCGAGAATATGCTCAGTGGTGACCCAACCGATCTCGCTATAGCGCGAATCGTAACTGTCTTGATGGGGTGTCCAGACAAAGTAATGCCCAGGCGGAATGATTCCGGTGGGGCCAAGCGTCAGTGGATTACCACGTTGGGTGTGTTCCTTCGCTTCTGCGACAAACACACCGTTGATGAAAAACCGTCTACCATCACAGCTCACCACATCACCTGGCATCCCTTTCACGATCTTGAGAAACGGCGCACTCTCCAGGTAGTAGGGATTGGCAGGAACACGAATACCGGCAACATCATTACGTGTCGGCAGTTCGCTACGGTCGATCTTGTAAAAAAGGCCGGGCAGGCTTTCATCGATGTTGGTGACAAACCAGGGGGAGAGGATCGACACCATCACCATCGATACCGAAAGCGTGCCGGCCAAAGCAATCAATATGTGAGACAGCCACTTCTTAACGCGGGCCATCGATACGTCTCCGTACTTCATTGGTCAGATCGGGCGCACCGCTGATGACGGCCGGGCTGACCAGAATCACTGCGTTGTATTGTTCAGCGATCTGGGCAATGGCGTCGTCCAGACGCTTGGCATAAGTCTTACCTCGGGCTTGAATCGTCGCCTCATCCAGGCCGGGTTCGATCCGCTTAAGTTGCTCCGCCACCAATACGCTTGGATTAACCACGGCGATCATTGGTGATGGATCAGCCCAACGATCACCGATCATAGAAGTCACTACACCAGAGAGCGCCGCGACGATCACGACAATGATCAACTGGCTATTCATCGCTTCACCCCCGCCGCCAGTTTCTCCACCGCCTGTGCCAGCGTCGCACCCTGCGCCACCTGGTTCTGAATAAAGTCGAATTCAGTGCCCTTGGTGGAGTAGAGTTTTTCCGTGAAGGGATCGACGATGAGTCTTCCAATCGCCATGCCGTCAGGGCTGTACGTCGCTACCTCGGAATATTTACCGTGGATAGTGTGAATGGAACGGAGCAGTTTCATCTCCGACTCTTCCATGGCAAAACGCCCCGAAGCCTGTAATTGCATCAAGCTCTCTTTCTTTTGCCGCAGCAGAAACACCCAGTCGGAGTTTTCAAAGGCCGCTTGCGCGGTGCCCGATTTGTAGTAGTCGTTGACGCCTTGGGTAACAGTCAGGAAGGCACCTTCGTATTTACGCGCCGTGCGATAACCTTCCTCGATGAATGAACCGGCATTGCCATAGCCCATCAACTTCCACGCCTCATCGATGACACAGAGTTTGCGTTGTGTCCGATCACCCAGATACATGTCTTCGGTAATGCGCATCATGAGCAGCAGCAACACCAGGCTTTGCAGATCGGGCATGGCATCCAGGTCTTTCAGTTCCAGGGCCACAAACGGTCTATCGAGATCAAGGTTGTTCTCACCCTCGAAGAATTTGGCGTAGACGCCATGCCGGGTATAGGGAAACAGGCAGTCGGCCAGGTCGGCCTTGCGGCCATCACCATCCTGTTTGAGTGAGTCGAATACATGCGTGACAGTAGTGTGCTGTTTCTCCGCCGTCCACACTTCTTTCAAGGCCTGCTCGATCCATGAGGACTCCATCACACCCAACGGACTGTTGGGCGATGCCATGTGCGCCACCAATGCCTTGAGCATGGGCAGGTCGTCGCTGAAGTTCTCAACACGGCTAAAGGGATTGAGATTGAGCTTGGTGTCGCGGTTGAAGTTGAGATAGAGGCCGTCCAGCAGCTTGCTGATGTTCTTGTAGGATTCGCCTCGGTCGATGGTCCAGACGCGTCCGCCGGTACCGAGCACGGACATGATGATCTCTTGCGTCAGGAAGCTTTTACCCGAACCCGATGCAGCGGCCATGGCCATGTTGTAGTTACCCTGTTTGTTGTCCCAGGGATCGAGGTGCATGATCTGGCCGCGACGGCCTTGCAGCATCAAAAGGGGAGTGCCGGTGCCCCACCACTCAGCCGTCGCCGGCGCAAGGTTGGCGCAGGACCAGGTGAGAAAGGTGCGCAGTCGCGAAAAGCCCTCTAGCTCTTTCACAAAAGCAGGTCCAGCCATCATGGGCAGTGCCGACAAAAAGGCATGGACCGAGACAAAGGAATCGCGTGTCAGCGACCAGCCCGCGCTTTTATACAAGGCCTTAAGCTGGTGTTCGGCCTGGCTACCCGTGCCGTGGGGTGCGAACAGCACGATTTGAAAACCGCCCCGCACCAACGAGTGTCCGGCCTGGATTTGTGAACTGACAAAATCCCAGTCGGCCTTGCGGTCCTTCCACACCGGCACAAACTTGCCTGCCTGCGAGTCGGTCATCTGGGTGGCGCGTGCCGATTTGTATTTGGCTTCACCGGCCGCCGATACCTGATCCGGCACATGGACGGTAAAGGTCATCATGAAAGGGCAGGGGATGCGCAGCGTGTTGGACATAAGATCGCCGATCAGCTTGTCCATGCCCCAGCCCGCCCATTGAGATGGAAACTCCCAGCAGTTTGTCTTCTTGATAGGCCAAGGTATCGCGCTTGACGGGCCGTGGATTGAGCAAGGTATCCATGAGATTGACGAAGGCCCCGGCATCCACATGACGGGCACTGAGACCTGCCGAACGCAGCGTGCCGATGATCGACTCGCGCAGCTGTATCAAGCGCTCGGTGTCAGGGCCCTCCCGCTTTGATTGATCAAATTGGGGTTGGTTGATGCTGAGCAAGATACGAAAGTCCCGCACCAGCATCGCCTGATCGGAGAACAGCGACTTCCAGGTGCCGCCTAGCAGATAATCGACTCGCCGCCGCAATGTGGCGCGAAAGATATTCTCGTTGCGATGGTGGGGCCGGATGTGATCATCCACTTCGCCAAGGTCTTCATCTTCCTGGCGCAGATCGGCCCAACGTTTCATCAGCGGCAAGATATCGGGAGAGGCATAGAGGCTGTATTGCGCGGTATAGCCTGAGGGTAATGCACTGTAGATGCCGGACAATACCCGCAGCGTCTCTTCATCCATGCCCACCGATGGCGTCACTTCCAGCAGAAACGAACAGCAGTCTTCGTTGTAGTAGAGTCCGCTTTCTTCATCCCACGATTCATAGGGCAGCAGTTGCGCCAGGCCATAACGTTGCAGCAGCGCATTCCACTCGTCTTGTGTCGGCGGTAACGCTTTACGAGCCAAGGCTTCGCCGGGCGGGGATTCGGCGAAGAAGGCTTTGAAGGGTTTGGTTAATAGCGATAGCAAAACGGTTAGTCCTTACCCACCCAATTCATGAAGGGTTCGATATGCAGCACTCGATCACCATTCATGCTTACTGTCCGCCTTCATGATTTGGGTGGGTTACCCAACGGCCGTTATCGAGCCGGAGATACAAATAGGTCTCGTCATGCAAGGTGCCATCTTCGTCGGGCCAACGGGCGACCCAAACGCGCATGGTGCGTGGCGGGATGAGAAGGGGAGTGCCGGGAGTCACACTAATGACATCAGGAACTACACGAGGAGGGAAGTCGAGTGCCAGCTCAGGACCGGTAACGGTCTTTGCCTTACCACCACCCGCCAGTTTCACGACATCCGCCTCGGAGGTCTGAGCCTTTTTTGGCTGGCCATCCTCCCGGTTATTGGGCGCCGCCCGCATCTTGAGGCTGCCATTCTTGGCCATACGGTGCACTTCGCTGAGGGGTTTGCAACCGATACCGTCCGGTACGCCACAGGCATATCTTGGGCTGGCGCAGCCGGTGATCAGTAGCGGTGGCAACAGGAGTGTCAGGGAGATCTTTTTAAACATGGCGCTACCTATCGGAGTGAGGCGTCGAGCCAGGCTCGAAGTGCTTGTTCATCGAGGAACCCGGCACGCACACGACCATCTGCCGCCACCAGCGTGGGTGTACCGCGGATGTTGTGGGCGTTGGCAAAGGTTTCGACCTTGGTGATACTGGTTGCTGCTTGCTCCATACATGTGCGGTCGTTGTTTGTGGGCAGTGTTTTTCCCTCCATCACCGTATCAAGGGCCTGCAACGGATCGGCAGAGCACAGAATCCCAGTAGCCTTGCTCTTGGCATTGGGGTGCAGCGTTGCCACGGGATAGAGGATGGCGTAGACCTGAATGTCTTTGAGGGAGGCAAGTTGATGATGGAGTTTCTTGCACCAGGGGCAATCCGGGTCGAAAAAGACCGCAAGCTTATGCGGGCCGCTGCCAGCATATTTCACGGCGCTATCCAAGGGCAGACTGTCCCAATCGATAGCGGCGGTCGACGTCTTGCGCTCCGCCGTCAGGTCGGTCGCGGTGTGCATGTTATAGAGACTGCCCACCACCAGGTAGCGGCCACTGGCGCCGGCATAGAGCACATTTCGGCCGGCAACGATCTCCACCAAACCTTCGATAGGCGAGGCTTGGATGGATGTGATTTTGGTATTGGGAAGTGCCTCCCGTATCGATTGCTCGATCGCGGACTGGTTAATCGAGCCAGTATCAGCGAGTGCAAAATTGTTTACGCAAAGCAGAAGGCATAGCCCACTGCACAAGCACGCTTGGATAAATGAGAACGGGCAAAGCTTGATGTGGTTCATGGACGACCCTTCTGATGTCAGGACTACGATTCAGCGTAAAATCCTGACGAACAGAGGACTTATGAACAATAGAAAATTAGATATAGGATTTGAAAATTAATGAGTCAATCGTAGCGGGTAAACTGGCGACGAAACAAAAACCGACGTTACGTAAGAGATATTCTGCTGGTTTCGTGATGGGGCTGTTTGATGTAGAAATTGTGAACGGTTGAAAAGTAAGCGGCCATTCATTCATTGGAAATACGGTCGAGATGATCTCGGTTGGAAATTGGCTCAAACCGGCCATCAAGAGACCTTCACCAAGGACCAGGTCAACGACTGGTCAATCCTGACAACAGACATTTGAAGTTAAGTTTTATTCAGTCGTCACAAACTCAAAGCGGTCATCCAGGTTCATTGATTAAATGATAAGAGCAACGTAGATAGC
>CAMYNX010000290.1 GCA_947259875.1 uncultured Gammaproteobacteria bacterium | reverse complement strand
AACACAACGACAGACGATGCCGGTCCACACCCGCCCCGTCCAGCCACCATACTCGGTTTGAGCTTGAGCGGTTTGTGCTCCGAAACATGCCCCCATGGTTGTCAACAATCGCTGTTTGTAAAATTAACCGACACTATCTACCCCGCGGTGTTGCGCGCGATATGATTGCTTCTGCGATCTCTTGGTCAACACTGGCGGTGCAGCCCGGGGTTGCAAAGGACGGTGTTGCAGCAAATCACGCTGCCCTGTTTCGGTAGCTTTTACAGCTTTCGTCCATAGCTTGTCGACGAAAGTCATTCAAGAACGAAGATATGCAGAAAACGTACGCCCCCAAATATCACTAAACCACAAGAGTTCGTCCATTATTCGAGCAACCGACTGTCGGACGAATTTACATTGTTACATCGCTATACCAGCGTTTGATTGTCGAATTACTTTACACTTTTACATAATTCTAATTGGTCATGCTTGGCTAACCCCATGAAAAAAAAGCATTTATGACATTGGTATGAGTCTTGCAGGTTAATATCAGGAAGGTGTCACAAATGCCGGACGACGAGCCTCGTTACAGAAGCCCGTCATGAAAAGTATTGGGGGTAAATACAATGAAAGCTTGGTACGAAATATGCGGTCTGACGACTGTCAAAGTTACAAACTTCAGTAAGAAGGTCGTTATGAAACGAATTGTTCTCGTCACCATGGCAACAATGCTATATAGCGGCGTTGCCGGCGCGGTTCCCATTCAATGGAAAATTGCAGACGGCGGCAATGACCATTGGTATGAGGCTATCCTAGGCGACGTGTTTATCTCATGGGAAAACGCCAAAACTGCAGCCGAATCGGCCGGCGGTTATCTGGCGACCATCACGAGCGCCCAGGAAGATGCGTTTGTCTGGAACAACCTGATGGCCTCGCTCAATTTTCAAGTTTACTGGTTGGGAGGGTATCAGCCCGAACCCAGAAACGCCGAACCTGACGGCGGATGGGCGTGGGTTACTGGTGAACCATGGGGATATACGAATTGGTGGGCCGCAGGAGAACCCAATAACGGTTCTAATATCCAACACTACTTGCATTACTGGCCGTCCAGCGGTGTCTGGGATGACATGGATAACCGCGACACTGGTCCAACTGCGATGGTCGGTTATGTAGTGGAATTTGAAACAATCCCCGAACCTGCCACCACCGCTTTGCTTGGCCTCGGCTTAGCGGGTCTAGTCTTTGCAAGACGGCGCAGACGGAATGCTTAACGAAGTTGTGAGAACGCGACCAGCCATCACCTGGAAATTGCCGCCAGTCGATGAACCACGGATCGGCATGGCACGATAATTTCTCGATGCTAGCTTTAGATTATAGGGGCTAGAAAATCCGGACGACGATGGCACAAACCCATCGTCTTCCATCTGGACCCGAAAAAGGCAAAGCCACCGAAAGGTAGTGACGCAAAATCACCGGTCTAAGGGGCGCGTGCGTTCTAAGGCAGCGGGGTTGCCGGATCCAACGCAGGCCTCTGCTTAATGAGTCGTGCTTCTGCCCGCCCCACCGACCACTACGCAAGAGCAGGGTTGATGCGGCAAAAACGTGGGGACGGAGATCTACGGCGTCCGGGCGTATTCGGGATGACTCGGGCATTTTCCTATTTCCCGCGGGTACTTGCGGGCATCCTCTTTATTGTTGCGGGCATCATACTCTTGTTGCCCCCGACAGCGACAGCAGACCCCCCAGCATGGGCCCCCGGCCGCATCCTGGTAGCGCCCCGCGCGGGTCTTGCGCAAACCGACTTTGATAAGATCCTGAAAAAGCGCGGCGGCCGGGCTGCGCGAAAAATCGGCAAGCTCAACGTCCACGTCGTCGACGTACCCCCGCAGGCCGAAGCAGCGGTCATTCGCGCGCTGTCCAAGAATCCGCACATCGCGTTTGCCGAAAAGGACGTGCTCGTGAAGCTGGAAGAGATCATCCCCGATGATCCGAAGTACCCCAATGCCTGGCACCTGCCGAAGATCGAGGCCCCGTCGGCTTGGTATAGCGCGCTGGGTGACAATATCGTCGTCGCCATCCTCGACACCGGGGTGGACGCCGCGCATCCTGATCTTGCCGCCAAGATGCTGCCGGGCTGGAATGCCGCCGGTGGCAACACAGACACCTCGGACATCCACGGCCACGGTACCATGGTCGCGGGTACCACGGCGGCGATCAGCAACAATACCCTTGGGGTGGCGTCGGTAGCCTGGAATGCGATGATTATGCCGCTGCGGGTTACCGACCGCACCGATGGGTGGGCTTACTGGAGCGACATCGCATCGGCGCTCACGTGGGCGGCGGACAACGGCGCCCACGTGGCCAATATCAGCTACGACGTCTCCAACAGCTCATCGGTCACCAGCGCTGCGCAATACCTGCGAGACCGGGGCGGGGTGGTGGTGGTCGCTGCCGGCAACAGTGGCAGTGATCCTGGTTACAGCGATAATCCGTATATCATTTCTGTGTCCGCCACCACCAGCAGCGACAATAAGGCGAGCTGGTCGAGCTACGGTAACTACGTCGACGTCGCGGCCCCCGGGTCCGGGATCTGGACCACCCGCCGCGGCGGTGGCTATGGCGCCGTGTCCGGCACCTCGTTTGCCAGCCCCACGACCGTAGGTGTGGTGGCGCTGATCATGTCGACCAACCCGCAGTTATCGCCAGACGAAGTGGAATTGCTCCTGGAAAACAACGCCGATGATCTCGGCGTTGCGGGCTGGGACACCTATTACGGTCACGGGCGCATCAATGCCTACGAGGCCGTCATCGCCGCAGGCGGCCAACCGCTCGACACCGAGCCGCCGACTGCAAACATCACCGCACCTAGTGAGGGGGCGACGGTTAACGGCATGGTTCCAGTCGATGTCACCGCCAGCGACAACGTTGGGATCACTCAGGTGGATCTCTATGCGGACGGAAGTTTGGTGAGCAGCGATAACACCGCACCGTTCGGATTTACCTGGGACTCGTCGACGGTAGCCGACGGATGGGTCGTGCTCAGCGCCTATGCGTACGATGGATTCGGTAACGAGAGCAGTGCGAGCGCCGTAAATGTTCTCGTCGGTAACGCCAATCAACCACCGCAAATACAATCGATCAGTGCCAGTCCTTCGGTTATCAGCGATACCGGCACGAGCGCATTAACAGTTGTAGCTACCGACTCGGACGGTCCCCAGCCCCTGACATACACGTGGAGTGTCAACCCAGGGGAAGGTACCATCCTTAATTCCAACTCTCCTAACGCCACGTATATTCCAGCGAATGTCTCGACCGAGCAGACCTTCACGATTACGGTACAAGTCAACGACGGAATGAACATCTCCACCGCCAATGTAATCATCGCAGTTCAGAATGCCGGTGGCGACATACCACTGATCACAAATATCCCGGATGGCGGTATATACGGCAACGGTTTTGGTGCTAATCAAAACGAGAACATTTTGACTGCGGTCTTTGAGAACACCAGTGCCGACATGGAGCTTTCGCTGACGGGTTATGACATTGATTTTACCGACGAGGTTGCGGTGTATCTAAATGACATTTTGCTGGGTTACCTGAGTGTTGGTCCAAACAATGATTTAAATTCGGGTGACAGGTTCTTAATCCTGGCAACGCAACAGATTCCGGGCACCAATGTAATTGAGATTCGTGAGAAAACCGTGGGAAATATATGGGGCG
>CAMYNX010000289.1 GCA_947259875.1 uncultured Gammaproteobacteria bacterium | reverse complement strand
CGGGGCCGGATTCGAACCGGCACGGATATTAATCCGAGGGATTTTAAGTCCCTTGCGTCTACCAGTTTCGCCACCCGGGCCGCAAGCTGCAATCGGTGAACTCTAACAATGTTGATGCGGTTGGAGGCTGGGGACGGAATCGAACCGACGTTCACGGCTTTGCAGGCCGCTGCATAACCACTCTGCCACCCAGCCAAAAATACCGCAAAGACAGCCTATTTCGAAAATTGAAATTTTCCCAACTAAATTAATCCGAGGCGGTTGATGCGATTCGAACTGACAAACCCACAACATCCCTGACCAGACGCTTTACTCTCAAAAACATGCGCTAAGGGGGCGAGAATTATGCCCATTTGCGCAATCAGGCACAAGCGACAGGTGGGGTCGGTGTGCTGAGCCCCCTGCCAGCCAAAAATCTATTACCGTGAACTGTGCTGGTTGCGAATTATCTTTATATCGCCATCAACTCAACGCTACTCATTCTTCTTCTGTATTCCAACCGCCGGCATGAAATCGCTGTGCCACACTTCCTCACGAATCGCATTCTTGTTATTCTTGTCCCGTTTCCCAATTGTGGATCTGTAATTGCTATCCCACAGATCCTCACGAATCGCAGTTTCAACTTCCGCAGACAATTCCCCGGTGACCGGTAGACCACGAGCCTGCTGGAACGCACTGATGGCGACCTTCGTGCGGGCTCCTAGATTGCCATCAATTGGGCCCGGGTCGTAGCCGAGGTCTGCCAAGCGAGTTTGGTAAAAAGCAACGTCAGTGCGTGCACATGGGAACGCTTGTTGGAACGCGTCGCGGGCAAGCGTCACTGAGTCTTCGTGTAGCCTGTGCGGGTGGTTTTCCAGGTACTCCAACAATATCCTTACCATCTGATCCCACTTGACGGTAGTATCGTGCGGCCAACACCACTGCGCCGAGTCTGCCTTCAATAAGGCGTGGAAAACACCAATAACCCACCCTTGGCATCCGGTTGCGTCGGCTACGTCTTTGGGGCTTCCGGAAAAGTTGCCGCTACCCCTGCTGGTACGCTCATAGGCGGAACACCCCTTCAGCAACAGGGAAGCATTAACTACCTCATAGTTCTGAGCATGCAGCTGCGACCATCCCATGGCAGTCACCATGGCGAATAACAGTTTTCTGATCTCGCGCTGTTGGTTAGGCATGACTGACAGTCTCCTTTTTGGCGCGTCTACCTGTACCATAAGCCGGATGCGCGTCACAGTTCCAGGTTGAGCACGTGCTGAGCGGTAGTTGATGGTTCGTGCTGCAGTGCCCTGTCCGAGACTACCAAGACAAATGTGTCCTTAATTTTGTGATTATGGCCTTTTCGATTGACCCAGTTCCGTGACATACTGTCCAGTTCACTCCCGCTAAAGAGCCGCTATGGGGCGCTCACAAAAAGACATTGATAAATTAGTACGGGAGGCGCTGGCGTTGGAAGCCGATACAGCGCGCGCTGCCGGCGTCACCGGCTACATGGCGCGGGTGCTGACCCAGGCCGCGATACCACACAGCCGCGTGAGCGAGTCATTATTTCGGCGCACCAATGGGGCGGTGACCGTAACGATTGCAGATGTATCTGGCATTGGTCTTCCGTTTGGGAGCTATCCCCGGCTGCTTCTTGCGTGGATCACAACTGAAGCGGTAAAGACCGGTGATTCGTTGCTGGAGTTTGGGCCGACGTTATCTGGATTCATGTCCGAACTCGGTTTGCTGCCGACTGGCGGTCGATGGGGGACGATTCATCGCCTCCGCGAACAGATGGTACGGTTATTCTCCTCGGCCATATCTTGTCATTACACTGATCAAGACGTGGATGTCGGAGCGCAATTGTTGGTCGCAAAAGACTACAACTTGTGGTGGGATCCTAAAAAGCCTAACCAAGCCGCGTTATGGGGCTCCACAGTGCGCTTGTCCACAGACTTTTTCAACGAACTCATCGAACATCCTAATCCCGTGTCGATGCGTGCCCTGCGGGAACTCAAACAATCTCCGATGTCGCTCGACATCTACTGCTATCTTTCCTATCGCTATAGTTACCTCGAACGTAAGACCGCGATACCGTGGGAGGCATTACAGAGTCAATTCGGAGCTGGGTATCCCACCAGCGTTGATGGGTTGCGGGACTTCAAGAAACGCTTCCGGCAGGCTGCCGAGCGTATTCGTAAGGTCTACCCAGCGGCGCGGTTCGAGCTTGAGCGCGGTTGCGTCACCCTGCTGCCGAGCCCGGCGCCTGTGCGCAACCTAGGATAATAATCTGTAACCTGCTGTTTTTTATCGTTTTGTATACGCATAAATTGTCCCGTTTATTTCCAGGAGTGAGACTGAGTTAGGCGACTGATTGCACCACACCAGCTTCTCTAGGGGACCATCCCCCATGCACTATGGCGCTTCTTTAATTGGTCACGAGGAAAATGAGGCGGATTGAATCCGCTTCGGCGCCGGCAAGTATTGTCGCCCCACGTCGTACTCGATGAAGCTCAAGAGTTGATCGAGGCCGTCATCCAGAAAATTCTTAAAATGCAATCCGATGAGATATTTGTCGCCGTATTGCGAGACGTAGGCCACCTGACAAGCCGCCGTTACGCGTTGGTGATCCGGCAAAGTGATGGTTGCATTCATGAGTCTCGCATCAAGGTCAGATGTGAGCTCGAACATCCTCGTCGCGGGGACGGCAATTTGCATTCCAGACGCAGATAGATTGGCGGTATATAAATCGATTTCCCGCACCACCACTGCGAGGCGTTTTACAAACCGCTGAACACGACGATTTTCTGGGGTCATTCTCGAGCCGCGTGATAACAATCCATCTATTTTAAGTATAGATCCCGCCCGCCTACTCTGCTATGCGTGGCTGGTGACGTGCGCGAATGGTTCCACTACGTCAACACATCGGCATCTGGATAGGCGCGTATTGACCGCATCATCACTCCATAGAAAACCAAACTTTGATATTAGAAATTGCCCCGCGGGTTTGATATCGGCAGCGTGATGAATGCATCCCCCGACGACCGCACGAGGGAGGATCGAGGCGATAAAAAAAACCCCCCCGATGTAATCGGGGGGGCGTAATGTCCTGATTCGGATACCGGGTGGGGGTGTCTGAGGAAGGTGTCCCGAACCAGGGATAACTATTAATTTAGACAGGTTTGAGAACCATGCAAATGTATTCGATGGGCGGTTGACTCCAACGGATAAGAGTCGATGATGCCCCCTAGACCAGTGTGCACCCGGCAATCGGGCATTGGTGCGTACGTCAAGTCATCAGGATGTGTGTATGGCGCAGCTGCAAACAAGGCTGCCGCCGCATCCAAGTCCACTATAAAAGGACAACTAAATTGTTGACGAAGGTGTATCACAATGGCTCCCTCATTAACGGCTACTTGTTGAGGTGACTGACAACGTTACGCCCATACGTCTATAGAAGAATTACCGAACACAACCGCGCTCTCCTTAAAAAAAAGAGAACCCCGCGGGAGCGGGGTCTCACTAACATGGGGGTCTGTCTGGGAAAGGGATCCTGTGGTGAATATTTAAATGTCTTAATCCTAACTTAGGACATAGCAGGTGGGATGCCACTATTACGTGATAAACGGGTTCGTCTGCTGGATACTCGGAACTAAAACTGTGACTTTGTTCCACTTCCCAGACTAAACAGGATTGATATAGGCAATCGATGTATGCGCCGCCAAGTAGTCCGGCGCAACATCACAGGCCG
>CAMYNX010000288.1 GCA_947259875.1 uncultured Gammaproteobacteria bacterium | reverse complement strand
ATAATAGGCAATGAGATCCAGATCGAGTTGCATCATGCGCCGTACTACGGGATCGGGAAAACACGCCGCTACACTGTCGCGTTCGGTCGGTTTGCCCAGGCGCACACCTAAGGCCGGTAAGTTATATTGGTGCACCGTGTTTTGGATGTGCGCCATCAAATGCGCCCGTTGCCGGGATAAATGCAACCGTCGGCGCAGCAGATCACGGGTCGCCCGCATACCCGTCGGGTACACATACGCTTGGGGCAACATGCCGCCTTTGAGCAGCAAGGCGATCTTGTGCGAATCGAGTTTGTCGTTCTTCGCCTTACCGCCGTGAATCGCTTTCATGTACAGCGCATGGCCAAGGACAAAGGTAATCTGTTCACGGGCACACAGGTCCGCTAACCAGTACCAGCTGAACATACACTCGACACCGACCACCAGACCCTCCCGGTAGGGGGCGATGAGGGATAAGAAACGTTTCTGGTCAGTGCGAATATTGCGGTGCACCAGAACGTCGCCTGCCGGATTGAGGATACATACGTACATTGTTTTTGCATGCAGATCGATGCCGCAGTAATGTTGATGGGTTTTGGTATAAAATCGCATGGGAGGCCTCCTTTTTCGCATTGTTCCCAAGAGAACGTTACGTGATATCACGTGTAGGAGCACCCTTCGGGGTGAAGCCTGAAAGCCGGAGAAGGGGGCCTCAATTATTATCAAAGCGCTCCAGTCGGACAAAGTCAATTGAAAAAAGAGCGCGGAATATCGTTCGAAGACGTAGTTTTTCATATCGGATCTGGTGATGTTGTAGATATCTTTGAACACCCGAACCAAAAGCGTCATCCTGGGCAGAGGATTATGGTGGTAGTAGTAGAGGATTACGCTTATTTGGTTCCATTCGTGGAGTCTGAAGAGGAAGTGTTCCTTAAAACTATCATCCCCAGCCGAAAGGCAACTAAACAGTATGTGGGTGACACCGATGGGTAGATTAGATTCTGAAGAAAAGTAGATTTTGGATGCCTTTGAGAGCGGTAAGCTGAAGCGGATTAGAAATAAAAAGAAGGAAATCGAGCGCCACAAGCAAATTGCAGAAGCTACGTTCAAAAAAGACAGCCGAATTAACATTCGTATATCGTCTAAAGATCTTCGCGCGCTTCAAAAACGCGCTCTTGTCGAAGGAATTCCGTATCAGACGCTTGTCGCGAGTGTGTTGCACAAATTTGTTGAGGGGCAATTATCCGAGCATGGAGCTAACAACGGCTTCCAGCGGACGCAAAAAACACGCCGCTGAAGCCAAACGTTAGCGGTCATTGAGATAACGGAATATAATGTAGTAATGGCTAAGAGAATTAAAGAGTTGGAGAGGGAAATCCGTATGTTAAGTTCGAAGGAGAAAGCTGCGCTGGCTCGTATTCTTATTGATGAGTTGGATTCTACAGTGGATGAGAACGTTGAGCAGCTATGGGTAGAAGAAGCTCAACGCCGCTATCAAGCTTTCGTGAATGGTGAGCTGGAAGCACGCCCTGGCGATGAAGTTATGAGTCGGGCCCGCCAGCGTTTGAAATGATTGGATACCGGTTTCTTTCTCTGGCTGAGGAAGAAATGGTCGAGGCGTCTAATTATTATGAAGCTGAGTCAGAGGGTCTTGGGCGTGAATTCCTCGACGACGTGCGACGCGTAATCGACACTATTCGATAACATCCGAAACTAGGCCAAACAATTGGCGGAGAATTGAGACGGATGTTACTTCGGAGGTTTCCCTTTTCGTTGATCTACGTGGATCAAAAAGATTCGGTTTTAATTATCGCAGTTGCCCACCACAAACGGCGTCCGAATTACTGGAGGCAAAGAATTGACCGTTAACAAAGCGCTCCAGTCGGACAAAGTCAATCTGTCATGTCTTTTGCATTCGCAAAAGCCACGCCAGCTTGCCTTTGCCGCTGAGCTAGAACGTTATGCCGCGTAATCAAGCCAGAGTAGAATGACAGGATGCATTTCGAGATTATCGGAGAGATCTCGGATGTTGAGACATTCGCGTCTGGTTCAGCAATTCGCGAACTTCCGCGCCTCCGCAAGATTTATGGTCGGGGTAATTGGCGAAAGCGAAAAGGAATTGCTCGGATTCGTTTAAATGACGGCTCTGAGCGCCTAGCTGAACTACACTGGTATGAGGCAGCGGGAATTGGGAAGAAAGAGTACAAAATAAAACGTTACATAGATTGACTATGAGTAACTCAAACCACTTTGGTATCTGCGTTCGTAATGACGGTTACGAGGCCTCGTTGGAGATCCGGAAGATTTATCAACTTGTAGATGATGACGAAGCAAAAAAGCATCATCAACTTCGCGTCATCGACGAGTCCGGTGATGACTATCTGTATCCCGAGGAGTTCTTTGTACATGTTGATCTTCCTCAGTCTATTGAGAAGAAGATCCTTAGCGCAGCATAACAAAGCGCTGCAGACGGACAAAGTCAACCTGTCATGCCTTTTGCTTGCGCAAAGCCACGCCAGTTTGCTTTTGCCGCTGAGCTAGATCGTTATGTTTCGCAATTACATTGAGAGGATCACACCATGGTTAACACATTCCTTGCAACAATGATTGTTATCGGTGGTCTAGCCACGGTTTCTGTGCATACCTACGCGGCAGAGCCTTATGCACCGCCTCAAGGTGTCGAGTTATCACCGGATTTGCTAAACCTGCTTAGAGCGGAAATGCGAGAAATCGCCGAGGGAGTACAGGGCATCGCCGTGTCTCTGGCGACCGCGGACTGGAAGTCAATTCAGGAAACCAGCACGAAAATACGGGCGAGCTACATCATGGAGAAGAAGCTTACTCCGGCCCAGACAAAGGAATTGGAGCAAGCGCTTCCCGATTCGTTCAAGAAGCTAGATGCGGAGTTTCATCAGCGCGCGGAGAGGCTTGGGGAGGCCGCAGCAGCCCATGATTCCGAGCTGGTCGCGTTCCATTATTCTCGTTTAATAGAAAGCTGCACCGTTTGTCATTCGGCATATGCCAAATCGCGGTTTCCAGGGTTCTCTTCCCCTGCCCATCAGGGCCATTCACACTGAGCGAAACATAACAACCGGTTGCAGCGGATGGTCCGCTGCTCGGCCCGCCGCTGAACCGGAGCGTTATCGGTTTTATGTCCTATGGGTGAACCTGCTACCGAATTGATGATCGGTATAGGTCTAATAATCGCTGTTATCATCATGCGATGTGACTTTCTTATTTTTCTGACACGTAGCAAGAAAGTCAGGGGCGCTATTGTTGGTTATAAAACGAAGAGGTCAAAGGGTGGCGAAATATATGCACCAATCGTGACATTCCTCACGGTCGATAATAAAGAGATTAGATTACAGTATGAAACTTATTCTTCGATTAAGCCTGGAGAGGTAGGCGAAGAAGTTGCCGTTTTTTACGATAGTAAAAACCCGTATTACGCAATGATAGATACCAGATTTAACAAGTATGGTGTAGAAGTGATTTTTCTATTAGCAGGTGTGTGGATGATCTATTTGGGGTTGACTCAAAGATCGTGAAACTGGATGCGACCGATAACAGATCGCTGCACTGGACATTTGACGTAAGTCACGCTTCTTGCAGACGCAAGAAGCGCGCCTTTTGCCAAAATGCCAGTGAGCTCAGACGTTGGGCGTCAAAAGCCAAGTATGCAGTCAGAACGGATGGGTTCGACTCGGTGATCAATCCGGCTAGTGCGGTGAACTACGTATTTCAATCTTGGGGTCT
>CAMYNX010000287.1 GCA_947259875.1 uncultured Gammaproteobacteria bacterium | reverse complement strand
TGCTCACCGGAGATCTTCGGCAGCAATAAGACAAATTCATCGCCGCCAGAACGTGCAATGGTCTCGGTTTCCTGGACTGCAGCTTTCAGCCGCGCCGCAACCTGCCTGAGCAGCCGGTCTCCTTGATCACGCCCAAGGGCATCATTGATCTCCTTGAATCGGTCCAGGTCCATGATCATTACCGCCATGTTTAATTGGTCCCGATGCGCGATGTGCACGGCCTGGTCGAGACGATCCTGCAGCAGAACGCGATTTGGCAAGTTGGTAAGTCGGTCGTGGGTCACCTCATAAGTAGCGCGGCGTTCAATCGCTTGCGCCTGTGCGCGAAGTTCGTTGGTCTGATCCACCACCATGGCCCCGGCCTGGAATGCCATAAAATTACTGACATACTGGCCCCAGAGCGCGAACCCGAATGGAGACAAATTCAAAAGCCACAAGGCAACGTTGGTTTTTTGAGCTTGGATAATACCGCTGATCGAAACTTGTCCATTTTCAACGAAACTCACCATAGCGGTGGCAATGACAATGGCCATCACTGCGATCAGCACTCCATAGATCGCGTGCTTGCTTGCTGATGCCTTCAGTAACTTGACGTTGTCGGACAGAACTTGCAGGGTGCTATGGCTCATAGGCGCCGGAATTTGCTATTGTTACTGCTCAGTGTATGGCATCGCTCGATCTCCCTGAAAAGCGATTTTCTCGTTTTCGTAGCCAGCCTCAGGCATTCGGGCTACTGGCCTCATATCTGTACTAATTTTAAACTAAAAATAGCCAATCGCTAGGAAAATTCCCAATAATTCGCGTCTAGAGCCCGGCCCAAAGTGCAATGGGATCGTGCGCGTACGCGAACCCCCAACCGCATCATCGACCCGGCCGTGACATCGCTACAAATCAAGGCCCTGACGTTCGATGTATTCGGCACCGTCGTCGACTGGCGTAGCTCTATTGTCCATGAAGGGAGCCAGCTTAATCGAGAAAAAGCTTTAAATATCAATTGGTCCGAGTTCGCGGATGCGTGGCGCGGCAGGTATCAACCGTCTCTGTCCGGGGTCCGCAACGGCGATCGCCCGTGGGCCAACCTGGATCAACTCCATTGGGAAAGCCTGGAGACGCTGGCTCACCAATTCGGCCTCGATTCTTTCAATCAAACCGAACTTGACCGCCTCAACCGGGTCTGGCACCGGCTGGAACCTTGGCCGGACGCGGTAGAGGGGCTGTTGCGCTTGAAACGGAAATTCATTCTCGCCACGCTTTCCAACGGCAACGTCGCCCTATTGGTCAACATGGCGCGGCGTGCAGGGCTCCCATGGGATGTAATCCTTGGCGCCGAAACGGCACGTTGCTACAAGCCACTTCCGCAGGCGTACCTGGTCACGGCACAGCTTTTGGGGCTGGCTCCGGGCGAGTGCATGATGGTTGCAGCACACAATGACGACCTCGAAGCGGCACGCGACTGTGGTTTTCAGACCGCATTTGTTTACAGACGGACAGAGTACGGCCCAGATCAAACCAAAGACTTGGAGCCGACTCGCGATTGGCATGTAGTGGCTGATAATCTAATCGATCTGGCAGTGAAGCTTGGCTGCTGAACCGGGTGGACAATCTATTCGACTTGGGAACATTCGCGCCGCAGACTTTGACTCCGGCGCGAATTTCTCGACACCGGAAGCAACAAGGTAACTGTGCTAGTCTTTCGGTGGTCTTTCGTTCAAACGACCCGCCTGCGGGATCTAAAAAACAATGAGTTGGGATTGTCAGTACCACATACCGAGCAACCTTAGCGTGCGCGGCCTTACCCAAAGGCTGAAAAGACACGTGGCCTGCAGGATAGATCCCCAACAATCTATGAAAAGAACATTCTATGACACCTACGACTGGCGTGTGTACGCGAGTGGTCATGTCATGGAAGAACAGTACTTGAATAGCAACACCGCAACATTACAACTGCGTTCATTGAATGAACCTATCGTGCAAGCGGTCGCAACAATGTCGAAAAAACCGTTACGTTTCTTACGGGACCTGCCAAAAGGCGCCGTGAGACGGCAACTCGCTTCGATTATAGAAATGCGCGCGCTGCTGCCGGTCGCGAGCATGCGCAGCCGTGCGACATCGCTACGATTGCTCGACAATAACCAGAAAACAGTGGCCTATCTCGAGGTGGACGAGAACCATGTGTTGAATGCCGCCGGTCGCACCCAGGGCGAAGCCATACGCC
Source organism: uncultured Gammaproteobacteria bacterium (assembly GCA_947259875.1). Taxonomy (GTDB): domain Bacteria; phylum Pseudomonadota; class Gammaproteobacteria; order Arenicellales; family JAANXG01; genus CALZGZ01. The sequence goes on along the minus strand of CAMYNX010000287.1, from coordinate 1,528 downwards.
GCGCCCGTGTGGTTCCGGTGAGGGGTTACACCACCGCCGCACGCCGGCTGTCTCGTTTGCTAAACAAGGATCTTGGCCTCGAACCCGCTGACGGGGATATGTTGACCGCAGCCTTGGCGGCATCTGGCCGGCGGCCGGGGGATTACAGTTCCAAGCTCGAACTTCAACTCGATCCGAGCATGCGTGCCGACGCCGCCAGCAAAACCGTCCTGCGGCGATTGCTCGACATCATGCAGGCCAACGAACACGGCATACGCAACAACATCGATACCGAGTTTTTGCACGATTTCCGGGTTGCAGTCCGGCGTACCCGTTCGGCGCTCATGCAGCTAAAGAATGTATTCCCCGATCGCACCCAAAACCGATACCGTCGCGGTTTTCAATGGCTACAGCAGATTACCGGACCAGCCCGGGATATAGACGTGTATTTGCTGAAATTTGCGGATTACCAAGCGTTGGTGGAATCACCATTGCGTCCGGCATTAGCTCCGTTACGTAATTTTCTCCAACAGCGGAGAACCACTCAGTACCGCCGCTTGACCCGCGGACTTGACTCCGCGCGTTACAACAAATTGATTGCCGATTGGCGCGCATTCCTCGATCAACCGCCACCCACGAGGTCGGCTCCCAAAAACGCCGCCCGGCCGATCTGCGATGTCACAAACGAACGCATCTGGCGTTTATATCGGCGCGCAATCAAAGCGGGGCGGACAATCGATGACAATTCCCCCGCGCAGGATCTCCATGAACTTCGCAAGACATGCAAAAAATTGCGTTATATGTTGGAGTGCTTTCACAGCATTTACCCGCAGGGAGAAATTAAAAAGCTGATACGTGCACTTAAACAACTACAAGATAATCTCGGCGACTTCAATGATCTTCAAGTCCAATTCGATGTCTTACAACAATTCAGCAAACAAATACACGCGAAAGGCCGTGCCGGACCGGAAACCTTAATGGCTATCGATAATCTGGTAGCGAACTTGAGACAGCAAAGTGAATTCAAACGGCAGGCATTTTACGGCCGATATGAAAAATTCGCGCGGCCGGTGGTGGCGGCCCGCTTCCGCCGCCTGTTTCACGATGCTGCGGATGGCGCCACGAATAACGAGGCGAAATGAAGGTTCTCGCCAGTTACAACATCAAAGGGGGGGTCGGAAAGACTTCTACTGCAGTCAATCTCGGTTACCTTGCCGCCTGTGAAGGCGCCCGTGTGCTGGTTTGGGACCTCGACCCTCAGGGTGCGGCGAGCTTTTATTTTCGGGTTAAGCCGAAAATCAAGGGGGGAAGCAAACGCCTGTTACGACGCAAGCGCCGGCTCCTCGAGGTGATCAAAGGCACGGATTATCGCAATTTAGATTTACTCCCCGCGGACTTTTCCAACCGTCATCTAGAGCTTCTATTGGATCATGGCAAGAAGCGCCGGCGGGGCTTACGAAACGTCATGAAGCCACTTCGCGATCATTATGACTACGTACTCATTGACTGTGCTCCAAGTATTTCTCTGCTATCCGAAAACGTCTTTGAT
>CAMYNX010000286.1 GCA_947259875.1 uncultured Gammaproteobacteria bacterium | reverse complement strand
CGGGAACTGATTACGCTCAATCGTAACGAGGCCGTATTGGGCTAAAGGGGAATTCAATGGCGAACATAAGCAGAACCTGGTGGGGAACGCGTTTTTTGACCGCGTTGGAATCTTGTACCGACACGGGTCGTCTTCGTCGAGGACGCAGCTACGCCGGTCCCTCCCGGCTACTGGAGTTCGAGATTGACGGCGACACCATCCGATCCAAGATAAGAGGCAATGTCAATCCTTACTTCGGTGTCTACAAAGAACCCCGCTACACCATCGAAATCCGCCTCGCTCAGATCCAAAAAAAGGAGTGGAAAGCGATCATCAAGCGATTGACCGGGAACGCCGGCTGGCTGTCCCGCCTGTTGCTGGGTGAAGTCCCCGAGGACATCGACAGGGCGTTCCCAAAAGCCGGACGTTCCTTGCTTCCTCGCAGCTCCAGAGAATTACAGACCGGTTGTTCCTGTCCTGACTGGGCAAACCCATGTAAGCATGTCGCCGGCACCTATTACCACGCAGCCCGTTTGATGGATAAGGATCCGTTCTTGCTGTTTCAGTTGCGCGGCCTAACGCGCGAGGCACTCCAGAAAGAGCTCGTTAAGTCTCCACTAGGAAAGGCCCTGGCGTCGCAAATTCTGGAAGAGGAAGCCCCAGTTCCAGCGCCCCTGGCCAACCGTTTTCCGCCAGCACCCATGGAGCAAGCGAGAACAAGCATGAGTTACAAGCAATTCTGGAACGGGAAGCGTCTGCCGCAGGAACACCACGATAAAGAGGAAGCCGGGATTCCAGCTTTGATTCTACGCCGGGAGGGCGATAACCCTGCCTTCTGGCCAAGGGACAACTCTTTCATTGCGGCAATGAGTGATATTTACCGGCGGGTGCAATCCAAGAGTAAGGACCGTATATAGCCACGGGATGCACACATGAACGAAGCCACCGCTGCTAAGACATCTTGCAGATCAGTTATCCAGATCGGAGAATATGTTGCCGAACAAACTATCCTGCGCGCATCACTCAAAGCGCTCAGGCCACTTTCTGGCCGTATGAAATACGCTCAGAATCTCGATCGCGTTTCCTTTTATTCTTTAAGGCACGATGTACGGCAGACCAGCGATAATGAGTTCTAACGTGCCCCGTACCCGCCCCGACCTACCCAATTTCGGATGATCTGCAAGCTGCTCTGTCGCAAGTCGTATGCGTTGTACAACCTCAAACGCCGCTCGCGGATTGTCTTGCGCGATGTAGTCCTGAATAGCTTCGAGCGCTTGGGCGGCCGGTTGCGTCCATATCACCCGAGCCATCAGCTCTACTTATATTTGTTGAATATCCGTTTCATTTCAGCATCACTCGCGAAACGCCCCTCGTCTGCCGCCTTGATCCCCTCCTTGGTCCTTTCGACCTGCCAAGCATGGACTTCCAGGATCTGATCGATTGCCTGATTGACGACGTAGTTACGCGACCGATCCATCCGGTGGGCAAGCTTGTCCAGTTGCTTCACTTTCTTGCTGTCTGTTCGAACGGTAAAAGCCTCTGTACTCATCTGAATGAATCTTAATGGTTCAATATGGTTCACCTGTAATCATAGCACAGAAGTAGTCTTTCCAAATTAGTTTTACTTCAGCCCCATAGCGATGAGCAATAACCGCGAGCGCTCTTCACAAATAGATCGTCGTACAGCCTCGAATAAACAGGTTTACAATACCCGCTTACGGCCACTTCCGGCCAATCGAAGTTTGGAAAGCGGCCGTTCGCCTTAACGTTGCGCTAACTGGCGCTGAGCCGACAGACGAAGCGTCCAAGTGAGCGATCGCAAATGATGTTGAGCACCTGATAATCCGTTACTCTTCCTCTTCACGCTCGCCGTCAATGACCGAGTAAGTTGTTTTGGTGTTAGCATTATTGCCTGTTATCTCTTCGTACAAAACCCCAAGAAATGCGGCCCCCGCCCCAAAGACCACCCATAAAGGAACACCAATTGCTGTGCCAAGGGCGGCGATGCCAGCACCTTGGCCGCCGAATAGGGCGAGACCCACAGCAGCACCGCTTAGACCAAGCCTTCCTTTTAAACTTCTTTCATCCCAGGCTAAGCGCTTACTTTCACGCGCGATCATCTTTACAGTGGGCCAGACGACTTCGCTTTCGGCCGTGATAGATATCGCTTGCTTTGCTTTCCGCATCGCGGGGAGGTCTGACTCGTTGAGAGTGAGGAGGCGCTCAATCCACAAGCGAAGAGCCTCTTTTTCCGAAGCATCTGCGGTGGCAGCAATGTGCACTGCTAGTTGCTTCTGCTTCTCTAGATTTTCGTCATTCACTTGTGTCTCCTTTCGCATAACGTTTCGCTTCAGCCGCGCCGCACGTCTTTCGCGGCGTCGGACTGCAAGCGTTTGTTAGGCGGCGCTTCACTTGGCATACGCTGCAACGTCTGCGTAAATATTAGGGGCCGGTTGCCAGTCATGTTTTGCATCTCCGTCAATGATCGTTACCTCGTAGCCCCCGGTTAGCCCACTGGCCCACTCAAGCGCCACATAGCTGTCTCTCACGAAGAGCTCTATGGGAAATGTTTCTATGCGGAGAATAGCATGATGCTCCCGCAACGACGCCAGGATTTGATTGTGCATCACATCGTCATCTCCCCGCAGCTCATCAAGGCTAAGCTTCGCCATCTCGCTCCGAACACTACGCGCAAGGTCCTGAAACTGCGCCTCTGAAAAGGAACTCATTCGCCACTCGAAAGCGTCCGTGCTGTTCGGCATCAGTGGCGTGGGCGCAGCGATGAATGCAGCCAAAAGCACAAGCGAAACTGCGAGAATCTTGCCGCGCACAGGTGGGCCCGGCACCTTACGGCGCAGCAGCCCAAACAGGGATAAGGGAGCAATCAGAAGAGTGTATGCAAATAACGGGAGAGTAACGAAAGGCGTTACCAACCCGAAAAGAAAAGTCGGATCGGCATTCCAACCCGCGGATAGATAGTAGACACGCAGGGCTACTGCGGCTACAAGACTTGATACTGCGACGGTTCTAAGTATCACGGCGTATGCCGCCTAACGAAGCTGTAGAAAAACTCAACGACAACAAAAAAAGACTGAATTTTGGGGGTATCAAAACCATTCCTCGAACATAGATCGTGGCTTACAGCCCATCTGAGAAGGTCGAATTTTTTGCAAAAATAATCACTAGGGTTTTTCTACAGCCTCAACGATTGAATTGAGCGGCGCGCGTCTTCTGCGCGTCCGGCCCCGAAGGGGCGAACTCGAATGATTTGTTATGCGCTGTCATTTTCTTTCCTAAGAAATGGATACGCGCCCATACATATTAGCGCTAAATAGCTAAGATATTCAGTAGTGAACGATGTAGCACCATCTGTGACTCTTTGCGCATGTGGAAGTGCTACGCAAACGATTCCTATTAAGGCCGTAATCGGATATATCGTTTTTGGAACCTTTTCACCCGAAGGAGTAACTGCTAGCACGACATAAATAATGCCGACTAATAGCAAATATATAGCAGCTGGAATGTATGTGCCCCAATGATCGGAAAACCAAAGCATACCGAGGACATAAATTGCGCCTACCGCAATCAGATACGCTGCAGGAACAGCAAATAGTTTCTTCTTAATCTTTATGCGCATAACGATTTAGCTCAGCGGCAAAGACAAGCTGGCGTGACTTTTACGGCAGCAAAAGGCATGACAGGTTGACTTTGTCCGACTGGAGCGTCTTGTTATGTGCGCCCCATTTTAGATAGGCACAACATTATTTGCGCACGGACCT
>CAMYNX010000285.1 GCA_947259875.1 uncultured Gammaproteobacteria bacterium | reverse complement strand
CGTTCTTCCAGATTCCGCATTTGGGTATCATCCAATCCCCCGGTTACCTCTTTTCGGTAGCGTGAGATAAACGGCACGGTGGCGCCGTCATCCAAGAGTGCTACGGCTGCTTCTACCTGTTCGGTACGAACGGATAATTCTTCGGAAATGCGTCGCGAAATAGGTTTCATATAATTGGCTGTGCTGGCCCACCGAATCTTTCGATTCCCCCTCCGGAGGGTAAGGTTATGAATCAGTTATCTTTATTATATCCTCCGAGATCTAATTCCTAAGAACTCAGTTTCGGAGGCGGCGATGCTCGCCAAACCACAACCGCCACCGATCCCGCCTCCCAAGAGCTGGCCGGGCTGCGTGAAATCAGCGGCCGTCCACGCCATCGCGCTGGCGCACTACTCCATTGTCTATGCACGCGCCTGGGCCGCCGATAGTATCAATGCTCGGGTCCGACTCGTGGCCGAGAAGGAGCGATTCTACGAAGAGTGGATTCAAACCCGCAACGGTACCAGAAGTCCCATAGCGCTTGTGTGCGGATTGGGGTGCTCGTTTAGCGATACGATTTCGAAGTTAATGCCATAACGACTTCTTGGAATCGTGCTGGTGCCGCAAATTGGGACCAGTTAAGCCCCTGGAAACCCATTATAATGAAGAAGTACCGCGACGCTCTGATGTAAACTTTGTCAACTCCCATTTTTCATCATGAATAAAGACCAAATTTTAGGAGGTAAGAAATCCCGGTTCAGGGTTAATTATCAATGATCTAGCGAAAACCCTGTGGGACCGTTGGTACCTTTACGGGAATGGACCCGTAACTGCTCCATGCGTTACTCTACCTCTTGCATCCACGCAGTCAGCTGTGGCGAATAATCACAATAATTATTGATGCTTGATATATCCATCTTTAATCATTAGTTCTTTTGCCTTTTCGGCATCTTGCTCATCCATGGGAATGGCGAGGTAGTATGGCAGCGTAATTGGTTCGTCTGCTAGCCGAACGACTTGCGCCTTTGTCAGTCGCTCTATTACAGATTCGATGGTTCTTTCCAGTTCCTTGGGAGGTTCTCCATGGTACTGACTTCCTAGATAATCAATTAGCTTTTGTAGAGTATGTTGGCCGTCAGCCAAGGAAAACACCTTCGCCAACCAGGGATCAAGTGGGGTTGTAGATTTAGGGTCATGCACATCAACCAGCACCAGTTTCTCTTCCTGCCATGCAAAAACCGCCGTGCGAAAAAAATATTTTAATTTATCCAACCTTAAACCTTCACAAGATATCAACTTATGCAGTAAGTATTAGCGCCACGGCACAGTTAAACCTCCTGGCAATCCTATTATAATGAGTACGTAAATGGATGTCCTGACGAAATCGTCGTCACCTTCCATTTTTTATCATGACGCACGACCTATTTTTGGTAGGGAAGAAATTCGGAATAGAGGCGATAATTCAGTGAAGTAGCAAAAGTCCTGTGGGGCCATTGGTACCTTTGCGGGTTTGGACCCAGAAGTGAGGAATCTAATGCAATGAGGTTTGTCAGCAGTACTTGCTAGCAAACTCTTCGATTTCCTCATCATTCGCTTTCCGTTTTTTTCCGCGGCATTCTATTAGGTTGGCTAGTGCGAGTAGCTCGAGTGCATTGAGTAGAATTGGTACGGACACTGCCCACGAGTCATTATCATTAACGCTCCCTCCGTAGGCCATGGGACCGCGACCGACGATGGCGTTCCCGCTGATCGTCGTGTAAGTAAATCTCCGTCGTTACCACGGAGGCGTGGCCAAGATTGTCGCGCACATCCGTAAGCGGCATGCCGCTGTCCACCATGGTCGTGCCGTAGGTGTGCCGCAGCCAGTGCGAGCTCGCGAGCGTGAGCCGATCGACGTGCTCACGGCTTTTCGTGTCGCCACTTGATTCCAACCGGTCCGCTCGGCGGACGTGCCGAAGTAACGCGCCAGTCGCAGCGCCGTATCCGCGGTGATCCCTCGCTTGCCGGCGCGAATGTCATTGATACGAGGAGCAGGAACGTGCAGTTTACGCGCTAACGCGCTGCCACTCATGCCACGTTCGTCCAGCTCGTCACGCAACTGTTCGCCGGGATGTATCGGACGCATATTGTTACGCATCATCTCACCTATGCTGTTTCAGTGATAACCCACAATTTCCACGTATGGCGAGCCAGATTGATCCGTTGTTTAGCGTTTGTGCTTAAGACGCCCGGTCTTCTCACCATGCTGCGTGAATTCCACCAATGCCTCAATCTTAACGACCCGCTTGTCCAATTCGTGCAGCTCCCGCCGCAGCTCCTTGGTATCTTCCCGGTGTGCCCGCGCCATATCGGTGACATTGTCGGACAATGCTTCCACCCGATCTGAGAGCCGAATGGCCTCAGTCACGGCGTCTACAATATCTTTAATCGTCATCCCATTGCGGCCTTTCCACGCGGATTAGACTGTTGTGCGTAATAATCGAGGGTCTCCCGGACTTCTTTCTCGGCGCGTTCCAACGCAGCACGTGCCCGTCTATTGGCATCTTTGAGGGCGCTTAACAGTACCGCCAGTTCTTCCGCTTCGGATTCCCGATTTGGATCGTAGGATTCCAGGGCCCGGCGGAAAATATCCGACGCCGAAGTGTTGTTCGCTCGGGCGAGTTTCTCCGCTAGCCGTTTGTGCTTGGCGTCGACTAAAATCTGCATGCGTACTGGCATGGCACGGCCTCCTCAAGAACCTTCACTACTCACGTTTTTAGATACTAGCAGACATATTGTGTATGTGCTACACATACACAATATGATAAACCCGCTGCCTGTTGCTGTCCATCGAGGACATTAACAGGGTAGATGGCACTTTTCGCAGCTATGTTGCATTCAGGTCGAAATGGCTCCAGCGCAATTTCGCAGACAGTGTCTGTAAAAATTCTTCGTCGGGACAAACCTCGGCAAACCTGACCCTGTTGGCCAGGTTTCGCTGAAAGAATCAAATTCAAGATTTCTGTTTCAAGGCTTTAATATCCTGTGCGGTCAGGGCAATCTCCAACGCGGTTTCAAGGCGAATCACACGACCGTCAAATCCTCAATACGTGCCTGTTGTTCTTTGCACTGGTCAATATATCCTTACCGAAGGACAACAACGATTTACAGGTCAATGGCTTTGGCTTCTCGCTGCGCAAAGACACACCGCATAGAGATAACAATTTGCTGCGGTGCAGCTAATCGCTGCTCTCGGCCATGACCTGACCTTCGACGCCTGAGAAAACTTGCGTTTTGAACGTCCGCTTTACCGATGTATTTTTAATACGCCACCGCCGCACTGCTTTAAGGTTTCGATGTCAATCTTGAATACCCGTTTAAGGCGTTGCGCCCAGGTCATGGCGGCGCGGCGTTGGGCAGGAGTTTTAGCTTCGTCGGGCGTTCGTTTGCCGCGCCCGGCCGGCGTCACCTGTGAACGGTGTGTGCTGTGGGGAGCAAACACGCCGTGGAACCGAGTGAGGTTCACACGCGGTTTAGACACCAAAGCCGCCAGGGCTCCGGCAGGTGACGCCGAACGCAGCGGTACAGTGGACTCTTCCGTGGATTCCTGGGTCGATAGACCGGGCCGACCGTGGCCGATAACGTCTCCATTTTGCATTCCCTTGCCCATATCCCAACGCCGATTCCGCAGGACTCTCGATGGTTGTTCCGCGAAGCCGCGCGTCATGTCCTTGATCACCCACAGTCACTGCTGTCCCGTTAACGGCTAAATAGAAAGGCCTGATTCCACCGCAATTGATACAATGAGTTTACCAATAACTTGTTGAATCAAATGGGGGAATC
>CAMYNX010000284.1 GCA_947259875.1 uncultured Gammaproteobacteria bacterium | reverse complement strand
TGCATGCGCTCGCCCGGCGCTCGCTGCTGGTGACGCGTCGGCGGTTGCTCTTGGAGGCGGCTGTCGAACGCCGCAAGGCCGCGCTTGCGGCGAAACAGGTCGGAGAGTCGGGCGGTGGCGGCGAGTCGACCGGCGAATTGGAGCTCGAGGAGCCGCAGGTGGATGTGGGGGAACTCAGCGATGAGAGCCAACAGTTGGTCTCCATTGCGGTGGTCTTCGCCGGCTTGGTCGGCCTGTACTTGATCTGGTCCCCGTTGTTGCCGGCTCTGCGGATCTTCGACGATGTCAATCTCTGGTATCAAACCGTGACTGTGGATGGAGAAGCCAAGCGGCTGCCGATCACCCTGGCGGACATCGGTCTGGCGATCATTTACGCCATTGGCACTGCCGTGTTGGTCAGGCGACTGCCCGCGTTGTTGGAGATCATCCTGCTGCGGCGTTCCGGGATGTCGGAGGCTAACCGCTACACGGTCACCAAGTTGACCACCTACGCCATCGTCACTATCGGCACGCTGCTCGTGCTCAATACCATCGGCGCCCAGTGGTCCCAGCTTCAGTGGCTGGTGGCCGCGCTTGGCGTGGGCATTGGTTTCGGCTTGCAGGAGATCGTGGCGAACCCTGTTCGAGCGCCCGGTCCGGGTCGGGGACGTGGTGACGGTAGGCAACACGTCCGGGATCGTCACCAAGATCCGTATCCGCGCGACCACCATTCGCGATTGGGACCGCAAGGAATTCCTGGTGCCGAACAAGGATCTCATCACCGGCCAGGTACTGAACTGGTCCTTGTCAGACGAGTTGACCCGAATTGTCATTGTCGTCGGCGTCGCCTACGGCACTGACGTGGATAAGGCCTTGGCGCTGATGCGCGAGGCTGCGGAGGAGCACGAACATGTGCTCAAAGAACCGGCGCCGCTGTTGAGTTTCGACGGCTTCGGCGACAATGCCCTTAACCTGACTCTGCGTGCTTATGTCAGCGCCATCGATCACCGCATCCGCACAACGACGGACCTGCACTCGGCGATCAATCGCAAGTTCGAGCAGGCGGGCATCGCCATCGCCTTCCCGCAGCGGGACGTGCACTTCGATATGCGTGAACCACTGCGCGTAAACATCGAGAATGCCCGGCAACACAAGAATAATCCTAAATAGAATTGCCTTCGCAGCAATCGGATTGTCATAGGTTCCGCGAAGACTTAAGACAAGTTAAAGCAAATCAGTAACTTTGGCTCAAACTTTCGCGTCATAAAGAATCGGTGGACCACTACAGCCGCCACCGATCAGAAAGAGACAAGTTGTTGACTGGTCGGTTCCGCACAGCAGTACCAAGGTTCCGACAATCGGGGAATACGTGCTCCAAGGTAGTCGCGAGTTAATACTGGAACGGATCTGCCCAAGGCGCGATGGGCCAGACGCCAGATTGCGGTAAAGGTTTCACTTCTTGATCGGCCCTCTTGTTCTGCCTCTACTACGCAGGCCTGGACCGCTTTTTGCAGTTTATCCACCCGTGGGTCTTGGTGCCTCCACGGATAACCCAACGTCGCCGCGTCGAATTCTTCCACTTGTTTCCAAAAATCCGGCAGCTTGAGCAAATAGGAACCATTCGGAACCAACAACCGTATCGATAGTTGGACAGGAGGAACGCTTTCCACAAGTTGCAGATCGACAACTTGTTGTAATAAATCAATGTAACCCAATATCGTTGTCCAGGGTGTGAACGGAACAAACGTGGGAGCCAGCGCAACACCAACCTTCCGAAGTGCCTGTACCGCGGTGACAAAATCGTCTGTCGTGTGGCCCTTGTCGAGGTACCCCAAAATCCGGTCGTCGACGGACTCGACCGCCGAGGTAATGAACAAGCAGCCAGTGTTTTTAAGCTCAGGGAGCAGATCCTGATTTTGGAGAATGTGCGTGATCTTTATGGTTGCATCATAGGTGACACGTGGAAACTCTTTATGTAACGCGCGTACTACTTTAAGCGCGTGGCTGGGGCCGTTCAAAAAATCCGGGTCTCCGAAAGAAATGTGCTCTGCACCGGCGTTAACTTGATTGCGGATATCGGCTGCGATCACATCGCGAGGCACGATACGAAACTTTCCTTCGTACACCGGCACGATCGGACAATGGCGGCACAGGTGCTTACAGCCCCTCGAGCCTTCGATAAAACCGGCCGTTTTTTGTGCCCCGTCAGGCATGATCAAGTGTGCATACTGCGAAAGCCCGGGTAACTGAGACCGATCTGGCACTAGAAAGGGTACCCTGGAAAGATTAATCACAGATTCAGTCTGGACAGCGCCGCTTCCGGAGCGAAGGCGGTCAACCACTGACAACAGTCCCGGCTCAAACTCGCCGCCCAGTATGGTATCGACTCCCAGTGAGCGTAACAGGGCTTCATTCATCGGCGCATACAGGCCATACACACAGATATGGGCCCCCGGCGCGATTTCTCGAATTCGGGGAAGCGCTTCGACAGCGATACAAGTCGCGGTATGCATCGCGACATAGATACCGACGAGTTCGGCGTTCGCCAGCAAATCGTGATTGAGTCTCTGGATGGACAGATCCACACAATCGACTTTACAACCCGCTTCAATGAGCATCGTGGCCGGTTCCGCCAAACCAAACGGCTGCCGGCCGATTTCGTATGGATTGATTAAGACGACCCTCATGATACCTCCCTCAGCCAGTCGCACTTACCGCGTCGCCAGGGCTCTGATCGAGTTTCCATAACGGCGCCACAATGAAGTTCAGCTTGGCATGGGCCTGACGCAACGCGGCCTCGGCTTGCTGCGGCGTGGGTGCATGGGCAAAAACAAATCCGAGATAGCCGGAACCCTCGGGCCATGGCACCAGTTGGTAGCCCTCGCGCACCAGAATGGAGACTTCTTCTATAAAACGTACGTTCTGCGCCGCTAACACTCCCTCAACGCGTCGCAAGATGCCCGCGGCCGGAGTTGGGATCATCAACACACCCGCGCCGCCTGGGCGAGCGGCAGGGCGCAACAAAGGGCTTACCGTGGCATGGGCAAGCACCAGTTCCTCCAGGCTGTAACCTGTGCCGAACCTGAACAGACGCCCACATAGACCGCCGATAGTGCGGGCGGCAACCTCGAGGATCCAGACACCGTCATCGTTTATCCGGCATTCTGCATGAATCGGGCCTTCACGTAACCCGTATGCGTCGCAGGCGTCGTTGACACGCTGTCGGATCTCCGTCTGTGTGGCCTCATCCAGTTGCGACGGCGTAACATAATATGTCTCCTCGAAGTAGGGTCCCTCCAGTGGGTCGGGCTTATCGAAGATGGCCAACACATCGAGCTCGCCACCGCGCAACATCCCTTCTACTGCTACTTCGCTGCCGGAAATAAAATCCTCTGCAAGGATGCGATTGCGTTCCTCTACTTCCTCAGTATTCAATAGCTGCCCAATACGTGAGCACGCGCGCAAGAATTGGTCGATGTCATTGGTGCGGATCACACCACGGCTGGCTGACAGGGTCAGCGGTTTCAATACACAAGGAAATCGAACCGCCTCGGCCTGCGCGGTCAGTGACTGCCGCAAATCGATGAGGTGATGATGAGGGACGGGCACTCCTTTTTCCGCAAGCCGTTTACGCGCCAAATCCTTGCGCCGGGCAATCTTTACCGCCGCCGATGGATTATGCGGCAGGCCCAGTTCCCGTGCTACACGCGCTGCGAGCTCGGTGGTGGCGTCATCAGTACCCACAACACCGGAAAACGGGCACCTCGCCGCTTCGCGCAGGATCGTCTGTATCGCGCCTTCGGTATCCTTCAGGTCGATGTGTAACCCATCCGCGTACGCGCTTACCACTGAGTATTTCCCTTCGGACGCAAACAACACGTCAACACCGAGCAGGTCGGCGGCATCGAGAAAAGCGGTAGTGCGGTAACTACTGTGCGGCGCAATCACCAGCATCCGCTTGCGCGGTAAGCGCTGCTGCGTAGGACTTGCAGGCATGACTATCTAGATGCGTGAGCGCGACACACAGCAGCTCATACTGTGGGCACGACGAAGCGATAGATTGAATGCAGTTTGTTCTCAGTAACCGCCGCCACCGCAGCCACCGCAGGTTCCGCTGCCGCCCACAGCTTGGAAAACGCTTTTGAACTTAAATTGGTGCTCGGCGAAATCGATTTCACAGCCTTGCAAATAGTTCAGTGCGACCGCATCGACGACAATCCTGCAGCCGTTCGCATTGAGAGTGCTATCGTATTCGCTCACCTCTTCCGCATAGGTCAAGCCATAAGTCATGCCGCTACAGCCGCCACCCGAAACAAACACCCGGACTCCTTTAATATCCGGGTCGGCGCCGGCTAACAGTTCCGCCATTTTCGCCTCCGCCGCCGGGGTTAATCGCATCTCCCTTTCGGTGATCGTGGTCGAATAGGTAATGTGTGCTGACTCGGACATATTTCCACTCCTG
>CAMYNX010000283.1 GCA_947259875.1 uncultured Gammaproteobacteria bacterium | reverse complement strand
CGCTCAGCAGCGCGACGCGGTCAAACGCGCGTGATGAACAACGCAAACGAAAATAGGCGGTGTTTGACCGATTCGAAAACGTGCGTCTACAGCCGAGGCTGACGAGCGACAACTATAATTCCCTCTTGGCGACAATTATTTTTCCCATTTGATTAGCAATCGATTATTCAAGCCTGACGAAAGGAGGGCTATGAATGATCACCGACAATCAAGCGAGAAAACTGATGAAGTATTTACAAGAAGAGAGGAAGTTGGGGGTTGCGGCCGCCAAGTCCGGAATGGATGAAAAAACAGCGAGAAAGTATCGTGATCTTGGTCAATTGCCGAGTGAGTTGAAGGCAGAGCGGGTACGAAGCTGGCGAACTCGGGAAGACCCATTCAAAGAAGTGTGGGCAATGGTCCAATCATTTTTAGGGAACAATCCTGGTCTTGAAGCAAAGACGTTGTTCGAACATTTGCAGCGGCAGTATTCAGGGCGTTTTTCAGATGGTCAAATTCGGACCTTTCAGAGGAAGGTAAAACATTGGCGAGCAACAGAGGGCCCTGCGCGGGAAGTGTTTTTTCCACAGGTGCATAAGCCTGGCGAATTAAGCCAGTCTGATTTTACGCACATGGGGAAATTAGAGATCACGATAGGTGGGGCACCGTTTAATCACTTGATCTATCATTTTGTTCTGACTTATTCGAACTGGGAAACCGGCACGATCTGTTTTTCTGAAAGTTTTGAAAGTCTGAGTGACGGTTTGCAGCGAGCTTTATGGAAACTGGGTGGAGTTCCGCAGGCGCATCAGACGGACCGGCTGTCAACCGCAGTGAACAAGCCTCACAATCCGGAAGAATTTACCCGACGTTATCAGGGTCTGTTGTCGTATTACCGATTGACCGGACGTAAGACCCAAGCGGCGAGTCCCAACGAGAATGGGGACGTGGAGCAGCGGCACCATCGATTCAAAAGGGCCGTGGATCAGGCGCTGATGCTGCGTGACAGTCGTGAGTTTGCCACGCGAAAGGAATACGAGAGTTTTGTGGAGGAACTGTTTGCACAACTGAACGCCAACCGGCATGACCGTTTCAAAGAAGAACTGGCGGTGTTGCGGACTTTGCCCGCCAAGCAGTTGTCCGCCAGCACCAAGTTCACGGTCGGGGTGGGGCCGAGCAGCACGATCCGGATAAAGCACAATGTTTATTCGGTACACAGCCGACTGATCCGTGAGAAGGTGACGGTGCGACTTTACGCCGAGCACCTGGAGATATGGCACGGTCAGAGCCATATCGAAACTATCCCGCGGCTACGAGGTTCGGGCAACCACCATATTCAATACCCGCATATCATTGACTGGCTGGTGCGCAAACCCGGCGCATTTGAGAACTATCGTTACCGCGCGGACCTTTTCCCGACGAGCCGTTTCCGGATCGCATACGATGCGCTGAAACGACAACATGCCGTTACCAAAGCCGGCAAGGAATATCTTCTGATTCTGAAGTTGGCGGCTAAAGAAAGCGAATCCGCCGTGGATGATGTGCTGCGTATTTTGTTGCACCAGAACACACCGATTTGTGCCGCAACTGTGGAGAGCCTTGTCCTTTCCGGCCACAAACCGGAGCCGGTAACCGACGTCAGAATCTCGCCGGTTGTTCTGCAAGCCTATGACTGTCTTTTAAGCGAAGCGGAGGTGGCGGTATGACCGAAATACACACCGAGCTCACCCGGCACCTGAAACAACTGCATCTTCCTACTTTCCGAGAATGTTATCAGAGCGAGGCGGATCTGGCGCGCCAGGAATCATTGCCGCATGAACATTATCTTCTGGAACTGGCCAAACGAGAATGCGAGGAGAGAGCGCATAAACGCACGGTCCGCTATATGCGTGAATCGAAGCTGCCACTTGAGAAAAGTATGGAGGTATTTGACCGCAAACGCCTGCCGAACAAAGTAAACACTCTGGTCGATCATCTTGTTGAAGGATCATTTGTTGACCGCAATGAAAATGTGTTGGCTTTCGGCAACCCGGGCAGCGGCAAAACTCATTTGCTATGTGCCATTGGACAGGAGTTAATCCTGCAGGGTCGGCGCATTCTATTTACTCCCTGTAACCTGCTGGTCCAGGAATTATTAATTGCCAAACGCGACCTGAAACTTGCCAGGGTGCTAAAAAGGTTGTCCAAATATCATGCCCTTATCATTGATGATATCGGTTACGTTCAGCAGAGTCGCGAAGAGATGGAGGTGCTGTTTACGCTGTTGGCGGATCGCTATGAGCGCGGCACGGTCATGTTGACAAGCAATTTACCTTTTTCCAAGTGGGAGCAGATTTTTAAGGATCCCATGACCACGGCTGCTGCCATTGACCGCTTGGTTCATCACAGCATAATTTTGGAATTGAACTTGCCAAGCTACCGCCTGGAGCAATCCAAAAAGGACAAGGGAAAGGGATGAATTACAGGAGATATGAGAGACGGGTAATGTGACGAACACGCACAGAGGAAGCTCCGTCCGATGACGAACGCACAACCGTTTTTAAGGGTACCCAAGGTATGGGTCGGGGTGATATCGGCGCTCACAGGCGATGTGAGACGCCTGGTTTTCAAAGACCACCAGATTCCTGATCGGCCGAGGCCCGTTTCGATCTGGCATGGATGAATCTGATGTGGAATCACTACCATCAGAGAGGACAATTTCCCGTATCCTGGCACGTCAAGGATTAACTCATAAACGAACTGGATGGTATCCCGGAGAGGAGCTGAAGACTATGTAGAGTCGGGAATTTTAATCGTCGTTGACCGGGAATAATAATTGTCGTTGATCACGAGGCACCGGTAACGACGACCATCACGTGCTCCACACGTTAGACATGCTAAAGTATATCCAACGTATTGAAGGCGTGAGTGTTTTTAGAACTAGTCCAACAGCTAACGACGGAAGTACCTTACAATGAGGAACGTGTTCACGCTTCGCTTGGTGGACATACGCCAACGGAAGTTGCTGGCGAATCCATGACACCGCGTGCGAAAATCGATGAATTCCGATGGCAAACTCACTGTCGTGGGTTGGTCCAGCTCCCGCTCGCAGCATTATCATTATTTCGGCACCGACACGTCGCTAGCGCGAGCGCTGCTTTACATCAGTGCGGTTGTGTCGTTTATTGGGCTTGCCGGTGTGGGATTGGACGATATGTACATTCGAAATATTGGGATCATTGGATATGCCGTCGTTTTTCCGATCGCGACGGCCGTCATGTCAGCCATGTTCCGCCGTGTTTGGTTCACTAAGTGAGGCCGTGCCTGCTTATGCCCAACTCGTTGAATTGGGCGGTATGCAGCGACGCAGTGGCGGATTATTCTTGAAGTGGATTTAGGAGGAGTGTGGTCATGGAGCCACGCTCTCCCCATTCTTGTCTGCGCTTCACGGATGCAATGTCGGCGAGTGGCAGTGTTATGTCAGAATGTCCAAGATCCGCCAACGGAGAAGTAGCTGATATCTACGGTGTCTATGTCAAACAGCTCATACTCAGCCCTGACCGCAATTGAGCCGATCTGAAATCGCGCCCCAATGCCGTAGGCTGGATCACTGCCCGAATCGTCCAGTGCCGTTTGTACCGCATTGGAGGAACTGTCCCAAGCAATCATGCCCACTTTTCCGAATAGGCCTATTGGGCCGAGTTTGAATCCGGCGAGTCCAAAGGCATCCCAGCCGGTGACCCCAACATCGGCGTTGCCGATCGTGGCATGAGAAGCCTCGCCAAAGTCGACGTAGGAACCTTCAATTGCCAAGTCGACAAACGGTACTAGGCCGAGGTTGTAGCCAGCGAAGATCTTGAAGCCGGTGTCGTCGTCGTCGAAATCGACGTTGACACCGTCTGAGTCGAAAGAGAAGTCGAGGCTAGCCCAGCCGAGGGATCCCCCCAAATACAAGCCCGATTCGGAACCGGCGGCGGCGATGCCTGAGAAGAGGAGAAGTGCGGTTGCGCACCCTGTCGTCCACCATTGTTTCATAGCTAATCCCTTTATTTGTTGTAGTGATGGATCGTCCGAGTCGATTGCCCCTACCTGCCATCGCCGGTCGAGGGAGCTGAAGTCTACCACGGATAAGAAGCATCACCGCGATGCCATTCGCCAGCGATGTGCTGACGGGCGTTGTGCTGGTCAGGATGTAAGGGTCATAGCGGGTAGAAGTTAGGTGCGCGGCTTACGGAAACAGATTTCTGCGGGTGTGAGAGCGTGTGCGTATCGAATTCCTAATCACGCAGCCATCGGCAGCTGGACGAGTCCGCGACAATGCGTATCCCAACGAAAGTCATCGAGTTTAACTTGCTCTCTAACGGATTCACCACTGACTTCAGCCGGGGTTATGCCATCGAGCGAAGCATGAACACGTTCCTGGTTGTAATAATGCTGGAACTCTCGAAGCTTCCTCTCCAGATCAACAGAGTTCCAGAAAAGAATATGATCAAGGAATTCTCTGCGAACCGTTCCTATTAGGCGTTCAACAAAAGGGTGAGAGACGGGAACACCGGGGACTGTCTTGATTTCGTCAATCTCAAGGACGCGCAGATTTGCCTGCCAGCGGTGATACTCAAATAGTGGATCGTTGTCCGAACTAAAATATTTCGGTGGTGGGATCACAGTAATGACTTTATTGAACATCCGGCAAAGGACCATGCCATTGACGTCGCCGGCGTGAACTGCAAATCCGATAAGTCGGCGCGTGAACTGATCCATCACGACCAACACCCAATGACTTTTAAGTGCAATGGATTCGCAGCGGAATAAATCGATGCTCCACAAACTGTCTTTCATATGTCCAAGGAAAGTCAACCAGGAGGGGCCGTTCCCACCGCATTCTGGATGGTAATACTTGGCAAGGACGCGCCGAACAACGTTCTTGTCTATCTCAACGCCAAAAGTCTTCGAGATAATCAACGCGATTCGCGGACAGCCAAAGTCTGGATTTCGGCGTTTGAGTTCGACGATGGCGAGAATCAGTTGTTCAGAGGGACCTTTGGGTCCAGGTTTTGTTCGGGTTCGAGGAGAGAATAAAAGTCGATACTTCCGGCGAACGAGATATTGGTGAAATCAAAGCACCGTTGATGGGCGCAATATGACGGACGATTTGCGAATCCGGCTCGGTCGAAGGAACAACGACCAAAATCCCAAGAAAAACCGATCGGCTGCCACTAGATTCGGGGCCCGCTGGCGAGAGCGCCCGATAATTTGTAGCTGCTGTTTGAGCAGAAGATTCTCAGCAATCACAGCCTTGACGCCACCTGGCCTAAGAACTCTAGTGGCGGTGATCAACAGGTGGGCAATGAGCAGCAATGCATCCTTCATATCCGAGGAGATTAGCGCAGGATATCCAGCAGCGGCAATATTGTTTTAAACGCTGTTTCCGCCGCAGAATTTAGGAATTCGAGACGCACACGTCAATACACGTTATTGTTTTAGTTAGGCCGAAGGACGGCGTTCGTTGCTACAAATGCAGGACAGTGCATAACGGCGCTGCACTGATGTCGGATAAATGTCGGATACGCGCCTGTTTATGAATTCATGCGTCGAAAGATTCGATGGACCAATATATCATGTTGATAATTGATAGTGGCGAGACTAGTATTGGGCCATGAGCGGACACGTCGTTTCTTGTGCACCGGATGTTATGGGTGGGACTCCCGTATTTGCAGGGACTCGTGTTCCCGTGCAAACGCTGCTTGACTACATTGAGGCAGGCGACAGCATTGATGATTTTTTAGAGGGATTTCCTTCGGTAACCCGTGATCAAGTTATAGCGTTTCTTGAAGAAGCCAAAGATCGTGTTATTGCTGCTGCGTCTTGAGGATTCTGCTCGACGAATGTGTTGATAGGAGGCTCGCGAAAGAGCTATCTACACATATCGTTCTCAACGTATATCAACAGGGATGGTCTGGAGTCGATAATGGTGAATTGCTTGCGCTGGCGGCACGCGAGTTCGACGTATTTCTTACGGTGGATCGAAATCTATCATTTCAACAATCGATTACGAATTTTGATATCGCCGTGGTCGTAATGAAATCACGTAGCAATCGACTCCAAGACTTAAGACAGTTAATTCCGGCGGCCTTGAAAGCGATTTCGGACGCAAAACCTGGAGAGGTCGTCTGGGTTGGCATGTAAGTAAAAATGCCTGTCGCTCGTCATTACTTATCCGCGAGAATATAGCCGTCTAAGCGCGTGCCGTCTCAGGCCGCCTCGCGCCATTCGTAGCGGTGATGTAATCCGCCCACGCGCGACAGCGCCACAACTTTAGCTGTGGATGATGGTCGCGGTGCCAAGGGTCGTTCGTGTGGCGTGTCCTTGTTCAGCCCCAAGTGGTGCTTCCTTCGTTAAGTGTTGTTGAATGCGGGCACGAACACATCACGAAAGTCTAAGACTCGATTACTCAGGCCTGCCACCATTGCCGGCGTTTGCCTACCTGAACCGAATCGCAAAGCTGCATTTCGACGAACAAAATTGTAGTAACAGCGGGCGAGCTCGAGATGCTCGGCCAATCGATTCTCGGAATGTGCATGACAGGGACTGCGCCGCGCTAAGTAGGTCAACGATCGTCTCAACGTCAGGTTGAGTCGCTCGATGTACGCGGTATTGAGCCGCGACGAATCTTCGGAATGTTCGAGCGCCTCGGTGAGTCGGCGCAA
>CAMYNX010000282.1 GCA_947259875.1 uncultured Gammaproteobacteria bacterium | reverse complement strand
GCGAAAGCTTAGGGCCGAGGCTGAGAGACTAAAGGATCGTGAGCTAGTATATCCGGACCACAATAAAGAAAACGGGCGTTAACGATTGTTAACGCCCGGCAAAACACTAACTCTACCTGAAGCTAGCCGACTGATCGCGACGTGCTAACGAATTGACCGTAATGGTTAATATCCAGCCCGTTGTTGGGCTCTCACGAGCAAGGTCATTTTTTTCAAGTCTGCGGCGCTAAGACTTAGTGCGGCATCCACCCAGATGTCGGTGACTTTTATAAGGTCATCGTGACTAATAGGATTGATCGCCATGACCGATCGACGCAGCGCGTCGCGGCCGTTGGATTTACCGTGCACACCACGAATGTAGTCCCAAACCGCTTGCTCGCCTTTTCCTCTGTCTGCGAGAACATCCACGATACCCATTTCGTAAAGCTCCTCGGCGCTGAAGGTTCTGCCGCTAAGGATGAACTGCTCCGCCTTAACAGATGGCAGACGGCGGCATAAAAGCTGATACGCTCCCATGCCAGGAAACATATTGAACATGATCTCCGGCAATCCCATCTGGCAATGCCGCTCTGCAATCAACACGTTGTGCGCCAGGGCACCCTCGAATCCACCGCCCAAAGCGGTCCCCTGTACCAGGGCAATGGTAGTAACGGGCAAGCCAAAATTGTTAGTAAAGTTGTAAACCAGGTCAACGCAAGTTTGGGCATATTGTTTCAGGCCCTCGCGGTCCTGGCCCATAATCTTTTCTTGAAACAACTTGAGATCACCACCGAGACTGAAGATACCCGGTATTCGGGACGATGTGATCTGATATTTGATGCTGGGCTCGTCACCGCGAGCCAGGTCTTGACGAATCATGGCTTCGACATCGATCTGCTGCTCACGCAGCGCGGAGATCATCGGCTCTGTCAATTTCGATGGGCTTTCGGGTTTGAAGTACTGCCACAGTGCGCCATAGGTCGGATCGTAATGCAGTTCCAAGAACTGAGACTCGCGCGCCTGTTCTCGTGCGCGGGCAGATGTGTGAAAATTAATCTCTGGTGGATCGGATCTGGTAAGGTGGTGTTCGAAAGCAGGATTACTCACGGTGCCTCCCTATATGATTATTAGATTGAGTTAGTGCAAGGCTAGCTTGGCCATAATTTACGACAGAATACCATAATTTTCCGACAAACCGTGTTGTTATCGCGCTGAAAAGCACTAAAAGAAAGATCGAATTTCACTAAGATAAAAGTTGATTAAATTAATAGGGTTTTACGCCGGAGGGTGTTAAATTGAGTAGTTATCCTACAAATGTATTAAAGAATATGGGGGAGCAAGAGAAAGCACCAAGTATTTCAGAACGGGTTCTGGCCATTGTGAGGGACGTGTTGGCGCTGGAGCACAACTCCAATAACATTCTCGATGCATCTTTCAAGGATGATCTGACATTGACCTCGTTGGAGCAGTTGACGTTATTCATTGCGTTGGAGGATGAATTCGATCGCCGCATTCCGCAGGAGCAAGTCAGTCACATCGACAGTGTCCAAGAAATCATCGACTATATAAAAGTCAACGTGAAAAAAACAGCGTGACCTCGTGCGTCGTCGTGTCGTTATAACCGGGGCAGGCGTAATCTGTAGTTTAGGCAGTTGTTTAAGCGAGTTCTGGACAAATTGCCTAAATGGATCTTCGGTCGTCATGCCCATTCCGGAACGTTGGCACAACTATGCAACCTACCGCTCAACAATCTGGTCGCCGTTGCCCGAAATAGAATTCGCCCGACAGGGGCTTTCTCGCTCACAAATAATACAAACTGATCCTGTGTGTTTACTAGCGCTTTGTGCCGCCAAGGAGGCGGTTCACAACGCTGGCCTTTCCGTCTCCGTCAGCGATAGGCGGCCCAACCGATATTCGTTCGATTCTCTCGATAGTAATCGGATCGGTGTATATATGGGTACAGGTATTGGGGGTGCAAATACATTTATGGACAACCATTATCATCCTATTTTGGCGCGGCAAAAAGACGTGCTTATGAACCTAGCGGCAAGCGAAGACCTTCCAGATGAGGCACGGCAAGAGCTCGGGCTTGTAATAAGCCGAATGTTTCATCTACGTCGAATTAATCCGTTCATGGTTTCTATGTTGATGCCCAACGCGGTATCGGCGAATCTTGGTATCCATTTTTCGATTTACGGACCGAATAAGACATATGCCCTTGCATGCTCATCCGGTACGGCATCAGTGGGTGCTGCCTATCACGCAATTCGTGATGGCTGTGTCGATGTCGCGTTAACGGGAGGAAGCGAGTATTTGGACGACTACTATGGGTATCTTTTTCGTGCATTTGATGTCGCTGGAGTACTGGTTAGCGATCATAAGGGTCCTGATTCATCGAATAGACCCTTTGACAAAGATAGGACCGGATTTTTATTTAGTCAGGGTGGCTCAGTAGTGATGATACTCGAAGAATTAGAAATGGCGAAAGAACGCGGAGCGCCGGTTCTCGCTGAAATTATTGGTTATGGCCAATCCTTTGATGCTTATAGCATGATGAGTATGGACCCGACCGGTACGCAGATCGAAAATATGATGTATTCATGCCTTCGTGATGCTGGAATCAGTGCGGCTGACGTGGATTATGTCAACGCCCATGGAACAGGTACTCAGACTAACGATGAGATAGAGTGCGACATTTTAGTCCGTCTCTTTGGAAGCAGTACGTTGGTAAATTCAACTAAATCGCTGGTTGGGCACACGATTGGGGCTAGTGGAGCACTTGAGACATTGGTAACTGCCCTGAGTCTGCGGGACCAAACCACGCATATCTGCAATAACCTCGAAAAACCGATCGCTGACCTTAACTTCGTACGAACTCGAGAGAATTTTCCGATGCGCGTTGGGTTCTCAGAATCCTTCGCATTCGGTGGCCACAACGCAGCTGTTGCTCTTCAACGTTATCCAGATTAGCCAACGATAGTCTCGAAATTCGGTAGGATTTCTGGCGAAATCTTATGTACTTTTTTAGAACTACACTACAATTAGACACTGAAGAGTTTGGCAACTCTTGAAGCTTTACAGAATGATCCGACTTCCTGATATTTTGAGTGGCATCGGTTCCCGGATAAAGTCGTGTCCGGATACGGAATCGGAACAAGCGATCATCAGGATCGTAATATCCTCATTAGCGACACTCTACCTATTCGTCAGTGGTGCCTTGTCGAATGATTCCTCAGCTGCATTCGCTCCCATAATTATTTTCAACATCCTAGCTTGGTTAATATTTTTGGCGATTATTACGAGGCCGGTACGATCGGTGATACGTAGGGCTCTAGGCATGGTAGCCGATCTCGGAATTACTTCTTACTGTCTGTACGCTTTTGAGGCGGCGGGCATTCCGTTTTTCGTAATTTATTTGTGGGTTACGTTTGGGAACGGATTCCGTTATGGCGCACCGTATCTTTATGCGGCGACGGGTTTGAGTATCATCGGTTTTGTTACCGTTCTGCAAACCAGCGAGTATTGGTCGAGTAAGCTCCATTTTGGCTGGGGCATTCTATTAAGCCTGATATTACTTCCATTGTATGCGTCGAAGCTCATCGCCCGGTTGAACGAGGCAATCGGGCGAGCCGAAAAGGCGAATGAGGCAAAAACCACTTTTCTTGCCAATATGAGCCATGAGATTCGCACACCGTTAAATGGTGTGATCGGTATGTCGGATCTACTCACTACGACAAGACTGGACCGGGAGCAACGCGATTTTGTGCAAACCATCGAAGCGTCTGCGAATACATTATTGGCGTTAGTCGAAGACATACTGGATATCTCCAAGATCGAGGTCGGCAAGGTCGAAATAGAGAAGACCGAATGTCATATCTCCATGCT
>CAMYNX010000281.1 GCA_947259875.1 uncultured Gammaproteobacteria bacterium | reverse complement strand
CGACGAGAACGGCGATGGAGAAGTAAAAGGTTGTTTTCGACATCGGTTCGACGGGGAAGCCTATGAGTTTCAGGTGTGCCTGATGGCCGCCTTCTCCAAGCAATACGACACCGACGATGAGGAGAATAAACAAGCCCAGGACCTCATACTTGCGGTTGCGATGCAAAAACTCCGAGACATGGTCGGCCAAGACCAGCATAGCAATGCCCGAAATAACGATTGCCACCGCCAGCACGACAAACACATCGGTGATTGCCAGCGCCGAAAGAATCGAATCGAAACTGAAGATCAAATTTATTAATACAATCCAAGCGATTACTGTCACCGTCGATTTCTTGGTCGCGCCCGCGCCCTCTGATTCCAGATCCTCCACTACAAGCATATGAGAGATCTCTTTAACCGCGGTGTACATGATGAAACCGCCACCCAATAAAAAAACCACTGTGGCAAAGTTGAATGACCCCTCCACCACCCCGGAGATGTCAATATGAAAAAGTGGCTCGGTCAGCGACGTAATGAGCTTAATCATCACGAACAGCAACACGATCCGCAATGCAATCGCGATGAGGATTCCCCAGCGTCGCACCGTGGCTTGATGCCTCAGCGGCGCGCGTTTCGATTCGATGGAGATATATAGAAGGTTGTCGAAACCAAGTACGGCTTGGAGGAATATCAACACGCCGAGGTTGGCGAGATTTTCGATGGTAATAATATCAGCCATGTGTCAATTCTCATCTAGTCGATTTTCGCAACACAGTGTGTGGACATTCGCGAATATCGCAGGCACCAGCAGCGACATGCTGCCTACGATGATCATCGCGTAGATCCTGAACTGGAACCCAATAATTCGGCACGACGAGTAACTTAAAGGGTAGCGAGAGCAGTCAGGGATCCAGCCCAATCATTAACGCGTAACGCCCAGCGCCAACTAAGAAAATGGGGTCTGAATTCAATTCAGACCCCGTTGCCTTCATCGCTCCAGGGCGGTGCTTTTCCCCGCACAAAAGGGGGACCAGCCGTCTAACCCTGCGACCACGCCCAGGACAAGCACTGCGACTTCGCGCAGCACGAGTCCCTGTGCCATCGCCATCATACGGGATCCTTGGAGCAATATACGAACTAAACCAACGCGCCGCCGCAACTGCTGCCGGCGCCGGCGGTGCATCCGAAGCAGTGCCGATCGACTGCAATCGGTGCATCCTTGATTTGGCGTGGATCGAGTTCCCATAGATATCTTGGGTCACCATCGCCGAGGGGTAACGCCAGCATCTGATTGAAGTCGCAGTCATAGACCTGCCCCAACCAGTCAATACTCAACAGATGGCGGCACATCAGATTGGGAATACTCTGTGGATTAAAATTATCCACTAGCAACTGTTGGTAACTCTGTGTTTGGCCGGTGCGTCGCAGATAGTGCGCAAAGCGGTTGATAGGGAGATTAGTGAGGGTGAGCAAGCGGTTGAATCGAATGCCAAACCCGTCGAATAGACGGGTTTTGTAGTCCGCTTCGAGTTGTCTTTGGGCGGGCGGCAACACAGCGCCCCCTGGATTGTAGACCAGGTCGACAACCAACCCCTCCTCAAGGCCATAACCATGCCGGTTGAGAAGGCGTAACGCCTCAATGCTCTTATTGAAAACGCCTTTACCCCTTTGCTCATCGACATTTTGCTTTGAGTAACAAGGCAGCGAGCAAACCAACTGGATTCGCCGTCGCGCATACCAAGCAGCGAGATCTTCCTGATCGGGCTCAAACAAGACGGTGAGATTACACCGCGAGGTGACGTGGGCGCCGAGGGCCATGAAGCCGTCCACGAATCTGCGAAAATGGGGATTCAACTCCGGTGCCCCGCCGGTAATGTCCACGCGCGGCAAGCGCGCGTTTCCAAACCAGGACAAGATCCGTGTCATGATCTCCCATTGCATGATCTCCTTGCGTTTTGGACCCGCATCGACATGGCAGTGCGAGCAAGCCTGGTTACAAAGCCTGCCGAGGTTGACTTGCAGTTCGCCCAGCGGCGCGCGAGTGAGTAGCCCCAGATCGCTCATGCGCAACGTATCATCGAACGAAGGACCGTTGTTGGGAACCTGAATAGCTTGTGTTTTGTGTTCCATGCGTCAATTTAAGACAACGGGAAAGCAAGGCGCTTCCCCGTTGGTGCGTGTATCACCATCGGGGAAACATCAATATGCTGGACTCTCCATGTATTTTTTGCGAACAAAATGATCAATGGATATTCTCCCCGGGCCGTAAAAAACCAACAACGCCAACATCAAACCCCAGAGTTGATGTTGTTGAACGCCCGCCTCGTTGAGACCTGGATAGGATATCACCGCCACGATGTTAAAAATGAATAATCCGAGGGCGGCAAACCGGCCACCAAGGCCAATGGCCAGGAATATTGGAAATAGCAACTCGGTTGCGGTCCCAAGATAAGCCGCGGTTTTGTAATCGATCAATGGCACGCTGTATTCGTACTGGAACAGCATCAATGTGCTGGGTCCCAAGCCAATAAACGGAAATTCGTCAGTCACGGTGATTTTTGTCAGACCCGCCTTCCAAAAGACGTTGGCGACCCACAGCCGGATGCCCAAAAGTCCCAGCGGGCTGAGATACTCGAGGGCGCGGATAATTGGCCTCGTGATGTTGGCAACTGCAGCGGCGATAGCCATGGTTTGGTTCTCCTTCTTATCGGATAGCTTTAGTCACACGTAGCTCTCAAGCCAAGTTGAATTCGACCAGGGTGCCGTTTTGCACATGTTTCACGAGACAGTGGTTAAGGTCGAAATGCCGGTCGCGCTCTAGTGCCGCTTCAACAGCCTGACCCAGGGTCTTACCATTGCTGATTGCATCGAGAAACTGGTGCTCGGCGGCCATGAGGGTATGGAATTCGATTTCTCCATTGATTCGCAGCACCAGTACGCAGTCGCCCGGTGCCGACAAATCGACGGTCTGATCACCGTCAAAGTCTGGCTGATTGACTTCCCATATACGGACCACCGGATAGGGGGAATGCAGCAATCGCCGTGCCGGATGTAAGGTGAAGCACAGTGACTCATAGCGATCGGGGTCGATGGCGGTCAAGGATTGTGGCTCCAAGGGTGCATGTTCCGCCGCATGATAGACCTCGTGTTGCGCCCATTCGAGTCGCGCCACGTCTGGTAAATAGGCATGAGCTTTGGCGGCGGGAAATTCGCTGAGGAACGTTGCGAATTCGTGCCCAAATAGATGCAGATTGCCGTGTTGTGAAGGGTAGCGGTGGATAAATTCGTGGGCCGCAAATCGGAAAAAACCGTCACCGACCAATTTTTCCACCACCGGGTAGACTGCACGCAGCGCATCGGTGAGAGTGACGAACAGATTATTGCGGTATATCTGGAGCCGCCGTTTCCCGGTGAGTCCGTTGGCGCGTATCAATACCGAAATTTCCGATGCCTCATCAAATCGCAACGAGGAGCCGAAGGCTTGCTGTAGCTTACGCAACCTGAGCATGCAACGCCTCCATGATGGTTTGTGCGGTGTTGGCCTCGTCGAGCAATACCGATAATTTCGGCAGATTGGTGTCCCATTCAATCAATGTCGGTTTCGGCCCGAAACGGCGCACCGCGTCGCGGTACAGGCTCCATACCTCGTCGCATACCACCTGATCGTGGGTGTCGATGAGTATTGTCCCATCCTCGAACTCGTTGACGGTGTGTCCCGCCAGGTGGATTTCCTTGACCAACTGTGCCGACACACCACCAAGAAATGCTCGTGGATCGAAATTATGGTTGATGGCATTGACATAGATATTGTTCACGTCCAGCAAGATCCCGCAACCGGACTGTTCCGCAACCTGGGCCACGAACTCCCATTCCGGGATAGTCGAATGCGTGTACTGCAGATAGCTGGACACGTTCTCAAC
>CAMYNX010000280.1 GCA_947259875.1 uncultured Gammaproteobacteria bacterium | reverse complement strand
ATAGTGAGGCTTCGATGCGAATGTGAACTGATCGATAGGGTGCTCGCGGACGCAATTCCGGGCGTGAAGATCCCACGTCGAGAACAACACCAGCTGCATTCCATCGGCCGGCGCGTGGGCAGCGTAGTGCTCAGAGAGCTGCGATCGTAGGCGTCGATTGTTGACGCGTGCCAGAATGCGCTCGGGTACAGCGCCTTTTGCTGCGAGAAATTTCTGGGCCAGCACGGCATTGGCAAGGTCATTTTCATCGGCTGCGATCAAAACCTGGCGGTCAACGACCTCTTGCACTCGGGTGTCATTGTCGGCTTCAAGTACAGGCAGCCGTTCCCGCTTGCACCACGACCGGGTCGAAGCGTTCGGCGCAATCGCCAGCGTCCCAAGGTGGCACCTGCGCCGATCGAGCGCCAAGTGCCTCGCTAGATCGCCTGCACCAAATATGCAGGTCAACGACGACAGCTGGGCAGCGAGCCAGACGCGCAGGCGATTGGGAAACTGTCGGGCGAAGACCGCGACTAACACCCAAGCCGTCAACAGCGGGATAGTCCAGCGTGCCAACCCCAAGGCCCATGTGGAATTGGCTATGGCATTGGCTCGGGGGGCGGTTAGAAGACGCGCGGTGGCCGACGTCTGCTGCTGCCAATAAAAGATCTCGTCTCCGCGCGGCGGCGTCGGTGTGGTAGACACGAAGCCCCAAAGGCCAAGCGAGAACCCGGCGATGACTATCAGAGCGCTCACAATAGCCCCGCCGCGGAGTCCTGGCGCGCGATGTAGATTGGATAGCAACGCCAACACAAGGCGGTCTCTGCGTCTGGGTGTTTGCATTTACTCGAGTCTGTCCCTTGGCCTTGGTGATCTCAAGTCCCACACGTGTGTACGTGGAATGTACACGGCTACGACACAGCCGTTGTCGATTGCCGCTCTTCGAGCGCTACCTCGCCGGCCTCGCCCAGTCCCGTTTCGGCTGTGTCAAATGAATCAAGCGCGGGCGTTGTTGCATTAATCAAGTTGGATGCACAGTATCGCAACCCGAGCAACATTTCCCGATTAACGGAACTCACTCCCGTTTCTTATCTCATGAAAAGCCTACAGCGTCAGAATGCGGTTGGATTGAACAATATATATAATAATCAATGAATTACACTCAAAAAAATAATAATTGTATCACCCTCTTAGCTGCAGTCGTAGTAGGCATCTGAGCTAACCCCTTGATTTCTCTTGTATACACTCTAGATACGTTGGCGTAATATAGATACAACCATGTGGTTATTTTGATCATATTCACATAACTGTATCAGGATGGGTTTATGCTACCCCCCGACGCATCCGAGAACGCCCTACGAAGTTTTTTTCAAAAACACCGAATCGCACAGATCTCTGAACTTTTCCGCCTCTTGGAAACCCGCTCACGGATGAGCGTGTTTCGGCGGCTCAAGGCCATCGGCTACCGCTCGAGCTTCACTCATGCGGGCCGCTATTACACTCTGGCCAATGTGCCGCGGTTCGACCAGTGGGGATTGTGGTTCCATCGCGATGTGGGCTTTTCTTGCGCAGGAACGCTGAAAGCCACGGTGGTGGAGCTGGTGGAAGGTTCGGCGACGGGGATGACACCCAAGGAGTTGCTCGCGCTGGTGAAACTCCCGCTTGCCAACACCTTGTACAACACGCTGCACGAGTTGCGCCACGGGGTAAGGATAAGTCGGCAAGAGCTGGCTGGCCGCCACATCTATCTCAGTGCCGATCCGGGACGGGCAAACGAGCAACTCCTGAAACGGCGCCAAGAGCCAAGCGCAGGGGTGCAGATGTCCAACGAGACGGTTATTGCGGTCCTGGTGGAGGCACTGCAGAGCGCGGAGGTATTGGTAGCGCCCTCGGTTTTGGCATCGCGCTTGGCGCCACGCGGTGTGGTCGTGACCGCCGTAGAGGTCGAGCAGATCTTTACCCGGTACGGGCTGGAGCCCGAAAAAAAAACGGCGGACTAACCCTGGAGACGGTTGCCGAACTCAGGGCGATGATCCGCTCGGTCGGTTACCGGTGCCGCCAGCAGATCCTGTGTACCACCGACACATGCCTCTCGGCTGACGAGGAGCCGGGCATTTGTCCTGTGTGTGGGGGAGAGCGGTGGTACGTCCAAAAGACCAGAGCCCGCCACGGCAGGACGCTGGCCCATGGGCAGTTCGAAGCCCGCGAGACGGTGCGCGTATGCGCCTCAGGCTGTCATCACGCCTGCGGAGTTGTGGTTACGCGGGGGGCCGGATCGTTAACCAAACACCTGCCACCCTCAAGCGTGGTTGACTATGACGTCATAGTTCGAGTGGGGCTGGAACGTTTTCTTAGACATCGACAGCGCCATGAGATCTGCTCGATGATCGAGAACGAGGCGGGTATCCGGATCTCGACAGGCGAGGTAAGCGAGCTCTCACGGCGCTTCGTGCACTACCTGGCAAGACTCCATCAAGCTCGGGCTGAACGGCTGAAGGCCGTGCTTGAAAGCGATGGTGGCTGGCCGATGCATGTCGACGCCACTGGTGAGGATGGCCGCGGTACACTACTGTTGGTGATGGCGGGCTGGCGCCAGTGGGTGCTGGGAGCCTGGAAGATCTCCACGGAAAGAGCCGATCTCGTGTTGCCCTGCCTGCGCGAAACGGTGCGCAA
This sequence comes from uncultured Gammaproteobacteria bacterium, assembly GCA_947259875.1. Classification (GTDB taxonomy): domain Bacteria; phylum Pseudomonadota; class Gammaproteobacteria; order Arenicellales; family JAANXG01; genus CALZGZ01. Next base: position 3,396 of record CAMYNX010000280.1, on the reverse strand, counting down.
CTTCGGTGCGCCCTGTGCGGCGATGCGCGATCTGGGCCGGGCGATGACCCCGGCCATCGATGAGTTGGTCTGCGAGTTGAAACTTTCCATTCCTGTGCTGGCTTGCCACCAGCACTTCCTGGCGGATGTAGGCAAGGACCTCCTCGAGCCATCCCACGCCAAACTTCGCGACCTGTTCCGGCGTGCCAAGGTACGCCCAAAGCTTCGGGCTCTGGTCCGGGAGATCGGCCGCAAGTTCGGCCCTTCCATCGAGGATGCACGCGAAGCGGTCCGCCAGTGGCAGTCGATGGTTGAGGGCGGGCACGGTATCGACTCGGGCGACGACGCTCTGGCTATCGTGCGCGCCGTCGCTCAGTGGGCACTGGACTACAAAGCCCAGGCCAGCGGCCTTGACTACCCTTTCGATCGGCCCTATCTCGATCTGTACGAGCGGTGCTCGACGGCCCTGCGAGCTACCGATGCTTTTTTGCGAACTCCGCCTGAGGACAAGAAGGTTAAAAGCGCCCTCGAACGACTCCGTCGGTATCTTTCACCTGTTGATTGCGAGGTACCCTTTCGCCAGACCACCGAGCGGTTGCGCCACCGCGCTGCCTTGTTCGACGAGCTGCGAGGGGTTCTGCGCGTGGCGGCAATATCCCAAAAGGACGAGACGGAACAGGACCTTCATCGGATGCGAGAGAGGCTTGATAAACTCGTCGCTTCGCTCAAGGAAAGGCGGCCCGAACGAGGACCTGCCCAGGATAGCCGCGAGGCCATTGACATCGTCTTGAAGCACATCGATGCCCATGGCGCTAACCTCTGGGGCCACGTAATCCGCTTGCCTGAGAGTGCCGGCGGTGGTATCAGGCTGGTGTTTAGAACCAACTTTTTGGCAGAGAACTTTTTTGGGGAACTCAAGCACAATGAGCGGCGGCGTAGCGGTCGAAAGAACCTCACCCAGGATCTGGAGCAACTGCCAGCTGAAGCCGCTCTGGTGTATAACTTAGAGCACGCCGACTACGTCACCCTCGTATGCGGTTCACTGGATCGTCTGGCCGAAGCCTTTGCTCATCTGGATCTTGATCGGCATGAAAAGCGCCTGACGGGATTGCCTTCCGGCGATCGGCAGCAAGACCTCGGGAGCGAACTCCAAATGGCCAGTGCCTCGCTGTCCACAGCGGACCGCCGCGTGATCAGGAATAAGGAGATGGAGATGGATCGCCGAGTCGCTGCCGTTGCCAGAAGTCGCGCCCCACATCGTCGTCACTAACTCCTCGATCCATCAATCCAACCGTATTCTGACGCTGTAGCGAAAAGCAGTAACCATCCGGCATCCCCAGTCCGGTCATTGTATTCATGATCGAGCACGCCAGCATGGCCTCGGTCTTTTGGGTCGCCATGATACGACTCCGCATAGAGCGATCAAAGCTCATTTTATACCGCGAGATCGCTGTCTCGACCAAGCTGCGGCGTGTATAACCAGATTCTTGTTGCCAGCGTCTTCGACCAATGGCGCGAATGCGTCGAATGTCATGGTCCCGTTGATCTGCGGCGGGCATCCCGCTCAGCCGTGCGTTCCGTTGCGGTGGGATGACGACCCGAGTCGAAGGATCCGAACCACGGACTTCGAGCGAGCCACAAACCGACCCATCGTCGTACGCACCATCCGCCATTACTGAGGCGAGCTGCTGATCAACTTCACCAAGCAAGTTCGGAACTTGCGAAGCATCGCGCGCTCGGTGCGTCGAAGTATAGATTCTTTTTCTGCAACTTCTCCGAATTTTTCGAAGAAGTTTCAAATAACCTATTTATGTTCATGAGGTTAGCGGGTTAGGGCGAATTTGGTTGTGGTCGTAGGCCACGCTAGGCAGAACAAACGGTACTTTTTCCTGAAACCGAGTCTAGGCCAAAAGCAGTCAGTCGATCAAATCGGGGTAAAAGTGGGTCCAAAAAGCGGTTGAAAGAGAAAACGTAGGTGGGTTTTGGGGTAAATTGGCCGCGCTTGCGGCGCTAAAAGTGGGTTCAGGCGAACCGAGGCCATAGGCTACTCTTGGTCCGGTGTAGCGAAAGGGATTTCAGTAAATGTCAGCTTCCCAGTAAGGGTCATAGCACGCCGGTGAGCGCGGGGGCGGGTGAGGCGATAGACCTAAGTGATTGAGGATCTTGCGAATGACGGCGAGGTCCGTGATTTAGAAACATGTCGGAGAAGTTGAACCTAGAAATCGGGCATGGTGAGATTAAGAGGCTGTCTGGCAATAAGTGATGTCGGCTGCAAATGCCCCAAACCGGCCCATCTTGCCGATCATTTTCGTTAAATAATCCGGCTATTCGCCGCCAGAAATGGATTCTCAACACGCACCTCACCGTACCGCTGGTCGTGATTTAGGTCTTCTGAATAAAGTAGGCTAGTGCCAGCCCGATTCGCCGCCTGAACGATTAGGGCATCCCAGAAGGAAAGTTGATAACGCTGCTCAATGTCAATCGCCTGAAGGACCGCGCTCCCATCGTTCTCTATGACGTGCCAATTAACGTAATGCGATAGCCAACGCTTCGCGGTGCCAATATCGCCGGGGTGGAGAACCATTTTCCGCACAGTGACGTAGAACTCTTGTAGAACCTGCGTGCTCAATACACCGGCTTTTTCGGTCCAAAGTTGTCGTACAAGTGGCTTGGCCTGCTCGTACTTCTCTCCGGCTGATGAATCGTGGGCGTACACTAGTACCTCAAACCCTAAATATCTATCATCACACGACGATCTAAATCACCGATAGCTGTGTTGCAACATCTTGAAAGAGAGCCTGCTATTCCTGCGATGTTGCGCCTTGCTCTCGGCAATGTATCCTCGCCGTCTGATGACAGCTATTTAGGGTTTGAGGTACTAGAGTGTTCGCTCGCGTTCCAGCCGATCCCAACCGTGGGACGCACCAGGAGTGCTTGACCGATGGCGTTCGGACGAGTCAAATGGAACAAAGCGTCATATCGTTGTCGATACGCAGCTCGGAAATCTAATTCAAATCGTTGTGCATGCAACAAACCTACGCAATACCAAAGCAGGTTGCGATGTGCTCAAAGCGGCAGCCCACAAATGTCCTAGCCCGCATCTCCCACCGGATGACAAAAATATCCAATTTCATGAAAATAGCCTCTCAATACGCACGATTGCTTCGAGCAATAGGCCTTGATTGTGCGCTGTAACCTGCTAATATTTAGTTTTAAATCAAAAATTTGCGATATATGGGGTAATAGTACTATCTTTATAAGGTGGCCTGGAGTGTTTAGCCACATGTGTTGATATTTTTCCTAGCATTTTTGCGAGGAGGGAATATGGGACAGGGAAGAAATGCGGCTTTCGATGATAGGTTGGTTGTGCCTGCATTGGCAGCCATGGTACTCATTTGTTACTTGATCGGCTCAGCA
>CAMYNX010000279.1 GCA_947259875.1 uncultured Gammaproteobacteria bacterium | reverse complement strand
CACATTGAAATCCGCCGCAATGCCGGCGGGATTGGTCAGGGAGGCATCCCAGATGATGAGATCCAGGAACGCCCCTTCTTTGCGCAGGGCCATGAGTTCATCCTCCGACTTGACCGCCGCCCACTCGGTGCCTTCCGATCGCGAACCGGGGAGGTACTTGCGAACCATGTGATTGGTGACGTCGATCCCGATCTTTTTGAACACCTGGCCGAGCACGGGGTGTTCGCCGACCTCCTCCTCATCGGCCTGCTCGGGCATGCCCACCAGCGAATCATGACAGGTCATCCAACAACCCTGTTCGGGGTAGAACTCGACCTTGGCGTCTCCGATCATGATCCCCAATCGATCCGGATAGATCGCCGGTTGGCCGTCGTCGATGACCGCCTCGTGCTGCCGGTGGTTGCCCCACCAGGCCCATTCGGAGCCGTCAAAACGCATCAGATTGCCGATGTTCCCGGGACTTTCGCCGTCTGTCTTCCAACTAAACCGCATATACAGGAATTCATCGTCGTGCGCCGCTTGCACCGACAGGCGTTTGTAACCGGACTTATCCTCGATCGGATCGGGCTCCAGGCGGTTCTCGACCACCAGGATTCCGCCGAGCGATTTCTGCTCGCCTTTATGACAGCGCAAACAGGCCTCGCCTGCCTTGGTTTCCTCGGTCGCCTTTTTGTGTTCCGCGGTGCGCAGCCACTGATAGCTCGACTGACCGGGATAGTAGAGCCTGGGCTTATTGGCGGGCACCTTAGACCAGTCTATGGACTCCACATCAACTGCTAGCACCCGCGGGCTCGTCAGCATGAGCACCCCCAGTACGATCAATAAGCTCGCACACCAGATGCGGTGCTTTGTTACGGAATCAATCGTCAAACCACATAACATGACCAACCCTCCTTTACCTCTACCAATGCATGTTGTTATTACCCAAGTGCTCTGTGACTCGTTTTCTTGGCCCAACGCAGATATATGCGGACACACAAAACACTGCACGCCTCAGGGGAAGATGACGCCCAACCGGATGATCGTCGTACCGCAACGGTTGCCCGGTTCGGCACACCACCGAGTTCTGGAATCGATAGCACGTCATACCCAGTAGACATTACCCTTGCAATTCTGAAACCAACTTTCAGCGTGCCTAAATGTTTTTCGAGATTTCAAAGAGTTGCGTGCACGGACGCAACCCAGGTCGAGGTGACGCGTTACCGCTAAGTAACAGCTGATGTGAGATCTAGGAAATCACATGTTACCGAACGGTAACGGCTGTCTCTTGGCGAGACATAAGGGTGCGAGACCGCCCCCGTCAGCGTCATTTCAGCGGCAGGGTCTGCACGTAAGCAAGGACATCGACGTGGTCCTGAGTAGTGAAAGCGAGCATCGACACCATATCCACTTCCGGCTGCCCCATGCGGATCTTGTGCAGCGTCCGCCATGGATTTTGGTTCGCGACAGTACCCACGAACGCCGGGTTCGCGGCCGTCTTGAAGTTTAAGAATTTGCCGTCTATGCCATGACATCCGGCGCAGATGGTATGGTAGATTCGCGCGCCCCTGACATGGTCACCGCTGGCCTTGCGGGTCTTGCGGTCGATGTATTGATCCATGTCGATCTGGCCGCCAGCGACAAAGTACGCCAGCGCCGTCATTGCCGATTCGGGAATCCGCCCGCCAAAGCGGTGGGTGTCATCTTTCAGAACGGCGACGACCGACCCGACAGGGGCATAGGTCATATTGCGTATTCCCGAGATACCCTGTCTTTGCTGGCTTTGTGCAGTCGCTCCCCAATCGCCTTTGTAGTCCCAACCGTGGCACGCAGGACAGCGCCAACTGACGGCACCCTGTTCACCGATTCCGGTATATCTGGGATGCGTATCCGTCGGCGCTGGCGTCCCAAGATGCACGTACCAGTTGTCGTACAACAGCCCTCCCTGATTGATGAACCGCAGATGCGCGACGTCGTGCTCTGCACGGGCATTCAGGGAACCGAAGACACTAAGTGCCGCTAATATGATAAGGGACGTACCGAGAAGTGGCGCTACCCGGCCGAGATAATTGCGCATGTTGTGCTCCTTATGGATCCGTCTTCATACGATTTACAATCGTATCTAGTAATTGATTGTTAACCATTCCCAGCTACTGCATCAATGCTGGCCGCGAAAGTGACTACCCTCCTCTTACAACAATAAATCGGTTTGGAAATATCAACACCCGGTGACGCATGCGTTTGGGCATATGGCTACTCACCGCCCCAATCAGAAGGATTATCACGAGCAACGGCACGCGCGCCTCCCAGAACACCGGGATTAAGAGCAACAGAACAACCTTGGCGATCACTGCGACGCCCCGCGCTTCGCACAGCACCGCGACACTAGCATGCAGGTCCGTGGCCAACAACAGTATTCCTGTTAATACCGACCCCCACAGCCACGGCACCAACGCAGCCGTCGGCTGGTTGAAGATATAGCCACCCACCAATGTGCCGGTAGCAAAGATGTGAACAGAACGCAGTAAAATACGCACTGTCCGACGATATGGAAAGTCACGCGGCTGAGCGGTACGGAACGAACAACACGTGTCATTGGGAGTGCCGCGATTTGGGTTTGTATGTTGCATTGTATCTACGTCGTACGTGTCAATGTGCAGGTTTGATTATCGCGGTGACCATACACGAACCGCCGTGCCGCACACCCTATTTATACAACCAGATCATGGCGGCATAGGACGGTGCACGCCACACGTCAACAACCGACCCACAAAATGGAACTTAGGTAGCAATAATCGAACCAGCAGCAAGGCTCTGCGCACGCGCACAGCGATTTCAACGTAATAAGGTAATAGGGGCTTACCACTCGCTGCGGCTCAACTATTCACCGTTACAGACCCGTAACTTTGAAAACTGGAATGCTGCAACAGCGTTACCAACCGGTAACATCGACAAACCGTATTTTTCCGCTCAAAGCGATAGTCCATCACTGTCGTTGCTGCACCAGCCCCCCACGTGACCCGCGCCACGGAAGATGGCCCACTTCTTGCGTCAAGATTTCCAGAGTCTTTTGAACAAAGGGTCGGGCATGAACAAGAACCTGATGGATTCTTTTGGACGGCGAATTGATTACCTGCGGTTGTCGGTTACCGATCGTTGCGATCTTCGCTGCACTTACTGCATCCCGCGAGGATTCAAATGTTTTGAGGAACCTGAAAACTGGTTGACGTTCGCTGAGATTGAGCGGCTGGTCCTCATTTTCGCCGGCCTCGGAGTCAAGAAAGTACGTTTAACCGGTGGCGAACCGCTACTGCGCCGCGGGCTGTCGCAGCTCGCGGCTCGATTGAGCAACATCGACGGCATCGCGGATCTTTCGCTCAGCACCAATGGCACCCAACTCGCTCGTCATGCCGTCACGTTAAGAGACGCCGGCGTAGCGCGCATCAATGTCAGTCTTGACAGCCTAGACAGATCGCGTTTTCAACGCATTGCAGGACGCGATGCCCTGCCGCGCATCCTCGAGGGCTTGCAAGCAGCCAAAGCGGCGCGTTTCGAGCTCATCAAAATCAATATGGTGGCGATGCGTGGTGTCAATGATGATGAAATCGAAGATATGGTCATGTTCTGCATGGAACACGGCTTCACATTGCGGTTAATAGAAGCCATGCCCATGGGAGACACCGGCCGCAGTGTACAGTATCTCGATTTGCAGCCGGTCAGGCGCCGCCTTCAAACGCGTTTTAATCTGGTAGACGGCGTCATGCCCGGGGGCGGGCCCGCACGCTATCTGCAAACCACCGATGGTCAATTCAAGGTGGGTTTTATCACCCCCATTTCGCAACACTTCTGTGCCACGTGTAATCGCGTCCGCCTGGCGGTAGATGGCACGCTGCACCTGTGTCTAGGGCAGGAACACCAGCACCGATTACAACCTCTGTTACGTGGCGGCGCCACCGACATCGAATTGGAACAAGCGGTG
>CAMYNX010000278.1 GCA_947259875.1 uncultured Gammaproteobacteria bacterium | reverse complement strand
TCTGCCGTGTGAAGGCGTTGTCACACTCATTCTGTTACAGGGACTTCGAGCATAACACATTTCAAAACAACCACGTACGCTATTACGCGATCACCCGCGATCACGCCGAATCTCCTTCGCACTGTGACAAAATTGTGACAAGCAATTCGGGTTTTTCAGGGCGCGTTGTGCGCATTCGATAAACCGCTCAACCAATTTCAAAAGAGCACCTACCGCGGTCCGCTGGGGGTAGGGCGATGGGACAGCATCGCGACGCTTCTTATTAAAAATCTACGATTACCGACCAAATCCCGACACGCGTAGCTGCACTTTTTCGTGGTTCGGCCGTGCCGTGACGTGTTCCATTGAGCCTCTAACATGACCGAAGCGCGTATCAAGGAGACACGATGTGACCACGAATGAGCAAGCGAAAGCCGGATACTACTACACGGACCACGAGCTCGCGGACTTGTTGGGTATTTCCCTCGGGCGTTTGCGTAATAAGGTCAGTGCCGGCAATCCGCTGCCACCGCGTATTCAACCACCGGGTTGTCGGCATCGGCTGTGGCCGTGCGATGCCGTGCACGAGTGGTTGGAGCAATTCACGATCGCTATAGCGGGTCCGCCCCGCCACGAGCCGGTATCGCGGCGACGTGGCCGACCCACCAAACCGGAGACGCGCGCCCGGCGCCGATGTGCATCGTCGCCCTGAATTGGGTATGGCGCCAGCAACTTGAGCCCACCGCCAAGCTGGTGCTGTTGTCGCTGGCCGACGCCGCGGACGACCATGGCGTTTGCTGGCCCAGCGTTGCGACGATGGCAAGAAGGTGCTGTGTGTCCACCCGCACCGTGCGACGCAGCCTGCAATTGCTCGTTGCCGGGGGATTTTTAGCGGTGGAACCGCGGTGTCGTGCCGATGGTTCCAGTTGCTCCAATCGGTATCGGCTGCAATTGCCGGGGGGTGACACCTTGTCATCCCCCCCTGACAGCAACGTCACCCCCTCCGGACACACGCGACAGGGTCCCCCTGACACCGGTGTCAGTCCTAGAACCACCAAGGGAACCCTCAAGGAATCACCACCACTACCCGACACGGCTACTTGTCCGTTAGAGCCGGACTCCATGGCCGGTGGTGGTCGTGATAGGTCGAGATTGGTATACCCCCAAGATCTGACGGCGAGGGAGCGCGATCAGGCCGAGCGGAAACTTACCGGTCTACCCACCGATCTGGCGCAGCAGCTGCTTGACGAATTGGCCGGTCGCATGGCGGCTGACGCTATACGATCGTCGCCTTTGTCTTACCTACGCGGTTTGATCCAGCGAGCCCATGGCGGTCAGTTCACGCCGGAGGCAGGACTCCAGGTGGCGGCGCGGCGGAACCGGCGATGGGGGATCGAGGCTGCACAACAGCGTATCGAGGCCGCCGGTCGCAGGCCGCCGCCGTCTGACGTCGATACCGACAACTCCCTGGTGCAGCACCTGGTCGCAATCCGAGACCTGGCGCGGCGCCGCGCGCGGAGTGAGGAATGACAGCCCCTGGAAAGCGCCAGATGAAAGCATGGGGTACTGCGCCATGCGCGATGGATGCAGCGAGCGCCACGATCTAACGTCGACGCCGGAATGGGTACAGCCGCAGGTCGACGTGCTATTGCCACCGTACGCGCATCCCCGTGGATTGGCATTGGGGGGTTGCCGAGCCGACGTGCGGCGCAAGGAGCAGCGAAACCGCCCTTGTCACTGCCTGCGCAGCGGGTAGTGACGTGGGCGGCCTCCGTGACTCGGTCGGGGCCCGCCGCGCACGCGCCTCCGCGTCTGGATTGCGGTATTACACTGTAATAATCGCGAAACGACGCCCGCAAAGTCCCAAAATCCGGCTCGTTGGGCATGTGTCCCTACCACGGCGAACGATATCTTGCCGCATGCGGCAACACTATGGGCATGGAGCACTAGAAATCTCGACGCCGGAAGGCGGGCATTTCGCGTGACGGGCGCATTCCGTGTTCGTAGAGTGTTGCCCCATGGCAATTTTATCCGCGGCCACTGCGGCAAAGTGGCACAGGATTACCCCGCCTGGCCCAGGCAAAAGGGGTAGACCGGTTTCGGTACGTCGGAACCGGTTGCACGCGTCGCAGGACCACGCCGACGCAGCGGTCCACAGTGACCGTGGTCCCTCTTCAACACCCGCCGCGTACGGGTTTCCCGCACCGGTATTTTCAAACTGCCCGCACCAGCTAGCGAGGTGCGCAACACGCCGCCACGATGGCCCCGCGCCATGACGGCTCCTTCTACTTTGCGGTCTCACGGACGGTCGGTGAGCACTGCCTAATACGATTAAGGAGGTGTATTCCACGCAATCCAGCGTCGAGCTGGAAGATCGTTGGTACGCACGGGCCGGTCTTCCCCAGAAGACACACCGTGCTGTCTATGGCCAGACACATTCAGGTCAACCGGGCGTGGTGTCCCGTGATCGTTCCGCGAAAGCGAACCTGTGCAGCCGAGGTTGCCGGGTGATCAGAAACACTCACCGGAAAGAAGATACACCGTGAGAGATCTGAACTACCAACTGAAACAATTCTGCCGGCACAACCACGAGGGCAGCTACACCACCCGGGTACAGCGCGAGCGGCAACTCGGCGCGATCGCCAACCAACTCCACGCACTGGGGTTTCGGCACATGCGTGCCGGGTCGCTAAAGCCCAAGCACGTCCAGGCCCTCGTCGACGCCTGGCTGGGGCAAGGACTGAGCCCCGGAACGATCAAAAACCGTATGAGTTGTCTGCGCTGGTGGGCGGAGAAGATCAACAAGCAGAACGTGATTGCCCGCTCGAACGAGTTCTACGGCATCCCCGACCGGCGCTTCGTTCAGACGGAGAGCAAAGCCCAGGAGTTAGTCGAGGAGCACTTCGATCGTGTCAAAGACGCCCATGTGCGCATGAGCTTGTGGTTGCAACAGGCCTTTGGTTTACGGCGGGAGGAGGCCTTGAAGATCCAACCACGTCGGGCCGATCGGGGTGAGTATCTGCAGCTCGAGCGCAGCTGGACCAAAGGCGGGCGAGCCCGCGCCGTTCCCATCGGGACACCGGTACAGCGGGCCGTGCTCGAACGGGCCAAGGCATTGGCGGGAACCGGCTCGTTGATACCGCCACACCGCCGGTACATCCAACAGCTGCGCATCTACGAGCGGCAGACGGCGAATGCGGGGCTGTCGAAGATGCACGGCCTGCGCCATGCCTATGCCCAGCGGCGCTACGCGGAATTGACGGGTTGGCCGTCACCGCAGGCGGGAGGTCCTTCCAGAACCGAACTGACGCCCGAGCAACAAGATATCGACTGCCAAGCCCGGCTGGTCGTGAGTCGGGAATTGGGTCACGGTCGCAGCCAGGTAACCTCGGTTTATCTAGGCAAGTAGACCCGCGTACCTACCTTCTAGGGTGCCGCACCAGCGCCCGGTCACGGTCGTTAGTGTAATACTGAATCGACTTCTCCGGCGGGGTGCCATCGATATACGTTGAAGGTTCCTACAGCGGTCCGTGCGTTGCGACGTTTCATGATCCGTGAAGGAGCAAAAGTCCGTAGAATCTATACTGATTAGACGATGTTCTTGGTCCGCAGTCGACCCAAAACGGTCTTTGGCATATGTTCCACTAAGCCGACGTTCGCCTAGCGTTCCGGTTCGTTCACACCCGATACTTAGTACAGATTTGCTAAAATAATAATCGTCGTTGCATTGATCACCATTAATGACGAGACGTGAGATCTCGTTTGTCTAACTGTTAAATGTAATGTCGGCACATTGTCCAAACTGCCACGCCCGACCCAACCTTATAACTATAAGGAGGCGTTTTCGTTGTGCCCAATGTGCCCAAGAACTGGAAATAAAAAACTATGAAGAGCTTACATTTTTTTTCGAAATACCTGCATGGTTGATACACGGGCTCGCATTAACGGTACCCTTTATCTGGTTTTGGGGCGTTATCGTTGCTGGCACC
>CAMYNX010000277.1 GCA_947259875.1 uncultured Gammaproteobacteria bacterium | reverse complement strand
TTTCTGTGAGGTTGGGCTTATTTTTCGTGCACCATTATACCTCAAAACAGCTATTTATCATAATAATATCAACGAGTTATACTTTCTGAGTAGACTCTACATAACTTGACCGGATTGGGCAAATTGCCGACCCACCGTGATCAGGTCGCGACAGGCAGCTGTGGGTCGACTAGAGACCGTCAATAGTTTTCACGCCAAAAATTTTTCAATTGTAATCTGCTCCGTCGCTGACCGGCCATTTTCCGCCATTCGAGCATCCCGCAATTGAGGTACTTATTTTGATAAAGCAGCCGTTGGTTACATAACGCCCTACCTGTAACACACGATCTGGCCTCGTTCTATTTCGAGGGGCACTGCATAGACTTTTTCTTTTTAATTTCTAATCGCGCCGAGGGATCATTAACCAAATTGACACACATAGCATTACATGATTTTAGCCAGTCCTTTTTACTAATTGCTCTTTTCTTCCATCCAAGCGAAACACCGTAGTTCGACAATATTTCTTCATAATTCTTTCGACGAGTACTTCGATAGATAGCGCTCCATATTCTTTGAACGCCTCATTGATACGAGGCAGATTGAATAGTGAATGAAATAACCCCAGCGAAGCCAGTTCCCGTCTTTGTGCAGGTTCGTTCCCACTGCCCACAATCCATTCGACGAAACCCTACCTTTGACCACCCAAAGCTTGATTCGCATTCGTATATGACCATAATATACATCAATGACCGATTGGGCAAAGATAAATGGATTTGAATGGGATGAAGGAAACGCCCGAAAGAACGAGAAACATGGGGTTTCGATGGCGGAAGCAGAGCAGGTTTTCTTCAATGCGCCGCTATTGGTATTAGAGGATCTGGAACACAGTAGCCGAGAGCCGCGCTTCCATGCTTTGGGCGTAACCGTTGACGGACGACGACTACACATCACATTCACCTTGCGTCACGCAGGGGAAAAGATCCGAGTGATCTCGGCCAGAGACATGCATCGAAAAGAGCGAGTGATTTATGAAAAAGCCACGTAAGAAGATCCCTAAATTTGCAAACGAGCAAGAAGAGCGACGCTTCTGGGAGCAGAACGATTCCGCCGACTACCTCGACTGGAGCGAAGCCGAGTCGGTGGTGATGCCAAATTTAAAACCGACTACGAAAACCATCTCGCTTCGCCTCCCGCAGCATCTATTGGATTCCATAAAAGCCGCCGCCAATGCCCGTGACGTGCCCTACCAATCCTTGATCAAAGTATGGCTACAAGAAAAACTCCACGACCAATGACACTTGCCGGTTTCAAGTAGATCGAATCGATGAGTTGTGGAGTGTCAACAAATCGAGAATCGAGAAAATCCTCCAATATTTTCAAGGGGCAATTAACAAAAGTAATAATTTACGGAAGCAACGCCGGCAAAAGTATTGGAAACAAGAGGAGAATAATTCGCAAAGCCTTCAGCAGCTTATCGCGATTGGAGCCACGCACTCGGTTGATCGAGGCCGCCGACAAGGTGTGCGATCGCGGGGATCGGAAGCCCGAGCTGGTGATCTTGAAACGGACTTCCGTCCGCTAGTCCGTTGGTCGAGCCGGGTCCCGCAAAACTCCCGCACGGCTTGCTTTGAGAACGGTAATTAATCAAGTCTCGCTGCGCGAGAACTTAGATTTGCGTTTAGTAAAACACGCAGATTTGGTGGGCCCGCCAGGACTCGAACCTGGGACCGACGGATTATGAGTCAATAATAGTATCCGTAACATGTTGTTTTTATTAACTTATATTGGGATGTCCGTTGCTTAAATTGCCTTACTGTGCATAACAATGCAGGACCCACTTACGCAAAAGTCCCGCACGGACAACGAAAGAGAGCCGTTAATCCTTCGGGGTCAAGCTTGTGCTCAAGTACCCCCCAACTCGCGTATGAGCTTCTGCGTGACCTGTCTGAGCTTCGCCGCTGGCACACGTCCGAGCTTCGACGCGTCGGATGCCTCGATGGTGGCAATCTTGGCGCTGCGGATGACGGACGCGACCGGAAGTCCGGCCATTCTCAGATTGGTAACCTGAACATCGCCCGGCCAGCCTCGGTTCTGCGCGCTGGTGATCATCACCACCCATAACAATCCGTGTAAATCCTCGATACCGCCCGTCGATACGACCAGCGCCGGCCGCGACTGGCGTGTCGGCCGGTCCGTATACGGAAACGGCACCTTGATGACGTCACCCTGCTTAAAGGTCGGCATAGGCCTTGGCGTCCGCTTCCGTGTTCCATTCCTTAAAAGTACGGAACGGATCGTCCGTCTTAACGCCACGCTGCGCCTTGGTAAGAATCACCCGCTCATCGACGATCTCGTACACAAGCTCGTCGCCCGGCTGAAGCCGCAACGCCGCACGCACTGGCTGCGGTATAGTGGTCTGCGCCTTGGAGGTCAGTTTGCTTACGATCATTGAAGTACTCACGCAAAGTAAGGAATATCCTTATCGTAAGGAAAATCCTTTATCCTGTCAATTCGGCATGGAAGGTCAATATACAACAACCGGTCGCCGATGATTGATACCATCGACAGGGCAACGAGAGTTTTCCTATTTGCTGTTAGCCCTCCAGCCCTCCGAACATCTCTGCTCGTGAAAGTGTCTTTAGGATTCCTCGATAAGGTATCTTCCTCGGTCAGGAGAACGCCTGGATCCGGCCATGACCCGACCTTCGGCACGCGAGAAAACTTGCTTTTTGAAGGTCCGCTCTCGCGATGCATCTACAGCAGTTCAATTGGAAGACGCACAACAATAGCTCACTTCTCCACTCGCACCTGAACCCATCGACTCACGCCAATGAAGACCCAAGTCTCAGGGCCCACCCCATGCCCTAGGGCGCGTCCACCACAACGTAAACCACCGTCGTGCCCTCATAGTAGGGGCGATAATAGACACCACCGCAATGGTGGTAGGTCACATCGTCGGGCGGCGGCGAACGTCGACATCCACGCTGCGATGGCGACCGTGGCGATCGACATCGACGTCGACATCACGGCGGTAACCACCGCGGCCGCGGACATCCACGTCGACACTGGTGTGCCCTCTGGCGGGCCGCGCCGTCCGATGTGCGCTGCGGTGCACCGCTGGACGCGCGGCATGTGCAGCGTCGATAAGGGAAAGGTTCAATAGCGGCACGCTGGAAATACCGGGTATGACACCCCCAAGCAGGTACACTGAAACTACAATGGCAATGGTTTTAATGCGTTTCATCATTGGGTTCCTCCTGTGCCGGGTGCGGAGACATCGCGCAGCGGAATAAACCCAATCTCCTTGGCCTCCGGCGGCGGTGAGAATTGGAACAACGCGTCGTCCAGTTTCGCCGAGGTTTCCCAGTTCGAGAACACCGCAGTAAACTGCGGCGCGCCGGCAATCCACTTCGAGGTGATCAGATATTTTCTGGGCAACGGTTTGTCGCCCTTCTCGATCCAGATCTGCCAGTCCACCTCACTGCCCCGAAACGCCAGATGATGGACTTCGACCCCGTCTAGGGTACTGGCGCCGACCACCATCCCGGACTCCACATCTTCCATCAGCGCCTGGTAAGCGTCCTGATAGACCAAGTCGGAGGCCGGTAGGATGACCCCGACTTCCTCCTTGGCCAAATCGAGCGCGGCGTTGATGTCAACGGTTTTCGACACGTTCATGTTGGCGTAGTAGTTCACCACCTTCCCATATAACGTCAGCGTTTTACCGTCAAAATAGAACTCTTGGTCGACAATATCCCCTTTGCGGTTCACGCGGAACCGGTTCGGTCGTTGGATCGCGATCTCAACGCTGGCGCCCGACTGTAGCTGCTGTCCTGACCGCATCACCCTGTCGATGGTGGCTTCGGCACGAAACGTAAACTGCTTAAGCGAACCCAGATAATCGCTCATCTGGCGCAGCACCTGCGCCGCCTCGGGCTCTATGGCTGAAGGCTCGTCGGCGCTTCTGGCAGCATTCGTTATGCTCAATGAAACAAGGATCGCTAAAAATCCCAGCGAAGTACGTCTAATCATAGTGAAGTCCCTCCAATCAAAGCTCGAGGCAGCCGGCCTGCCCGACGTCATCGAACTCACTCAACAAGGTATTTAATTCCGAGGACAAGCTACTTAAATGTCCATCCGCCCAAGTCCGGCCTTTTACCAATCCTTTTCATGATGACCCTTCTTTTCTCAAATATGGGCTGCACGTTTCCGGTGTCATACCCAACACCCAAACCCTACAGCAGGCACCTGTAATTAGTAATTAAAGCGCACACCCACGCCAACGCCCCAGTCATAGGGTCTGTCATTACCGATACCGACAAGACCATCCACGTACGTACCGAAGGATGGCGTGAACATCTTGCCGAGCTGGACTTCGGCGGTTGCTGGAATCGCATTGTCGTTTTCCCAGTCCACCGGTATCTTGGCGTCCAACTTGCCCCAAAACTTATTCGGAAGCGACTGAATGCCAATCAGTCGGAACGCCGTCTGGATTACCGCCGGACCCTCGTATTCCACGAAGTGCTGCACCAGCGGAACTACAACCGTGCCTCCTTTCACCAGCGCCACACCCACTAACGGAGCGATCTGATCCGAACCGCTTCCAATGCCTTTGTCTTCATTTCCGAATCCCACAATCCACTCACCCCAACAGCCCATTTGTACTTCCATGCACCCCATTCACCTGTTTCGTAAAATAAATGGGTTTTAGATGTAGCGACTCCCAGTCGCTCTCACTCGATCCGGTCACATCCGTATCCCAGTAGTGAAGCTCATATTTGAGCTTCAGCTTTGGTGTCAGCATGTACGCCCCGTCCGCTACCCAAAAGTCGTAGCGTTCAGGTCCGTCGAGATCAAAGTACTGCAAGCGTACGTCCGTATTATTGACGGCTGCCAGCGGGTTCGAGGCGTTTTCGTCTGCGTAGCTGCGGGTCGCGCCAATGAGGCCAATGAAAACCGTCATCAGTACAGATAACCCCTTCAACGCAGTTCGCTTTTCCGTATAGCCGGCGGGAAAAGTGCGTCCGCATGTTGGGCTTACTGGCTCAATTCTCCGGCGAGTTTCCAACATAGTCTCCTGTAGCAACGAGTTACTGCGATGCGCGTAAGTCAAAAGGCCTTGCCGATGCTGATCCCATAGACTTCCTTGGTCTCCTCATCTTTAACGAAATCGAAGTTTAGTTGCGGTGTCAGTGACCAGCCCCCACGCAGCTCAAACTCATAACCGATGCCGGCCCTGGCGATGAATTCATCTCCGTGGTCCGTGTTTTCATTGCCGGCCGCAGCGATCAGTATTAGCCCCTTGTGCGGGTGAAAGGACAGCGCACCTGCCACGATCGTTGCATCCAAATCACCGCCGGCATGATCCACCAACGCCCCCACCCCTATTTTCGGAGTAAGCAGGTACTCGTAATGCGCACCCAGGGTCGGCTCGTCCGTACCTTCGGCGTGTGTCGCGCCAACAAATACCGCAACATGGTGACGATGATCATGACCTTCTTCGCTTGCCGAAGAAATCATGGGAAACAACATGCCAACGGATAGCAATAAAAGGCCTGGGAAATTCGTCATCCCGCGACGACCGTAACGCCCGCCACTCAACTGCGGACGTTTTGCCCTTGAGTCCATACCTCTACCTCTATTACCGGTGTTATCGGACATTTTCTGAATACCGATATTTCCCTTCGCGGGACGGCTGCATTGAGGCGCCGCAATAAACCACTGCGGAGTTTATTGCCGGTCGTAGCTCGAATGCATAGTTAGGTTGTGCTTATCTACTTCGCTGGATACTCGAACTTCTTGCCTAAAGCTTCACTGGCTTCGTCAAAGATGGGGTTGATAACATCGCTCATATCAAGCTTGCCCGCTTCGATCTCTGGTGAGTAAGGGACGCGATCTTTCGGGTCGGGTGGAACAGCGGGGCTAGCCATGGGCGGAGTCCACGTGTGGTGGTCCACGATCGCTAGGCGCTCGGTAATCTTGTCCTTCGTCACGTTCCAGACCATGTGGTCCTCCGCGAGACTGAGCGGGCCGTCATAGGTCGTGCGTATACGTTCGAGAATCGGTCCCGTCGTGTCGTGGTCCTTGAAGAAGTGGTAGGCGATCGCGTGGCGCGGCTTGACCATGCTCATCACCTTGCCGAAGGCCTCCGGCGCGGTATGGATCTGTGTTCCCACCTGTAACGCCGCTTCCGGCGTCAGGAGGAGTTTAGCCACGAGGTCCGGCACGGCGATGAAACACTCGTGAATAACTAAATCGGCACCCTTGGCATGCTTGACGAACCACTTGTTTGGAAAAGTATCGCTTCCAAACACAAACTTGAGCCCGTTCCACTCCAGCGAAAAGCTTACGGATCCGTCGATGGAGTGGATGGCAGGGAACGACCGGATGACGACGCCGTTCTCTTCGTAGACGATCTGCTCTTTCCTGTAGTCGAACTCGTGAACTTCCGTCTTGAAGCCGCGAATGTCAGTCTGGCCCAGGCGCCCGGCGATGTCCCACGCGTACATCTTCTCCATGTGTTCCATTGCAGCGGCCGTTCCGAGCTCTGGCTTGGAACCGCTGGGGCCCCAGATCCGCAGCGGAACATGGCGCCCCATCAGGGCACCCCCGACGAACAGCGCACCGATGTCGCCGACGTGATCGCCGTGAAGATGCCCGATGAAGACCTTGTCGAGGAAGTCGTAGGGAATCTGCAGCGCCGAGATCCGCTCGGCGGAACCTGAACCGATGTCGAAGATGAACTTATCGCCGTTGCCGAGTTCCACGAGGAAGCAGGGCGCCGCCTGGGCCATGCGCGTAAAGGGCATACCGGTTCCGCACGCGATGACGCGCATTTCGTCGGGCGCCAGGGTCTCGCTATTGGGCGCGTAGAAATCTCGCTCGCGTGACTTCGTCGGAGAAACCAAGGGCTTGTCTTTGCCAACTAGTGCGGCATT
>CAMYNX010000276.1 GCA_947259875.1 uncultured Gammaproteobacteria bacterium | reverse complement strand
TTTTCAATGAACAGGGGATAGAAGGTGGCATCGCGCAGATGATCTCGCATGGATTCATCTCTGGTGCTTTATTTCTGTGTGTTGGCGTGTTGTACGATCGCATGCATTCTCGTCAAATATCGAGTTATGGAGGTGTCGCCAATACCATGCCGGTTTTTGCATCATTCATGATGTTATTCGCAATGGCGAACGCGGGCCTACCTGGCACTTCCGGTTTTGTCGGCGAGTTCCTGGTCATCCTCGGCGCGTTCAAGGTCAACGTTTGGTATGCGGTGTTGGCCGGCACCACGTTGATATTCGGCGCCGCCTATACGCTGTGGATGTACAAACGGGTGATTTACGGCGCCGTGGCCAACGATGCGGTAAAAGCACTTAGTGATGTATCGGCGCGGGAAGTGGTGTTTTTGGCCCTGTTGGCGGCGGCGGTCTTGATCATGGGAGTGTGGCCGTTCCCGGTTCTCGACATAATGCACGCCTCGGTGGAAAACCTGGTCGCGCAAACGGCGGCTTCGAAACTGTGATCAAGGCAACAGAATGAACGGCACACTCAACGTCACCCCGGCAATCCCTGAACTGTTTGTGTTCACGATGGCCTGCGTCATTCTCGTGGTCGACTTGTACATACCCAAGGAACAGCGGGCGATCAGCTATGGCTTGACTCTGCTCACTCTCGGAGTGGGCATGATGCTTTCGCTAATGAGTTTTTCGGCGGAACCGGTGTTTACCTTCAATAATATGTTTATCGACGATGCGTTGTCTGATGTCGTCAAGATAGCAATATGTCTGATCACACTTGTCGTGTTCGTCTACTCTCGTGAGTACATCGAAGCGCGGGGCCTTTACAGGGGAGAATATTTTGTACTTGGCCTGTTCGCGGTAGTCGGCATGATGGTGATGGCTTCGGCCAATCATTTCTTGGTGCTGTATCTGGGCCTCGAACTGCTATCACTGAGCTTGTACTCGCTAGTTGCTTTTCAACGTGATTCTGAATTGGCGACCGAGGCAGCAATGAAGTACTTCGTGCTCGGCGCCCTGGCCTCGGGGA
The DNA here is from genome assembly GCA_947259875.1 of uncultured Gammaproteobacteria bacterium. GTDB lineage: Bacteria > Pseudomonadota > Gammaproteobacteria > Arenicellales > JAANXG01 > CALZGZ01. The sequence goes on along the minus strand of CAMYNX010000276.1, from coordinate 2,943 downwards.
TGATGTTATATGGCATGTCGATCCTGTACGGTTTGACAGGTAGCCTGGACATTCCAACCGTCCGTAAGGCAGTGGGTGGGATGTCGCCCGATGATGTGGTGTTAATCTTTGGGCTGGTGTTTGTCCTTGTCGGCCTGGCATTCAAACTGGGTGTCGTTCCCTTCCACATGTGGGTGCCGGATGTCTACCACGGGGCGCCAACGTCAACAACGCTATTCATTGGCACTACCCCTAAGATTGCAGGTTTCGCCATTGTCATTCGACTGTTGATCGGAGGCTTGGAAGATCTGCATGGCGCATGGCAGGATATGGTGATTATCCTGGCGGTGTTGTCGATTGCTACGGGAAATCTCATTGCTATTGCTCAGACCAATCTCAAGCGCATGCTGGCGTATTCGGCGATTTCGCACATGGGGTTCATGCTGCTTGGCATATTAGCCGGTACGCCCACTGGCTACAGCGCTGCGCTGTTTTATAGCCTGATCTATGCGTTCATGAGTCTGGGTGCGTTTGGCATGATCATTTTGTTGTCCCGGGAGGGATTCGAAGCCGACAAACTCGAGGATCTGAAAGGGCTCAATCAACGAAATTCGTGGTATGCGCTGTTGATGTTGCTACTGATGATATCCATGGCCGGTATCCCTCCCGCTGTCGGATTTTTCGCAAAATTGGCGGTAATCCAGGCGATTATCGATGTTAACCTGGTGTGGCTGGCGGTGATTGCCGTATTGTTCGCAGTAGTAGGTGCTTTCTACTACTTGCGTGTCATTAAACTCATGTACTTCGATCCACCCGGCGAACATGTCCAGGCGATCCAGGCGGCGCCCGACTTGAAAGTGGTGATGGGCGTGAACGCCTGGGCGATGCTGTTGGTACTGCCTTGGATTGGCCCGATTCAGCAACTTTGCCTCACCGCCGTGGCCAGCGTGATGAGCGGTTTCACGTCCTAGCGGCCTCGCCATCGTTGGCAGCTTTCTTCAAAGCTGGTCGTTCCACAGCCTTTTTTAACCAGCACCACACCTGAAGTGTTTTGTTTTCAACAAGTTGGAGAAACAGGCGCTTGAACTGCCCTATGGAATGGCGTACAATCCTGCCGCCCTGATGCGGGGTGGAGCAGTCTGGCAGCTCGTCGGGCTCATAACCCGAAGGTCGTAGGTTCAAATCCTACCCCCGCTACCAAGTTTTCTACCTTCGGCCCCGCTTGATACGCGGGGCTTTGTGTTTCAACGCGGGGTAACGGACGCGGATACGTCCACGAGGGCAGAGAACAAAGCGGAGAATTGCAAAGTGGGCCAAGTGCCCACTTTTTTGTTAACGCAGGTTGGATATGGCATCACTGACCAATACCAGGTTGCACGGCCTGTTGGAGCCCGGCGCCGCGGCGTTGGGGTTCGAAGTAGTGGCGGTCGAACTGGCGGGAAGCGGTGGGTCTACGGTGCTACGGGTGTATATCGATGGACCCGACGGTGTGACGATCGATGATTGTGCCCGCGTCAGCCATCAGTTGAGCGCTATCCTCGATGTCGAGGATCCGGTACCGGACCGTTACACGTTGGAGGTGTCTTCACCGGGTCTAGATCGTCCGCTGAGTAAGCGGCGCCACTTTGAACAGGTTGTCGGAAGCGAAGTGAAGGTGAAGACCCATAACTATGTGGCGGGTCGGCGTCGATTTACCGGCGTGTTGCAGCAAGTGACGGATGATGTGGTAGTGGTCGAAGTAGACGGTGAACCTTACGATTTACCGTTTGATGATATCGAAAAGGCACGTTTGGTGCCTGAGTACTAAAAAGAGGGCTAAATGGTCGGTGCGAAAGTGATCGTTGAGACGGTCGGTTAGGAGCAAAAGTAATGGCGAACGAAATTTTGTTGATGGCGGACGTGTTGTCCCGGGAAAAGGGCGTCGAGAAAGACGTGATCTTTCAGGCGATAGAGGCCGCGTTGGCGACCGCGACACGTAAACGTCATCGCGAGGATATCGATGCACGCGTGGATATCCATCGTGATACCGGCGATTACGATACCTATCGCCGTTGGGAAGTGATTCCCGACGAAGACGAGCTCGAATTCCCGGACCGCCAGATTCGGCTGACCCAGGCACGTTTGGAGCACCCAGAGATGGAAATTGGAGGCTTTATCGAACAGCCGTTGGAACCGGTGGACTTCGGCCGTATTGCTGCCCAGGCCGCTAAACAGGTCATTATGCAGAAGGTGCGCGAGGCCGAGCGTGAGCGTATCGTCTCTGAGTACGAACCTCGGAAGAATGAGATGGTCTCCGGTGTCGTCAAACGTTTGGAAAGAGGTGACGCCATTGTTGATCTCGGTGGTGCCGAATCAGTACTTACCAAGTCGGCAATGATTCCTCGAGAAGGTCTACGCCCCGGCGATCGCATTCGCGCAATCCTGCGCGACGTGCGCCCGGTGCCACGAGGTCCGCAATTATTTCTGGATCGGGTGTCGCCGGCGCTGTTGATTCAGCTATTCCAGCTGGAGGTGCCCGAAGCCGGCGAAGGAATTATCGAGATCTTGAGTGCCGCTCGAGATTCTGGCCTGCGCGCCAAGATCGCGGTTAAGTCCAACGATCCAAAAATTGATCCGGTGGGTGCATGCGTCGGTATTCGCGGTTCGCGCGTGCAGAGCGTGTCCAACGAGATCGCCGGGGAACGGGTGGACATTATCAAGTGGTCGGAAGATCCGGCCCAGTTTGTAATCAATGCCCTGGCGCCAGCGGAAGTTGAATCAATCGTCGTGGATGAGGAGCTAAAGGCCATGGACGTTGTAGTTGATGAGAGCCAATTGTCCCAGGCGATTGGCCGCGGCGGTCAGAATGTGAGACTCGCTTCGGAACTCACCGGTTGGGAGATCAATATCCTGACAGATCAGGAAGCGGTGGAAAAGGCGGAGACTGAGTCCCACGACATCCGCGGCATGTTGATGGAGCAGTTG
>CAMYNX010000275.1 GCA_947259875.1 uncultured Gammaproteobacteria bacterium | reverse complement strand
CAAGTAAGAAAAAATAAAGAACGCTTAGAATCGATCACATGCAGTCTGGAAAGCTGGTAACGAAGAGAATTACTAATACGATAGTTTTCACACGGCCTGGGCACACAACAGAACTATCGTCCAACACTGTTGTAAGGCACATTGAAAAATTTCTGAACGACAACAATGAGGTGAATTGTGTTGAAAAACTCCAATTTTTCTCAAACGCCGAAATTATTTCCGCTGTAACGAATTTTATTTTTTTACACACGAGGGGTGACCTATAACTAGCGAACTCTTTCTCCAGAGTTGCTCGTGAGTCTACACACTACGTGGTGTCAGAACCTCAGAACGTATTGACCTTCTCCAGATAAACAGCCCTCCAATTTTTTCGACTTTTTCAACAGAATCGGCCGTGGGTTGCCCTTCAAGGGTGCATTAGAACCCAGTCAGGCTGACCCCTGTCTGTCACTTCTGATCTACTACAGAATAAACCAATGGCCATGTGCGTTACCTCAGGTTTATCTTCGGGAACGTATCGCATTGCCGGCCTGATCGCATCCGCATACGCTTTTCGTACCTGCTGGAGTTCCCGGCGGGCGGTTGCAATATTGCTGTCTAGAATTCCGTTCCCGTACGTTACAATATTGCGATGAGTAACCAAACTGGACCGTGACATCTCACCGATGCAGGATCAACAAGTCTTCAACAACCCGCAGGAAATCTTCGACGCCTATGCTCAGCGCATGGCTGAGTGGACGCAAGGTGTACCGGGTGCCGTGCTACAGGAAATGGGCAGGGAATTTATGCAGGCGTGGAACGATTTATCGTTGCAATCCTTACAAAGTCCGCACAAATGGGTGGAGATGGCCTCGAAGTATCAACGCGATCAGATGAACTTGTGGTTGAGTGTGTTTGGATTGCAAGAGGCGGATGCCGGGCCCACGATCGTACTGCAGCGTGGAGACCGTCGTTTCACGGGCAAAGAGTGGCGTGAGAATCCGGTGTTCAACTATCTCAAGCAATCCTATCTACTGGCTTCCAACATGTTGCTGGAAATCGCTGAAAACGCGCATCTTGACGAGCCGGAAAGGAAAAAACTCAAGTTCTTTACCCGTCAATTCGTTGATGGCTTGTCGCCGAGCAACTTTGCCGCGACGAATCCGGAGGTTATACAGCACGCGATTGATACTAACGGACAAAGCCTGGTAGACGGGTTAAACAATTTGATCGGCGACATCGATAAGGGCCGCATCAGTATGACCGACGAATCGGTGTTTAAACTGGGCGAGAATATCGCCACAACGCCGGGCGCCGTTGTATTTGAGAACGAGCTATTTCAGTTGATTCAATATCAACCGGCCACCGAGAAAGTCTCGAATCGACCACTTATCATTATTCCTCCCTTTATTAACAAGTTTTATATTCTGGATCTGCAGCCGGAAAACTCGTTTGTACGCTACGCCTTGGACCAGGGAAACACGGTGTTCATGATTTCCTGGGTCAACCCGAGCCGAGATCATAGCGATCTTTCGTGGGATGACTATATCGAAACCGGCGTGCTTAAGGCGTTCGAGGTTGCGAAAACCATAACTCGTGCCAAGCAGATCAATACCGTGGCGTGGTGTGTGGGCGGCACGTTGTTGGCGAGTGCGTTGGCCGTGTTGCAAGCCCGCAAGAACTCGGTCGTCGGGTCTGCCACTTTTCTCACTACGCTATTGGATTTTTCCGAGCCGGGTGAACTAGGCGTATTCATCGACGAAACCCAGGTCGCGCAGCGTGGAAAATACGTAAAGCAAACCGGAATGCTGCCTGGAAAAGATCTGGCTTTGATATTTTCCCTGCTGCGCGCCAACGATCTCATCTGGTCCTACGTGGTTAACAACTATCTCAAAGGTCACCAGCCGGAGCCATTCGACCTGCTCTACTGGAACAGCGACCCCACCAACTTGCCGGCCAATCTGTATGTATCCTACATACAGGACATGTATCTGCAGAATAAGCTCGTACGGGCCGACGCGCTGACTTTTTGTGCGGAGAAGATCGATTTACGCAAGATCGATACGCCTTGCTATTTCTTGTCCACCATGGAAGACCACATCGCACCGTGGGTGGCAACCTTTAAAACCTTGCAACTGTTCCCGGGACCCGTGGCGTTCGCGCTCGGTGCCAGCGGACATATCGCCGGGGTCATCAATCCGCCGTCAAAAAACAAACGACATTACTGGATCAACGGCGACCGCGATGGAAACCCACAACATTGGCTGGAAACCGCCGAACAAGTCCCGGGCAGTTGGTGGCCGCATTGGGACAAATGGCTAAAGGCACAGGGCGGTTCCCAAAAAAAAGCGCCAAAGAGGTTAGGTAACGCCAAATACGAGCCCAACGAAACCGCACCCGGGCGCTACGTCATGGAGCGTTCGGACTGACCTCGTGCCCCAAAAAGGAGCTTGATATCGAACCGTCTGTAAGTTTCGGACTTGCTGGTCCCGGGAACAGCTCCGCCGTCGGTGTGACCTAACCCTATACACTCTAGTATTGACCTATCACGCATCGTGCCACGAGATCCAAGGTAGGCCCCCCAGTGCCTCACGACCTTGTCACATACGAGGCGAATAAAACTTCTAAGGGATAGGAAATTTCATCTCGCTGCAGCACAACATCCCGCTCGCCAGATGCGACCTGGGTCATCATCCGCCTTCGCGGCGTACCGATCAACGATCAGATAGGTCTGCAGGTGAGCGACAATGCCCTGCAATGACGTGAAAAAGAGGCGACAACAGGGGTCAGAGACGAAGTCGATATCAATCCGAATTTTTCCAGAACGAAAACGTTACTTTGTCTCTGGACGACCCCAAGCTGCCATTGGCCATTTGGTTCGCCCACTGCTAAATTTCTCGTAAGCGGTCATTAAGCCAAGGTTCTCCAATTATGGAATACAACAGCAGGCTGAGCTCGTGCGAGACTTTTTTTTGCAGCATAATTCTGCTGGTGGGCCGGCCATAGAACGATATTATAAGATCTTGCCGTTCTGAACATGGTGATTCAAATTTAACAGAGAATCATCATTTTCCGGCGTCGGGTTCTGGTTTTTCTGATTGGCATTTCCATTGCGTTTGTGTCTATAAAAATGAGCGCGAACGAAGACTACGATAAAGTGATAACAAAAGGAACGGAGGCAATTGAAAATGGCGACTACAAAACTGCATTCAACCTCATTTTACCATATGCAGAATCAGGAGATGCAGAGGCACAATTCGCAGTAGCATTAATACTAGGTTGGGGTTATAGCCCTGACTCTGCGAATCCTTCTATTGCAGAACGTGAAAGTCGTTCCTTAATGTGGATTAGAAAAGCAGCAGTCCAAGGTCATCCACAAGCAACCGATTTGCTTTCTGATTCGTATAAAAATGGCTGGTACGGGTTGGCGAAAAACAGCGAGTTATCTGAATGTTGGGCATCTGCTGCGAATAGCACTGAAGTAGCGAGGCGATGCGATACTATGAAGTAATAATTGTTGGCACTACTGTCCGGTTACTAAGGAGTACGTAAGTATCCACACATTATGCGATCACATATTGGTGAATACAAATAAGACGTCAAGTAGTCAACATCTGCCTTCTTGAATCCAATAGTTGATGTGCGTAACGGTCGAACGGCAGGAACTGGCCGGTTTCAGGCGTTCTCCTGACCGATGAAGATACGTTATCCAGGAATCCTAAAGACACTTTCACGAGGAGGGATGTTCGGAGGGCTGGAGGGCTAACAGCGTATAGGAAAGACTCTCATTGCCCTGTCGATGGTATCAATCATCGGCGACCGGTTGTTTTATACCGACCTTCCATGCCGCATTGACAGCATAAAGGATTTTCCTTACGAATAAGGATGTTCCTTACTTCACGTGAATACTTCAATGATCGTAAGCAAACTGACCTCCAAGGCGCAGACCACTATCCCGCAGCCAGTGCGTGCGGCGTTGCGGCTCAAGCCAGGCGACGAGCTTGTGTACGAGATCGTCGATCAGCGGGTGATTCTTACCAAGGCGCAGCGTGGTGCCAAGACGGACGATCCATTCCGTACTTTTGAGGAATGGAACA
>CAMYNX010000274.1 GCA_947259875.1 uncultured Gammaproteobacteria bacterium | reverse complement strand
GGCATTCACTTGGCCACCCAGATCAATAAAGGCATTAACAAGGGCGGGAGGTCAGGATGAAAAAAGAACGCATCGATGTTTCGCGCCGTGAATTTCTCGTCCGCAGCACCACGCTCGGTGCCGGTTTTTCCCTCGGGCTTTATCTGCCCTTCACCGGCCGCGGGGTACTGGCGGATGTTGGCGCGGCAGAAACGATGTCATCGGAAAAATCGGAAGTCAATGCCTGGGTCGTGATTGAACCTGACGAGACGGTCGTCATTCGTATTGCGCGTTCCGAAATGGGACAGGGCACGTTGACCGGTCTGGCGCAAATGGTGGCCGAGGAACTCGAGTGTGACTGGTCAAAGGTCACGACCGAGTATCCGACCCCCGGCCAAAATCTCGCACGCGATAAGGTATGGGGCAGCTTTCTCACCGGTGGCAGCTGGGGGATTCGCGGTAGTCACGAGTATGTACGCAAAGGCGGTGCCGTTGCCCGGCACATGCTGATCGAAGCCGCGGCCAATCAATGGGATGTCCCGATGGCGGAGTGTCATGCCGCCGACAGCGTGATCACCCATGTGCCAAGCGGGCGCTCGACGACGTATGGCAAGGTCGCGGCAGCGGCGGCTGAATTGTTCCCCCCCGAGCATGTCGAGCTCAAGGATCCTAAGGACTGGAAGATCATCGGCAAGCCGGTCAAGCGCCTGGACACCGACGACAAACTCAACGGCAAGCAGATCTTCGGGGCGGATCTCCAGTTGCCCGGCATGCTCAACGCTGTCATTAAGGCTTGCCCGGTATTCGGCGGCACTCTCAAATCCTTTGATGCCGACAAGATACGCAACTTGCCCGGAGTGCGAGCGGTGGTAGCGGTAGAAGATTACGCCGCCGCCGTGGTCGCCGAGACCTGGTGGCAGGCGAAAACGGCGCTGGATGCGCTGCCGATAACCTGGGACAAGGGACCCAACGCCATGGTGAGCAGTGCCTCGATCGACCAGATGCTGGATGAAGGGTTGACCTCCAAGGATCAGGTATTTGTCGGTAACCAGAACGGCGATGTCAACCAGGCATTGAAGCGGGCTGGGAGGACAGTCGAGGCGACTTACCATTATCCGTATCAGAATCATGCCACCATGGAACCGATGAACGCCACCGCGCGTTGGACCAAGGATCGTTGTGAGGTCTGGTGTCCAACCCAAAACGGTGAAGCCGCACTGGAGGCCACCGCCGAAGCGGCCGGTTTACCCATTGGGAAATGTGATGTTTATAAGATTCATCTTGGCGGCGGCTTTGGTCGACGTGGTGCGTTTCATGATTTTGTTAAGCAGGCCGTCGCCATTGCCAAACAAATGCCGGGTATTCCAGTGAAACTGCTTTGGACGCGTGAAGAGGATATGACGCACGGCCACTACCATCCGATCACCAAGTGCAAACTGATCGGAGGGCTGGACAACGAGGGTAAGCTTACGGCGCTGCATATTCGTATTTCGGGGCAATCCATTCTGGCCTCGGTCAGACCCCAGTGGTTAAAGGACGGAGCTGACATGATCACCTTCCAAGGTTTCCTGCCCGAGGGGGATCACACTATCAGCTATACGGTGCCGAATTTGCTGGTCGAGCATGCGATGCGCAACCCGCCGGTGCCCCCGGGCTTTTGGCGAGCTGTGAACATCAACCAAAATGCCATCTATATGGAATGCTTCTTGGATGAGCTGGCGCACGCGGCCGGCAAGGACCCGCTGGAATTCCGGCGCGCGCTGATGGCCAACCACCCAAAGAGTTTGGCTGTACTCAACGCCGTGGCGGAAAAAGCCGGCTGGGGCAGACCCGCGCCTAAGGGTGTGCATCGTGGTCTGGCGGTCGTCAAGACGTTTGCTAGTCATGTCGCAGCGTGCGCCGAGGTCTCGGTCGATGGTAAAGGTAAACTCACGATCCATCGTATTGTCGCGGCGACCGATTGCGGTTATGCCGTCAATCCGCAACAGATTGAGGCCCAGGTTGAGGGCTCCTTTGTATATGGTCTGTCGGCGTTACTCTATGGCAAATGCACCATCAAAGAAGGCGCGGTCGAGCAGCAGAATTTTGATACTTATCCGTCGATGCTGATCAAGGAGATGCCCAAGGTCGAGGCCATCGTGATGCCTTCGGGCGGGTTCTGGGGCGGCGTTGGCGAGCCGACCATTGCGGTGGCAGCACCTGCGGTGCTAAATGCCATCTTCGCCGCCACCGGCAAGCGCATACGTGAGATCCCATTAAAGGATACCGACTTGCGTCCGGTGTAATAGAAAAGCCGGAAGCGCTAATTCCCGTAATATTGGAGACAACTGGTACCCGACCTCGGTGTTACGGATACTTGATTGTTCTTGATCGTCAGTCGATTGACGGTTTGAAAACCAGTGACCGCGTCACCGCAGCATTCGCAGACACCCATGACTCCAGCTGCGCTGCGATGGTCGTCGCGGACGGACTCGCGTCACACCTGCGTCACAGTGGACGCAAGAGAGTCTCGGAAAAAGTGAGCTAAGCTATTAATAAACTTGGTGGCTATGGGTAAACAGGACGACGTGCAGGATGCACAAGTGCCGTGCAGCACACGACGTGCGAGAGCGGCCTCGAACCACCGACACCGGCATTATGAGGACGACAGGAAAGTCGTAACAATTTGTTTTAATTAACTTTATTCGGGACGCCCGTTGCTCAAGTTGCCCTATTCTGCACAACGATGCAGGACCCACTCCCGCAAGGAATCGAAACAAGATTTGATGAACAAAGGTTCTTGCGGGCATCGCAGCATTTGTTCGAAGCGCCTACAGATTTAAGCGGACGACAATAGAGTTGATGGCTTCACTGCTTCAATTGGAGAATTCTTGTAATCACGTACGTTTCTAGTTGCGATCACGTCGGCCTTACAAGCCAGCGCCGCGGCGACCTGCATCGCATCTTCGAAGTCTCTTAGCCGCAGACGTGTCGCTACCAGAAGGTCCGACGTAGTGGTCGTGGCAACTGAGATAAACTTCACCAGATCCGCCACGAAATTTTTTGTCGGCACGTGACCGTGACTCGGCCGAACGAGGTAATAGAAGTTTGCAATACTGTGCCACGCGACACGGCCACGGCCGGGGTCCTGCTCAAGGGCGTCGAGAAGCGCTGCCGCCGGCTCAGCATGAGGATTCCTATCGAGCGCAACGTCGATCAGCACATCGGTATCGAGTAATACGATCACAGATATTTCTTAGACAGCTGCTGGTAGCGCTCGTCTTTGCGATCCGCCGGGCGAAACTTACCGCGCCATCGCACCGAAAATGTGCGTCGATCGTTGGTCGTTGCCTTGCGTAACGAAGTCTCCACGAGTTCCGATAGAGACATATTGTGCGAACGGGCGTAACGCTTTGCTTTGGGCAGCAAATCCTCGTCCAGCGTGAGAGTGACTTTGGCTTTCATCTTTTAGCACGTATACGTATACTAAATAGTAGTATACGTATTCCTTACAAAGAATCAAGACATTCCAGCCTTGTGTGTTTCGCTTCGAAAAGCTCTTTTCCCTCGGCTCGATTTAACTACCTTGCGTCGGTGACAATGCGTCATTGCCAAGGCATCTCGGCGTGGTCAAAGGCTGCTCTCGCTCTCGAACGGCCTCAGCTGCAAACTTGAGCGCTTCTTGAACGTCTCACGGTTCGAGGGGGGGTACTCGCCAAGTATCTCAGTCTCAGTCATTCCATCAGCGACCATTGCGACCACTGTCGCGACAGGTATTCGCAAACCACGGATGCATGGTACACCTCCCATTTGCTTCGGGTTGACCGTGATACGTGTGAACGTCATGACGATGACCTCGATACGTTATCCTTTGTGAAACGAAGGATTTTATGCCGCTGCGCCGAATTGAACCACTCCTGGACGATAGAACGATATCTCAAGCCACCTACTCATAAGATTCTCCCGGCTCACTTAGACCGGCTGGCAAACGGAAATATTGTCGGGCCCATACGGATGTTTGATCTGCGACCAGAGTAAACCGTTAATCGTTTAGGAAATCGTGACGTGCAAGCTGTGAATTAATTCCTTGTTCCCATCGCTAGAAGGTCGGTTCGCGGCCAATT
>CAMYNX010000273.1 GCA_947259875.1 uncultured Gammaproteobacteria bacterium | reverse complement strand
TGGCGACACGCGACAATGAAGGTGAACTGGGTCCTTATGGCGATACTCAGGCGTTTACCTACCGACCGCCGCCGCCGGGGCCGGCTACTGCGCCGCCGAATGTGACCGATGATACCCTGGATGTTCGGTGGTCAAAGGTCGACACTGCACAAAGCTACCATCTTCAGATCGCGGCCGACTCGGCGTTTAAAAAGCTTGTTGTTGACGAAACAGTCAGCGAGCCTTCATACGTGCTGCCCCGGCCGCGGCCGGGCCGTTATTACATGCGGGTTGCCACCGTAGAGCCAGACGGCTATCAAGGACCCTATAGCGCAGTGCAAACCGCGCAGGTGCCGGTGACCGGATGGTGGAAACCGTTGCTGATTTTACTTGCGTTCGTCGCTATCGCTTTGTGATTCCCAAGGTCTTACAAAGCTGGCGACCTAACGAACAACTCGTCCTGTCGCTGGCGCTCGTCGCGCTGGCGTTAGCTCTGGATACCTCAGATTACCTCTGGGAGTGGGATCAGGTCGTATACGACCTGCAAATCCAATACTGGCAGCGAGCGCCCGCCGACGATGTCGTTATCGTTGCCATCGATGAGCAAAGTCTCGAAGAACTGGGTCGCTGGCCTTGGGCCCGGTCCCATCATGCTGAGCTATTGGAGAAGCTGACCCGCGCATCGACGCGGGCGATAGGATTGGATGTCATGTTTGCGGAGCCGGATGCAAACATCGCCGGGGATGATCGACGACTGGCCAACGCAGTGAGTGATAATGGCCGTGTCGTTCTCCCGGTTGTTAATGGTCAAACCCGCTTGGGAGGACAGTTGGTTGAGCTTCTCCCCATCCCTGAGCTGTCGTCCGCCGCGGCAAAGCTCGGACATGTGGACCGACAACTGGACCTCGATGCGATTGCGCGTAGCGCGTACCTGCGGGCAGGGTTGGGCGATCCCCACTGGCCAAGCTTCGCCTTGGCGATGTTGGAACTGTCGGCCCCCGATAGTTGGAGCGACTTACCCGGGTTACGAAACCCGGCTTCCGCCAAGGCCTCACCCTATAGCTGGACGAGGGATTACCAGATTTGGGTCGCCTATGCGGGTCCGCCCGGGCATTTCCCCAGGGTGTCCTACGTGGATGTACTGCGCGACCGGGTTTCTGCCGATCTTTTTACAGATAAATTCGTGTTTGTTGGCGCTACCGCTGCGGGTCTTGGCGATCTATTACCAACCCCAGTCTCTGGCGATCGCCAGCCGATGCCGGGGGTAGAGATAGTCGCCAATGAGTTCGATACGCTACGCCGTGGACTGGCGATTCTTCCGCTGGCGACACCCTGGCGCATGGTGCTTACCGTGTTGCTGGTGTTGGCGCCAATGCTGCTGTATCCGCGGGTGCCCAGGTGGTCACTGGCGGTTTGGATAGGCATCGTGTTGGCGACCCTGGTCGTTAGTGTGGGTTTGCTGCGCGGGTTTCGGTTTTGGTATCCGCCGGTAGAGACCCTGGTTGTGGTGACCATCGGCTATGTCTTATGGAGTTGGCGACGGCTGGTGCAGACGGTCCGGTATTTGAATCAGGAACTGCTTCGGCTACATGAGGAACGCACGATTACCCGGCGACATGAACAACCCAATGTTAACCAGATGGTGGAATTTCTCAGCCAGATCATGCCCATAGGCGGTTGTGTGCTGATGGATGAGACCGATCGGGTGAACGCGAGTTGGGGCGAACCGCCGCGGGTATTCGTGGAACCGCCGCAAATCGGACAATGGAGCGTCCAGCTTCCCGCAATCTGGACCGCGTTGCGACGCGGCGGGGAGGTCTGGAGGTTGGGGATACACTGGAATGGCGAATCGCAGCCCACGACAGGCGAACAGCGCTTATTGGTGTCGCTGGCAGCGAACTGCGAGTTTCCCGACGCCAAGACACCACGCAGCCCCGTTGAATTCGTACAGTCTAGGATCGAACAAGTCCAGGCGGCAACCGAGCGGCTCCATTTGTTGCGTCAATTTATTACTGATACATTGGCGCAATTGGCGCATGGCGTTTTGGTATCTGATGCAGTGGGACGTGTTTTAATGGGAAATTCACGCGCCAAAGATTACATGTCCATGGCCCAGGAAGAAGAATTTGAACAATCGCTGATGGATTTGCTCGACAAATTGGAAGTCACCTCGGACGAGACGATGTCCCAGGTATTGCAACGTGTTCTCTTGGACGGTGAAACAGTACAGGTTGCAGCGCGGGCGCCGCGGGGGCAGGACTTGTTGGTGCAGGTGTCGCCATTCGATTACGAACAGGATGATCTCAGTGGTGTACTCGTAAACCTCGCCGATGTCACCGCTTTGCGAGAGAGTGAGCGCCGCCGCAGAGCGCTGATGGCGTTCTTATCTCACGATTTGCGTACACCGCTCACCTCAATCCTGGCGGTGACCGATATAGCCAAACTCAAACCCGAAAAACTGGAAGACCCGAAATATATTGAAAACATAGAGCATAACGCCCGTCGTACACTAAAACTCGCAGACGATTTTTTGTATCTGACGCGAGCAGAAAGCGCCGAATCCACGTCGTTTAGCGACGTGGATCTCGTCGGGGTGGCGTTAAGCGCATTCGATTCCGTCGAGGCACAGGCCATCGCCAAACAAATTCGTCTCACGAAGAAACTACCGCCAGCGGCGGCATTGGTTGGTGATGCAGCGCTGCTGGAAAGAGCGCTCACGAATCTTCTCAGTAATGCGGTGAAATACAGCCCCAAGAAGGCCCAGGTCACGTTGGGAATCGAACTTATTGACGGACAGCTACATTGCTGGGTGAAAGATACCGGCTACGGCATTGCGGAACAAGACCGCCCGAAGTTATTTGCACGGTTCAAACGTATCGAACGAGAAGAACATCAGCATGAATATGGAAGTGGTCTGGGACTAGCGTTCGTAAGAACCGTTATCGAGAGGCATCACGGAACCATAGAACTGGAGAGTCACGTCGGACAGGGCAGCTGCTTCCACATCTACTTACCACATACGCAACTACTTCATTAGAGTACGTTAATCGATGCCTGCAGATGAATTCCAGATATCACATAGCCGTTGCCGCAAAGTGAGCGGATCAAATGGCTTGACCAGAATATCCAGTGAACCCAGGCCCCGCAGTTGTTGATGGATTTCGGGGCTGGTTTCGGCAGTGGCGAACATCACAGGTATTCGGAATCCTTTCTGCCCCATCGATGTGACCGTTTCAGGGCCATCCATGTTTGGCATGTTGACATCAATGACGACTAACTGCGCATCGAATTTCTCAAGTTTCTCTAATGCTTCTTCGCCGGAATGACAGACGCACAATTCAACATCACCAGATATTTCGAACGTCAGGGCGACAAGTTCGCAAATGCTTGGATCATCGTCAACGTAGAGTATGCGCTTGAGTTGTTCCATGGAAAATCGATTATTAGATATTATCAACGTACGTCGTAACAGCGTTATCTAGCTTGACTAGCAGAAAAATTGTTTCGTTGCTCAAAGTGTATAACGCCTGCTCCATAAATATTTGATGCGGTGATCAGATTTAAATCAATTTAACTATTGAACTAGTTTTGTCGTCACCGACCAAGTTCGTGAATAAATTTCTGTGTGGTTGCGCTCGCAAGATCTAGGCGAGTTCTCGGATGGCAGCCGCAATGCCTGCCTGGCATTTCACTGTCGCAGCGCAACACAAGGCAACCAAACAGACAAACAGAATACGGGATTGTTATCGACCACCCCCAAATATCTCAAGGGTTACGCGTGGTTTCAACAACGTCATTGTCATTACGGTAATCCAAATCCATGAGTATGCCGCGATCGCCGACCTCTACCAGATCCAGGATATCGATATGTTGTTCCAGTAGATCGCGCGCACCATGATCACTTTGCAGGTGGGTGAGTTCGTTAAAAAAGCGCTCGCTGAATCCGACCGGGTGACCGCGCTGGCCGTGATAGACTGGCGCGACGATGGCTGCGCGGTTAAGCAGCCGGTTTACGACGAGTTCAATAGTCTCCGTTTGAATCAGGGGCATATCGGCTAATCCAATGACCCAGCCCTTGGCCTGGGGCGCCGCCGCGACGCCGCAAGCAAGACTGGTGCCCAGGCCCTCGCCGGC
>CAMYNX010000272.1 GCA_947259875.1 uncultured Gammaproteobacteria bacterium | reverse complement strand
GATCGATATCGGGCGGTTGAGCGACTATTGGGAGGCGAACCAGCAGATTATGCTTGGCAAGTTGCGTGACATCCGCATGCCGGGCCGGGAAGTTCAACCTGGAGTTTGGACCGGACTCAATGTATCCGTGGATTGGGCCGATCTAGAGCTCATGGGCCCGGTTTATATCGGCAGCAGCTCCCGTATCGAAAGCGGCGTCAAGATTACCGGTCCCACATGGATTGGCCATGGTTGCCACGTGCAAAGCGGGGCGGATATTTCACGCAGCATCCTGTTTGACTATACCCGAATAGGTTCAGCGGCATGCGTAAGAGACAGTGTCGTGTCGGGACGTCATTGCGTTGACAAAGATGGTAACGCGATTCACGACCCCAACACCACACTCGACTGGGTCGGCGACGCGCGTACTCTGGAGCGAACCGACGCCGTCACCGCCATCAGGCATGGCTAGCAGTCTGTCGGACTTAGGATTAATCTACTGCGGCGGCGGGAAAGTCGGCCCACTTTAACGATTTCTCTCGTTAAATAGCTCGCTATTCGCCTCGATAAATCGTCAAACTGGGCTCGATTTCCCACCAGCCTCGCTACGACCACCTAAGTCCGACAGACTGCTAGCCCGGATGTTGCAGCAAGGCGCCGCGCCCCAATACGCGCTAAGCAACTTGGGGCGTCGAAAGTCGCCATATTCTGGAACATACGCTACGGGTTTCTAAAATAGGGGTCGGAGTCACACACACCCCAACCCCTCCTTTCATCGTTCCAGCCCGGCGCTTGTCCCCGTACAGCAGGGGAGCCAGCCGCCCGATGTGTTCGCCATTATCCGGGATCCTTGGTGCCATATGATGCGGACTAGGGTTCGGTGATAATTATCGGCTTCGACGCGATCCGTTGACTGAGCAGCTGGTTCACCCGGCGTACATAAACCGCGGGTTCTTTGATACGGGCGCCTTCGCTCAGTGCTGCTTGATCAAATAACACATACGCCCAATCCTCAATGTCTTTATTGTCCGGGTCCAAGTCACTGATCATTGGATGATCCGGGTTGAGTTCGAGGATAGGCTTGTATTCAGGAGCGGACTGCCCGATTGATTTCAGAATGCGTTCTAAATTGGTGCCAATATCGTTTTCGTCGGCGACCAGGCATGCGGGCGAGTCGGTTAGACGATGGGTAATTCTCACGTCTTTGACCTGATCTTTGAGTATCTCTTTGAAGCTGTTTACGATCGCCCCGTACTCCGTTTCCCGGCGGTTTTTTTCGCCCTCGTCAACAACGGCATCCAGATCCAGCGCTCCTTTGGCCACGGACTTCAGTGGCTTGTCATTGTACTCCGTCAAGTGATTGACCACCCATTCGTCGATAGGATCGGAGAGCAGAAGCACCTCGATATCGTTTTTGCGAAAGATCTCCAGATGGGGTGATTGTGTCGCGGCGCTATAGGTGTCGGCGGTCAGGTAATAAATCGCCTTTTGATTTGCCGGCATGCGGTTCACATAGTCTTCCAATGATACCGTCTGCTTGTCCGTGCCGTCTTTGGTGCTGGCAAACCGCAACAACTTGTTTATAGCTTGCCGGTTGTCGTGATCTTCAATTACACCTTCTTTGAATACCCGGCCAAACTGTTCCCAGTACGCATTGTATTTTTCTGGTTCCTTCCCTGCTAACCGCTTCAGTTCAGCAAGCACTTTTTTCACCGATCCTGCTCTGATTTTGTCGATGTCTTTATTCTTTTGCAGGAATTCACGGGATACGTTGAGTGGCAAGTCTGCCGAATCCACCACGCCGCGGATGAACCGTAAATAAGCGGGCATGAGCTGCTCGGCATCGTCCATAATGAAGATTCGGCGCACATACAACTTCACACCGTGGCGGCGTTCGCGATCCCACAGGTCAAATGGCGCTTTGGACGGGATAAATAGCAGGATTGTGTATTCAAGTTTACCCTCCACGCGGTTGTGTATCACTGACAGCGGGGGCTCGGGGTCATAGGAGAGGGTGGTGTAAAAGGCTTGATAGTCGTCTCGTGACACGTCCTTCTTACTGCGTGTCCACAGCGCAGACCCTTTGTTTACCGTCTCCCACTTCAGTTCTTTGGCTTTCTGTTGCTTGTCAGAGTCGTTTGACGCAGGCATTCGAATTGGCAGGGAGATATGATCGGAATATTTTCCGATAATGTTTTGCAGCCTAAACGGGTCCAGAAACTCTTTTTGATCGGACCGCAACGTCAGCACGATTTCGGTTCCGCGTGTATCTTTGGTGACGTTTTCTATGGTGTATTTTCCACTACCGTCAGATTCCCAACGAACTGCCTCTCCGGGTGGGGACCCGGCCTTGCGGGTAGTCAAGGCCACCTTGTCAGCAACCATAAAAACGGAATAAAAACCGACCCCGAACTGGCCGATTAGATTGGCATCCTGTGTCTGGTCACCGGTTAACGCGTCCACAAATTCCTTGGTGCCTGAGCGGGCGATAGTACCGATGTTGTCAACGACTTCATCTTGGCTCATGCCAATTCCATTGTCCGACACAGTGATGGTTCTGTTCTTTTTGTCTGGGGTGACGTAAATGGCAAGTTCGGGTCCATCACTGATTAATTTGTCGTTGGTCAGCGCCTCGAATCGAAGCCGGTCTGCGGCGTCGGAGGCATTTGAGATCAATTCGCGAAGGAAAATCTCCTTGTCGCTGTATAACGAGTGAATCATCAGATGCAGCAATTGCTGCACTTCGGTCTCGAACTTAAATGTCTCGGTATTGCTCATGGCTGATCAGTGAGTGTTTCGTGGTTACGTCAAAAATTTCGGCCGTGGGTCACAAAGTCCTGGCGGCGCAGGTTGTTATCGCGTCATTCAGGACGGTATATATGGTGAAAAAATTCCCAGATTCAAGAGGAGTCCGGATCGCGATTCTCGGCGGCCTGAAGGGTATTCTCGAGTAACGAGGCAACCGTCATCGGCCCTACGCCGCCAGGAACCGGTGTAATCCAAGAGGCCCGCTGCCTGACGGCCTCGAAGTCCACATCACCGGCGAGACTGCCGTCATTCAGGCGATTGATGCCAACATCGATGACTATTGCCCCGTATTTAACCCAAGAACCCTGTACGAAGTGCGGTTTACCCAGCGCTGCGACGACCAGATCTGCTTGTGCCACTTTTTCTGGCAAGTCGCGGGTGCGGCTGTGGCAGACCGTAATCGTGGCTCCGGCATGCAGTAACTCCAGGGCCATCGGCCGCCCGACAATATTGGACCGCCCTAGAATGACTGCGTCTTTACCGTCTATGGTGATGCCCGTACGTTGTAGCAATGTCATCACCCCCCGGGGAGTGCAGGGCCGCAAACCTGCCAGCCCCAGCATCAACCGTCCGATGTTGTAAGGATGAAATCCGTCCACGTCTTTTGACGGATCGATGCCGTCGGTGACTGCATCACTGTCGATATGATCCGGCAACGGCAGTTGCACCAGGATACCGTCCACTGCGGGGTCACGGTTCAACCGATCAATCAGCGCCAGGAGGTCCTGTTGTGAGGTCGAAGCCGGGACCTCATGTGAGAACGAATTCACCTGGCATCGCTCACAGGCCTTGAGCTTATTACGTACATAAATTCGCGACGCTGAGTCCTCACCCACGCGCACGACTGCCAGGCCCGGCGCCCGTTTTCCGCGCTCATGGCGTGCCTCGACGCGTAGTTTGACCTGTTCGATGATCTGCTGCGAGATATGTTTGCCGTCGATTAATTGAGCTGTCATAGATTGAGCTAGTTGTTTGTATTATTTGAGTTCTTTGGGTCAACGCACGCGTTGACGGTGTGTGGGGCAGCGCGTATAGTCAGTTTACAACCAGATACTAGAATCCGAAGAACCGATTATTTTACACCCTATGAGTCCGGAACGTGGGTGTACAGTGCCGTAGGGCTAGTTCTTGCTTCTCTAGTATCTGGTTTCTCGTGTGTGGCAGTCTGTCGGGCTTAGGTGATCGTAGCGAGGCGGTTAGGAAATCGAGCGCAGTTTGACGATTTATCGAGGCGAATAGCGAGCTATTTAATGAGAGAAATCGTTAAAGTGGGCCGACTTTCCCGCCGCCGCAGTAGATTTATCCTAAGCCCGACAGACTGCTACCCCGGGGTATGGCGCAGTCTGGTAGC
>CAMYNX010000271.1 GCA_947259875.1 uncultured Gammaproteobacteria bacterium | reverse complement strand
ATGATGCAGTCCATGCACCGCAGGAAACTCGATGACGTTGCCCGAGCCGACTGAGTGGAAAGAGCGACCGTCCGGGGCATCCATGTCTAACGACCGATGCGTGCGCCAGTGATGGTAGTAATCGATGTAGCGAGAAAGTAGCCGCCTGAGATGAGCTTCATTGAGAACAATGACGTGATTGAGAATCTCTCGGCGTATGCTGCCGATCACTCGCTCAACATACGCATTCTGCCAAGGTGAGGCGGGCGCCGTGACGACCTCGTCGATATTTAGGCTGTGCTCCGCAAATATTATGCGCGGCATTAATCAATCGCTGTCATCGCGACGCACACACGAACCGGTGTCCGCCAACGGGTGCCTAGTGTAACGATCGAGGAGCCCCGCAACATTTTTTGTAATTCCTGCCGCTGCCGCAGGGGCAAGGATCGTTGCGTCCTACCTTAACGACTGGCGCAACATCAGGAAGGTCGTTGGGAATTGACGTCACTTCCGAGAATGACGCCTTGCGATAGGGTAACCAGTAGGCATGGATGGTCCTGACCGTGGGCGCGATTTTACTCGACCATTCCGCGTGCATCGCCTCCTCGTTCTCCGCCGCGTCGAGCTCGGCCCACCCGTCCGGCGTCGCAAACAGTTCAAAAGGTCTGAGCATATCAGGATGGGAATCCAGCATCGGTTGCCACGCCTCTTGCACTAAGCGCACGCCCTGAAGAAATCCGTCACACCACTCATCGACGATGGTATAGGTTTTACCCTTCACGGTGTGCTCGTAGAAGGTCGGCGAAAATGCCTGTGGATCGGTTTCAAATGTGAAAACCAGTTCGTTATACAGCCTCAAGATGAGGCTAACGAGATGATTGAAATACTCGAGTGACCGGAATTGCGGTGTGTCCGCTTGTTCTTCCCCGCCCCAGATGCTCGACAGCCATTTCGCAGGCGAAAGTGTTACTGGGCCGATAACAATGGCGGTCAGAAAACCCTCCAGTGTCACCGCATCCATACATGACTCCGGCATATAATCTGACAGCAGCAGTCGATCGAGTTCCTCGAACTCTTTTTCGCTTAGTGGCTCAAGCACTTTACGCGGCTAGAAGTCCGTAATCATGATGCAGTCCACTCAGCACCGGTTTCGCGATTATTCGATGGAGGTCATCGATTGGGTGACGCGCAGATTGTAAGGGCGCTGGAACACCAATAGGCGGGTCAGGCACGCCCGGTCCCAGCGAAGCGTGTGGCCTTTCCCGGTTGTAAAAGTGTTTCCAATCCTTGATCAGTTTACGTAAATGCGCTTCGTTGAGCGGGATCATATAGTCGAGACACTCCCGTCTCATTGAACCGATTGCTCGTTCGCAGATCGAATTAGCCTGCGGACTTCGATAGGGTGTTTCGATGACCTTGATCCCAAGATTACCGATAGATTTTTCGAGTTCACCTGAGAAGATGTTGTCATTGTCATGGATTAGAAAACGATAGAGATGGTCGTAGGGAATCGCCTCGCGGAGTTGCTGCAGTGTCCACTCTGCAGTCGGATATTTGGTTACATTGCAATGTAACAAGCGGCGCGCTCCATGTTCGATGACGACCAATACATAGAAAAGTCGAAATGTTGCCGTGACCGCGATGCAGAAATCGCAAGCAATGATCGCGGATGCGTGGTTACGCACGAACGTCCGCCATCGCTGATCGCCACGAGGACCGCGCCCAGGGAGTATCGGCATGTATTTGCGAACAGTCCGCGGTGATACACGGATTCCCAACTTCAGTAACAGCTCATTCGATATGCGTTCCTCTCCCCAACTCACGTTCTTGCGAGCCATTTCACGGATCAGCTGTCTTAACTCGATCGTAATCCGGGGTCGGCCAGGACGCGATTTGTAGCGCCAAAACATTCGGAAACCTTGTCGATGCCACCGAATCAACGTTTTCGGCTGCACAATCACAAGTGCTGGTCTCGACTCGAAGCGTCTGGAAAGCATGGCAAGTGTCAAACGCGTGGCCGGATCCGTCCGCCTCGGTTGCATATTACGTTCCTGGTAGAGGGCAAGTTGCCGACGAAGAAACAGGTTTTCCGCTGCGACAGTGCTGCTTGGGCGAAGGCGCAGCCATGCGTAGGTGAGTGCATCCAATAGGAGTCTGTAGATTAACGCAGCACGAAACATAATGGCAGCGGATTATGCCACGAGCCACGCATACGGGCGCTACTCTATAGCGATATCGAGGTGCCCATAATAATTGCGGACGACAGGTGGCGTCGGCGTTGGCTGTATGAAGAACTTGGGCTTTTTGATGAGTATCGGGTTCGGTATCTGCGGTCTTCGCCGACAGCGGCTCCAGCATGATAGGTCTCATAACCCTTTTCGTGAACTGTGCAGGAGCGCGTAGTGCGGGAAATCCGCATGCTGCGTGCGATGTGGCGGGGGCTGGAAACGGGATCACGGTGGACCTTACCCGGGCACGAAGGAGAAAACTCCGGATACAGACAAGGGTCTACCTAGCGGATTACCGCGCCAGTCCTCGACCCTTCTATGAGGGCTAAGTTGTCAACCCCTGACGGTCAGTTGGTCGTCTAATGTCTCATCTCACATAACAGTCTGCTCTCGAGTTGATACCAGGTAGCCGGTGTTGCGAAGCGTTCAGACAAGGTTGCCTGAAACGACCTTCTATCCGTGTCGGTATTGTGTCCGATCACCATATGCTGCATACGCCCAAGGCGTCGAGAAAACCGGCTAAAACAAGCGCCCCATCTACAAACAAACGGTTGTGCCGTTATGACCAACCCAGGGTCGAATCGGGCGCTTGAACCTGTCATCGTTGATTCGCTAGCCATTGTGTCCACCCTCGTGAGGGATACGTTTTGTCTATACGGGTTTGAGCTCCGCCCCTTCCGGGACGACACCGTGTTCCACATAATGCCAAAGCGCAATCAACAATCGACGGGCCATGGCCACAATGCCCACCCGTCGCATCCGTTTACCTCCATCAGCAAAGCGTTGCTTAAACCACAAACTCAACTTGCTGTTCGGCTGGTAACGCAACCAAAACCAACAAATCTCAATGGCCAACGTCCGTACGCGTCGGTTACCTGCCTTGCTGATACCTTGCTCTCGCTGACTGTCACCGCTGTCGTAAGGCGTGCCGGTTAAACCCGCCAACGACGCGACCTCGCGCCGATTGCGAAACGCTCGCCAACCAAAAAACTCCATGACGAAAATCCATGCGCTGGTCTGGCCAATCGCGCGCAACGCCATTAGCTGGGCAACTTGGCGCATACACTTGCTGTCCTCGTGCTTGATTCGTTCCGTTTGCTGCACCTCCAGCGCGCGGATTTGCTTCGCCACTAAACACAGTCGCTCGTATTCACGCTCAAGTTCTCCTTTGAGGTCCTCCGGAAGCGGACCACCATCCCACACCGTTAACTTCGACAAGCGCTCCCGAAAATCCCGCCTTGGCGAAAGCCGTATACCTTGTCCCACTAATAAACCTTGAATCCGGTTACGGTGCGACGTGCGCTCCTTCTTCAATCGCTCCAACTCCCGATGCAAGCGCCGCGCGTCCTCGTCGGCTACGCTCGGTACACGCACCACACTCCACACGTCCGCTTCACCGCCATGGTACCGAATCAACATCGTCAGCAGCTTGTTGCCATCGATCCTGTCTGTCTTCGCACAACGCTTGCGCCGATTAACTTCAATGCTCGACGAATCCACGACCTGATTCTCTATCCCAATGCTTAACAGATAACGGTGTAGCCAGAAACCGTCACGGCCTGCTTCATAACAACTCATCGTCCGTATCTCCTTGGACAACTGAAATCGCTCCCGCGCCGTTTGCAGCGCTTCTCTCAGTTGCTCCAAGTCTCCCCCTTCTATCGTTACCTGGCGCCGTTTGCGGCCATCTCCGAACACTAGCTTCCATTGCTTCTTGCTCAGCTCCATCGCCATGTACAAGATCGGCTCAGCGGCGTTTTCTTTGTGCTGTAGAGCTCGTGTATTCATCTTCGGTCTCCTCTTTATTTGGCGTAAGATTCCCGCCAGAGGCTAAACCTCTTAGCCCGACATAGCATCTACCTACACCGCTGGATAAATCAGATTGACATGTGGGCCTAATATATATACAATTGTATATACTTTAAATTGAGCAAGCGGTGATTATATGAGCACGGACATCGTGAAAGTATTTACC
>CAMYNX010000270.1 GCA_947259875.1 uncultured Gammaproteobacteria bacterium | reverse complement strand
TAGGCACGGCACACGAGACCACCCATACTGTGGGCCACCAGGGTCACCTGTGGCTGCCCGCTGGTCGCGCAGATCGCCGCCACCCGCCGTGCCAACTGCCGGGCCAACTCATCGATGTCACAAAATGGCGGCTCCAAGTTGACGGTGTAGACACAGTAAATCCCATTGCGGCGCAGATGCCGTTTAATTCCCCACCAGTAACCCCCGTTACTGAAAAACCCATGCACCAGCAGCACCGGCCTACCGCCGCCGGTGGCATCCGGATCCGGCTTGTTTATCCACGGCTCCAACGGGTGCAACACGAAGAACACCCGCAGCACCGCCCACACCTCTGCCGCCACCAGACGCAGCCACCCAACCCAGCCGATGTGCATGGACTCAGGACGCGGTGAGCGAAACAGCTCGGAAAGCCCGAAACTCAACAGCGTCGCCACCACCCTTACCATCACGATGAAGGCGGCGGCGCAGCCGATACTTTCCAGGACCGACAGACCCCAACCATAGCGTGCGACAACGCCCACCACGATAATTTCTATCACAAACGACAGGATCAGCTTTGATGATACCGACGACATGTCACTCGCTCAAAAACGGCGGGGGTCTTGTTGCTGTTCGACCAAGATTCTTCGCTCACCATGCTCGCTCAGAATGACAATGTCGCGATACACGTTCGGACTGATAATGCGATTATTGACATCCTGAGGAGTGCAACGACACTCGTGCTGCGCGAAGTGTGCTGCGCGAAGTCGCAGTAAAGGATATTAGCGGCCACGAAACTGTGGTCGTCGCTTGTCCAAGAACGCGCTAACACCTTCGGCAAAGTCATCACTGGTTACACACTCCAGGAATGCGGCCTGCTCGCGGTCGAGTTGCTGGTTCAGATCGGCGTCTAGCGACGTGTTGAGCAACATTCTGGTTTTTGCATACGCCTTGGTCGGACCGGCAGCAAGGCGAACCGCCAATTGCTCCGTTTGCGCGCGCAAATCACTACCGGGCACCACCCAGTTAATCAGCCCCAAAGACAACGCCTGATTTGCGTCGAACCGATCCCCGAGCAGTGCGAGTTCCATACTGCGCTTCAGTCCAATCATGCGCGGCAGAGCGAATGTTGAACCGCCATCCGGTGAAGTACCGATGTGGCAATATGCGATGGTAAACACGGTGTCTTCGGCGGCGATCACCAAATCGCAGGCGGCCATGAGACTGATGCCAAACCCGGCGACCGCTCCGTGCACGCCGGCGATGATCGGCTTGGGAAGGCTGTGCATGGTCCGGATCGTACCGTGCACCGCGTTGAATATTTCGCTCAGTGGCTGGTGATCGCCGGTTGCCAACTGGTTCAACGATTGCTTGAAAAAGCGCACATCACCGCCGGCCATGAACCCATCTCCTTCCCCACGCACAACCACGCAACGCACCTCGACATCCGTAGCAACATCGGTAAACGAAGCATGCAGCGCGGTGGCCATTTCCGGATCGAGGGCATTCAACCGTTGCGGCCGGTTCAGCGTGATCACGGCAACGCCTTGGTCTTTCTCGGTGACAATCGCAGACATGGGTTCAGTGTCGATATAAAACTCGCGCGATAGATCCTTACTTGTATACTGCGTGACCTTCGTACATTCTGGCTATGTCTTCTTTGTATTGTTCCAGAATCTTTGCGCGTTTGAGCTTGAGTGTGGGCGTCATTAAGCCGTTTTCCACCGTCCATGGTGACAATATTGCGGTGGTCTTACGAATACGCGCATAACCTGGAAACTCATGAATACGCTGGCGGATGCGATCGAGCAACAGCTGTTCGACTTTCTCGCTGTTCAACTCAGATTGGTCATTGTTATTAATGTTAAGCCTCTTCGCCTCTTGTTCCCACAACTCCTCGTTCAACACTACCAAAGCGGTGAGAAAGGGCATCTGTTCGCCAATCACCAGCGATTGTTCGAACAACGCGTCCTCGGCAATCGCATATTCCATATCCGCGGGCGGCACCTTCTCCCCGTTTGCCAATACCAGTATCTCTTTGATTCGGCCGACTATCGATATAAAGCCGTCCGCGTCGATTTTGGCCTGATCCCCGGAATGTAACCAGCCATCTTTGTCGAGTACCTGCTCGGTGGCCGCTTCATCCTTCCAATAACCCATCATGATATTCGGACCCCGCGCCAGCAATTCGTCGTTGTCCCCGATCTTGACCTCGACCTCGTACATCGGCAGACCGATCGTCGCCGGCCGATTACGTTCCAGGGTGTTGATGCTGATACACGGGCTGCTCTCGGTCAGGCCGTATCCTTGTAACAGATTGAGCCCCAGAGCAATAAAGATCCGCGACACCGAGGGTGGCAACGGCGCACCGCCGACGACCGCAATCCGCAAGCGGCCACCAAGCTGCGCCCTGATTTTACTTGCGACCAGCAAATCCAAAATCGGCCACAATGCGAACCGCCATTGCCGATTACCGCGGCCCTGTAAATACTCGAAACGCTCCCAGCCGATGTCGACCGTGATGTCAAACAGCCACCGCTTCCAAGCCGGTTGCTCCTTGAGCTCGGTGTACAGTTTGCTGTACATGCGCTCAAAGATTCTCGGCACGGTGATGATTCCCGTGGGTCTGATGGTGTGGAAATCCGCGGAGAGCTCGGGGATCGACCGGTTGTACACAACCGCGGCCGCCGCCATCATGGGTACGTAATAACCGACGGTCCGTTCCAAGGTATGTGACAGCGGCAGAAACGACAAGACAATGTCGGTGGGCAATACCGCCACGCTGCGAAGTCCGCTATATGCATTCGACAACATGTTGCGATGGGACAACATGACACCCTTTGGTCGTCCTGTCGTCCCGGAGGTGTAGACAATACTCGCCAGATCATCCGGCCGCACCTCCGCAGGTTGGATCTCTTGTTCCACGGCGATCCAGTCGTCCACCGACTGCAGTAAAATGTGTTTGTGATCCGCCACTGGACCGAGTATGACCACGCGCTTGAGCTGCGGAAGCTCGCCCTCGGCCTGTTGCAACTCGTGCCAAGCATCCTCAGATTCCACGAGCAGCAGCTTGGCATCGGAATGGTGGAGGACATGATTCACATTATCCGGGCGATCGGCCATGTACAGTGGCACTACCACCAACCCCAAGCTCAACGCCGCCTGATCGAAGATTACCCAATGCCGGCAATTACGCAGCCGGATCGCGACGCGGTCTCCTTTGCTCAATGCCTCCGCGTTGAGCGCCGCCCGCCAGCGATTGACGTCGCGAGCCGTATCGGCCCAGGTATAGTGCTGCCACGCCCTCGTATCGGGATCAAACTCACTATAGGCCCTTTTGTCCGGGTGACGGCGCACCCGCTCGCGAAACAGCGCATCCAGGGTCGACGCAGCATCGGGCGCGATCACATCTACGTCGTCACGCCCTGCCAAGGCATTCGGTGGGTAAACCGTCGCTTTGTGCACCGACATGCGGGGCCCTTGTAGTTCGTCGCTTAGGCCGCGCGATCCGCGGTGCTGCCCAGTTGTCTTTCACCGGGCGCGAACGCATCCACCATGATTACCTTGCGCGTTGCGTGGTGCGCGTCGGTCAGGGCCACGGCGTCGTCCTCGCTAATCACATCCTGCTCGATCAACTGTTTGAGCCAATCTTCGAACGCGAGGTGCGGCGGTTGCTCGACGCGGGCGGCACGCAGCTTGCGCTTCGCCGGATCCGCGGCAAGCACCTTATGCAGTCCGACATCGAGACAACCGATAACATCGTCCGGTTCTTCGTTGACGTAGATGCCCGCGGTCAACCGGTCACGGGTGGCGGAGGGTTGCTGCAAGAGCTCGGCGACCTGATGACCGAGACGATCCCCCGGGAGCGCATGCCGCCGTCCCAGTGGAAACACCAATCCACGCAACACCCAACCCAGGCCACGGACCGGGAAGTTGCGCAACACCCCATCCAGTGCCTGCTGAATCTGATACGCGCAGAATTGACAGGACCACTCTACCAAGGGCAGGTCTTCGCTCGGGCGCCCGGTGTCCTGGAACCGTTTTACCACCGCCGAGCCGATGAACAAATAACTCAACGCATCGGCAAACCGTCCGGAGAGCATTTCCTTGCGTTTTAGCCCGCCACCCAGGATCAGTAACGTCACGTCGGAGAGAAACGTAAAAGCGGCACTGTAGCGGGATAAGTCTCGATAGTAATTCGCCACCGGCCCATCGACAGGCGCCGGGGCAAGCCGTCGCAGCAGGCCATATACGAACGCGCGCGCCGCATTGGTGACGCTAAATCCGAAATGACTGAACAGCGCCTGATCAAATTCCTCGCCACCGATGTCGGGGTCCGGGTGAGACGCCGACGTGATTTCTTGCAATAGATACGGATGACAGCGCATCGCTCCCTGCCCAAAAATGATCATGCTGCGGGTGAGGATGTTGGCGCCCTCGACGGTGATGGCGATGGGAATCTGCTGATAGGCCCGGGCCAGATAATTGCTCGGCCCCATGCATATCCCGCGCCCCCCGTGGACATCCATGGCGTCGTTGATCACTTGGCGGGCGCCCTCGGTGAGATGGTACTTAACGATCGCCGAGATCACCGACGGCTTCTCGCCGAGCATGAGGCCGGACGCGGTGAGCAGCCGCGCCGCGTCCATCATATAGGTCACACCGCCGATTCTGGCCAGCGCCTCTTCCACGCCCTCGAACTTGCCGATCGGCACGTTGAACTGTTCGCGAATGCGTGCGTACGCCCCGGTGGTGCGCGCCGCTACCTTGGCGCCCGCGGTGCCCGAGGCCGGCAACGAAATACCGCGCCCGGCGGCCAGCGACTCCATCAACATACGCCACCCCTTGCCCACCCACTCGCGGCCACCGATGACCCAATCGATGGGAATAAACACGTCTTGGCCGCTGTTGGGACCGTTTTGGAACGCGGCATTCAAGGGATAATGACGCTGGCC
>CAMYNX010000269.1 GCA_947259875.1 uncultured Gammaproteobacteria bacterium | reverse complement strand
CGAACGCTTCATAGGTCTGCTTGGAGTCGAAATCGCCAGGTCACAATGTCGAGAATCAACGCTTCGGTCGTTCTAACTTCGTCGGACCGGATTCGGCCAAACGCCGTCATTGAAGCATACCGAATTCTTGATCTCTGAACGGCCGGTTTACTTTGTGTCCAGACGTTTACGATTACTTGTACTTGCAGTGGCTAGGACTTTACCCGTATTGAGCACATGTGCTGTTTTCGCAGGGCTCAAAATTATTTCGCTACTCCGAGAATCAAAACTCGTAACACCGAGGTAACGCACCACCATTATGGCTCGATAGATAATAGCCAAAATCGAGGTTGGAAAACCGTCGCGGTAGTTCACGGGCGTCCCGATACACCAACCTTGCTCGGCGCTAGTACGACGAACGCTACTACAGATAACACCGCAAGCAAACAAACTACCAGTGGTCCTGCGGGTATATCAAACGCAAATGAAAGCCACAACCCCGCAATGTAGGAAATAGCGCCCACACTGTAACCTACCAACAGATCACCCTTTCTATTTATCCGACAGATGCCAAGCGCAGGCAGTATCAAGGTCGCAAAAACCAGAAACACACCTACCAGTTGCACCGAAGCGGTTACCAGCAACGCAAACAAGAAATAAAACAAACTTTTCGTCCGTTCGCCCCAAAACCACCATGCAATCAGGATACCGACATAAAGCAGTGCAACCGGTATGATTTGCTCATACGTTACCCACAGCAATTGTCCGGAAAGCAGTTTGTTGAATGCCTCGGCACCGTGGGGATCGTTTGCCAACAAGAGTAGAGCAAAGCTCGCCGAGACTACATACAAACTACCGATAAAGGCTTCCTGCAGGTGCGGCCAACGTCGTTCGGTCCATGAAAGAAGCGCCGCTACCACCAGAGCCGCACTTACAGCGAGCATTTGAACACCCCACGCAGCGTCTCCCAACTGCAGCGTGCCAGCCACGATCACCCCAAGCGCCGCAACTTGGGCGATGGTCAGATCAATAAATATGATCCCCCGTTTCAGCACCTCGCGGCCGAAAGCGACGTGGGTCACCACGATCAAAAATCCAGCGACCAAAGGCGGCCCCAGCAGGGACCAATCCAACTCCACCGTCATTGCACGGCCTCAACCAGACGCTGCATAGTCACATCGAATAAGCCGAATAAATCGTCCGCACCGGGGACACCGCCAACAGTGAACGGTAACTCAACGATGGGTAATCCGGATCTGGCAGCGAGCCATTTCGCTGGACGCGAATCCTGGTAGGCGGCGCGGACAATCATGCGCGCCTTCTCGGTGTCTACTACACCGAGGACCCGCGCGAGATGGCCCGCACTCGGCGGAATTCCAGGTTTCGGCTCTAAAGTCGCGACCTCTGCAAGACCCACCCAACCATACAAGTAAGGCCACGCCTTATGATCGCTCACTACCTTAACTCCCCGTAGCGCTTGGCCCATCTTTTCCCAACGATTGATAGACTCTGTCCAGCGGCGGTCAAATGCCTCGTATCGCTCTGTGAAATACCCGGCGTGATCCGGATCGATGGCGATCAGACGCTCGCTCAACGCTTGTGCTACCTTGAGGATGTTTCGAGGATCAGTCTGAATATGCGGATTACCTAAAGCATGAATGTCTCCCTCGGCACGGTCTACCTTCAACGGTATTTCCAGCATCTCAACGTAGGTATAGGCTTCAAAAAATCCCGGTGTGCCAGGTTGTACTTTGGGGTTGTTTCCCCGCCTCAGTAAAACGGGTAACCAAGCCGCCTCCAATTCCGCTCCGGAACACACAACAAGATCCGCTCGCCGGACGCGCGCGATCAGACTTGGGCGCGCTTGTATAAGATGAGGATCTTGCAGCGCAGTGGTGGCGGTATAGATGTTCACGCGCTCTCCGCCGAGCTCGTTGGTCAACGCGCCCCATTCCGGTTCACAGGCGAACACCCTCAGTGCGGACACGCTTGGCTCGCTCGCGAGCGCCGCGCATAGGCAAAGCATCAAAGCTGCGATTGTTCGCATTATTAGCTCCTCCTAAAACTCGTGCGCGCCGTGCGACCCGATGCTATGGATATACTGGAGAATTACCTGGTCGTCCGTCTCCCCGTCTGGGCGCGATTCGTCACGGTTGTACTGCAAACGAAATCGCGCGAACTCGCTGTTTGACCAATCCACCATCAGGCTGTAACGCTTGGGGTCGTCGCTGTCCTGGGCCAGGATATCGAACTCCCCATTTGGATTGTTACTGACATCATTATCCGCAGTTAACCAATCGTACCGAGCACCGACTCGCCATTTGGGAATAAATTGATACACCCCCTGGATGTAGAGGCCTTGCTGAGTACCATCGTAAGCCGTGGTGGTTAAGCTCCCCGCACCGTCGTCATAACCGACGTCACCGTCTTCATCGCGGTAGAAATACTCCGCTTGAAGTACAAAGTTTCTCTGCGTGGGATTGCCTTGGGGCGCCCATTTCCAGACGAAATCGACGATGCTCAGGTCGCTGTCACCGTTAAAAATAAAACGCTCGTCGCTATCCTCTGCGCCAGTTTCGCGTCCGTCCGCGTCGGCTAGGAATTGAGATAAGCCGAGCCGCCAGGAAGAACTCATACCCCAATCCCCACCGATATGTGCGAATAAAGTGTAGGCATTCACCCCGGATCGGTCCTCACCTCCAGCTGGAAAACCGTCTCCGCGCAACAGTTCTGTGCCAAGCTCCACAAACAAATCCGTCGGCGCCACCCAGCGCAGCTGCAGGCCGTCATCCCGAAGTTGATTCGCCAGCATGGCGCGGTAAGGTAAAGGTGCATCTACGAAGTCCCAAGAGTGGTTGTGAAGTCGATTCTGATAACCGATATCCGAAAAAAAACGGCCGAATTTGAGGCCAAAACCGGCCGGAAATGCCAAGGTGTCGACGTAAGCCTCTTCCACTTCTACTTTGGTTTCGCCCTCCTCGTTCTCCAGACCAACCGTCAACCAAGCGCGGAACTTGTCGTCCACATTGGCCTCAAGATTGATTTCCGACTCGCGCAGGGAAAATCCTTCCGGTCGAAGTTCCGTCTCTGGTCCGAGAATGAAACCTGGGATCTCAGGCTCCACATTGGAGCTGTAATCTGCATACGTGCCCTGCAGAATCGCGCTGATGGCTGGATTCGCCGGTCGCGCCGCGGTGGGACGACCGGAGGCCCCCGCTTTTCTCTCGTATGCGCCT
The DNA here is from genome assembly GCA_947259875.1 of uncultured Gammaproteobacteria bacterium. GTDB lineage: Bacteria > Pseudomonadota > Gammaproteobacteria > Arenicellales > JAANXG01 > CALZGZ01. Next base: position 987 of record CAMYNX010000269.1, on the reverse strand, counting down.
GCGACTTCCGCGGCCTTATCCGCTGCTTTGGGGCGTTCGGCTTCTTCGGCTTTCACACTGAAGGACTGCTCCGCACGTTCCAGTTTTTGTTCAAGTACCCGCAGCCGCTTTTCATAGTCTTCTCTCATCTGCCGCATCTCTTCCCTGATCTGTTGTATCTCCGTAGCTGTGTCTCCGTGGGCCGTCCACGAGTTAAATAAGGCGGAAATGCATACTATTGCCGCAAAGGATTGCGTTCGCATGACTCACTCCTAGGTTGTCGCTAGTGACACAAAACAATCGACCCGGTAGTTGATCTCCGGGCTAAGAAACTTAAGACGAAGTTAGGATCTGGGTGGGCCGCGGATGTGGAGGTTGAATAAATAGCGCGCCGTATGCCGAGTCGGAGCAACGGATTCCTTTAGGGTATCGGCACAACGGACAATTGCTTGAATAACGGGCGAGTCTAACTGGGTATCGACACCGGTTGCGGCCAGACATACCGCGCAAGCGACGTGGTATCGATCGTCCACGTCGTGTTGCGCCGCATGTGCAACCATCAGCCATTGGCCGACCAGCAACAAGAGAGCGAGAACCAGCCGCGGAGCGGTATGTCTTTTCATCTTCATACTCAACACGGTCGGCGAATTTCACCGCGTCTAAAAATATATGTCAACACAATGCGGTAAACGCTTGAATCCTCGCCATTGCGGTAGCGGCAACGCCCGTAAACACGTTGAAACGAATGCCGTTGTGACGATCCCTTAAGATTACACAAAAGAAAGACGGAATCTGGTATCGGTTAAAGGCACATCATCGCTTTTTCTAAAACTTTCTGTCTGCAATATCTGCTTACCGATCAATAGGAGCCACTCACGTGGCCAACACCTCAATGGCGGCGATGGGTCGTAAGCCGCCGATGCGGAGCAATATGGTATGAGTGTAGATCAGGCACGATTAATCACATCCGGACCGGGATGTTGTGTTTTTTTAAGGATTCGAATAAGA
>CAMYNX010000268.1 GCA_947259875.1 uncultured Gammaproteobacteria bacterium | reverse complement strand
GTGCCAAGCCGTTTAGATGGACGAAGCCTGCCAGTCATATTTTGGCTGCCGTTGGACGAGCAAAGAATGCGTTACAGAATTAACCGCATGGACCACTAGCTTCTCAAGCTGGCCGAGCAATCCCTTCAATGTTGGCCGACATTTGAAATGAATGACTTCGCCGGTGTTTTTGTCCAATGCTGAACCATGGTATTGCGTGTCGTAGACATCAAGCCCAACGTAAACTATATTCTGTTTCATAGACGCCTCCTTATTAACCTTTGGTTACAGTGGCTTAGCGTACCACTTTGAGGTATCCATCCTGGATGGTAGCCCTCGATTCGGGAAAACGGGGGCGTCTATATCTTCTATACCTATTTTGAGCCGGATTGTAACGCCGTATCGTGCAGCATGAGGGATTATCAACAACCTTCTAGTTAAGAATGGTGGGATAGAGGTCTTCCTGCCAGTGATTGAGTCGGAATTCACATTCTTACCGCACCGATCCATCTGAATCAGACCGGCACGGTTCAACCCCTTCAAATGGCGCGACACCCACGTCTTCGCCCAGTTCACCGAGACAAAAACACTCCGCCCCAACCCTGCACTTGCTACCCGACGCACTGCCATTCATCAGACTTGCTTATGTAAAAGCGTTTTTCATTTGTAAAGTGAATTTTTCACAACCATGGCGTGAATCTGTCGCTGCGCAAGATAGCTATGACTGCAAGAATAACTCTCACCCAAACTTGTTACGTAAAGAGATTCAAAACAGCCAATTGAGGAGTGAGATTATGACGAACGAATATGAAAACGGTGAAATGCTCTCCGGCGACGAAACGCTTACCGGTTTTGTCTCTGGTCTGACGTTTAAAAACAAACCTGTTCAATATACTGTTGTTGATGGGCTTGCCTTGTTTGAAGGCGATATTGTACTGGGTACAGCAGAAGAGATGCTAGCTCGCACCCAAGCTATAAATGCGGGCGATATAGATGCTGCACAAGACGATCTTGAGATGGGGGTGGCAATCAGTGGTGCGCAGTATCGCTGGCCAAATGGATTGATGCCTTATGAAATAGATTCCACCCTGCCGAGTAAAAACCGGGTTACCGACGCTATTGCACACTGGGAGAGCAAGACTAACCTGCGCTTCGTTGTACGCACAGCGGCCAATGCAAGCCAATACCCGAACTATGTCCGTTTCAGACCGTCAAGTGGCTGCAGTTCTAGTGTTGGTATGCGCGGTGGTCGTCAATATATAAATCTTGCTAGTGGCTGCGGTACTGGAAGTACCATCCATGAAATTGGTCACGCCTGGGGTATCTGGCATGAGATGAGCCGCGAAGATCGTGACACATACGTCAAGATACATTGGGGAAATATCACGTCAGGTATGGAGCACAATTTTAATCAGCATATTAGTGATGGCGACGATTATGGGCCTTATGACTATGGTTCAATTATGCATTATCCGGCTTGGGCATTTTCAAAAAATGGTCAGGACACAATCACCACTATTCCCCCTGGAAAATCAATCGGACAGCGCAGTGGTTTGAGCAATGGAGACATTGCTACGGCGCATGCCATCTATACAACCTGGCATACGAACAGATTGGTTTCTCAGGTCTATTCAACGTATCACTCGCAAAATGCATGGGCGCGTATTCAGGGCCTGGGGTGGCGGAAAGTAAAAACCGGTAACAAAGATGGGTGCACCAATACCTTTGTCGCCTTATGCGAGGTAAAAGCAAACAACAGAACAGTAAATGTGTTTGCAGATGGTAGCACCATAAATCGGGTGTATTTGAACTGATGATTAAGTAGAAACAGTTAGTTTTTCTTTCAGAAAATGTCGCGGACTGGAGATATATCCAATCTGTAATCGGGGAGTATCCCCAACAACCTAAAGAGGAAATTATCATGTGGACCAATAATAAGGCCGTTCTTCAAACTTACACTACTTACCATTCACAAAATACCTGGGCGAGGATATCTGGCCTTGGGTGGCGAAAAATAAAAACCGGCAACAAGGATGGGTGTACCAACACCTTTGTTCTGTTGAGCGCTGCCAAGGCTAATAATCGCACCGTCAATGTCTATATCGTGGCGAATAGTATTGAACGTGCGTATATGAATTGAGTTATATATCGGGGCCATTGGCTGCAGAACAGCAGCCAATGTGGTCCACCAGATAAATTACAGGAGAAAGAAAAATGATCCCGGAAATCACTATCAAAATCCCCTTAGTGGGAGAGTCTGCTGCGAGTAGCTCTGCGGCTGAACTGGCAGAGGGGCCTGCACCGAATAACCTGGCCTCTTCTAACATGGCGGGGGATGACAGTACGGTACCAGGCCCTGAGGAAACAGAATCAAACAGCACTGAAAGCGATGACTATTTTGACGCCCCAGGCCCTGAAGAGGTCATGCATAGTGGTTACTCAGATTCTCTCGCTGAGATGGAGATGGCTCCTGAGCCGGATTCCGACGATGCGTTTGGCAACATCACGAACAGTGAAGCTGCACCCGCTCCCGGCCTGGATGAAACGGAGTCTGAGGATGCACCACCACCGCCAGATGATGAAGACGAGACTGAGGATGAGGAGGAGCCAACGGCAAAAAATGCCAGTTCTCGTTCCAAAACTAAAAAGTAACGCTCGAGAAGGTGCATGGCTGAGGAACTACAGATAACAGTTCACGGGAAGGTCGTTATCGGAGAGACGGTTAAGACATTCTGGGACGCGGTTCTGAATCTTTACGTGGAAGACGCCGGGATGGTGGATGGGTCGGCAACAGGGTTGGCAAGCCTGCGGTTTGACCACACCTCCCACCAGACTGGCACGAAAACAGACGTACCGTTTTCGATAGATTTCACCGTCTGTCCGTGCCCATGTGAGTCTGTCAGGCCATTCGGAGATCGAATGTGGTGATCTGCTTAGCATGCAAGCCTATCCGGTACGCATAGCACAATCGACGGAGGGGATGGTGATCCTTGTTCATGAGGTCAGTTAAGCGAGGAGAAAAAACCGTTGAATATCTGTCTGGCAGCAGATCAAGAGATCTTCTTTTAACTATAGAAAAAAGGGAAAGACAATGTACAACAAACTTTGCATCGCACCTCCTTCACCTGAGCTGGAGGAGAAGATTATTCGTTCCAAACAGCGCCTGCAAGAGGGGCTTGAGCTTCCTGAGGAGGCGGACGACGAAGTTCTGGATCGAAAAAGCGCCGCTCAAATCTTGATGCGGCCACCTAAAACCCGGTCCCATACCCTGGTCGCACCCACCAGGGCTTTTAGCCCCATCATTGGTACACGTAGAGCTCTGGTTCTGTTGGTGGATTTTTCTGATAAAAGCGGAATGCAGACGCAGCCTCACTTTAGTGACATGCTTTTCTCGTCAGGTACATACGCAACAGGAAGTATGCGCGACTTTTACCGCGAAGCGTCATACGGTAAATTAGACGTTATCGGTGAGGTCAGCGGTAGTGGCGGTGTCACTGCAGGTTGGTATCGTGCACCGCAACCAAAATCATACTACACTAATGATGATTTCGGTTTCGGAGGCTACCCTCGTAATGCGCAGAAGCTTGTCGAGGATGTCATTGATCTTGCTGCTCCGTATGTGAACTTCGCACAATATGATAATGATGGTGACGGAGTTGTTGACGCACTGATTATTATTCCTGCGGGTTCCGGTGGCGAAGCGACAGGTAACAAAAGTGATTTCTGGTCGCATAAGTGGTCGATTACGCCGAAAATGGTTGATGGTGTGCAGATTCGTAGCTATTTCATGGCACCGGAAGATGGTCGGGTCGGTGTCATGTCGCATGAATTGGGTCATCTGTTGATGCAGTGGCCAGATCTGTATGATACCGATTACTCATCACGCGGAACCGGCCGTTGGGATTTGATGGCTGGAGGTAGTTGGAACAATGGTGGTCATACGCCTGCACATCCATCAGCCTGGTGTAAATTGAAAGCGGGCTGGGTTACACCAACGACACTATTCAATAGTACCCAGAGCGTCACCATGAAGCCCTATTTCAATAATGGTGATGTCTACAAGTTACCGATTGGCACTGTAAATTCAAAAGAGTATTTTTTGATGGCAAACCGGCAGCAACAGGGCTTTGATTCCTACCTGCCGGGTGAGGGTTGCATTATCGAGCATGCTGACGATAACCAATCCAATAACAGTGACGAAGCACACTATCTTGTTGATATTGAGCAGGCAGACGGCAAGCGTGACCTGAACAGCAATGCGAACTCCGGAGATAGTGGCGACCTCTTTCCATTCAATGGAAATAACGCATTTAGCTCAACGACCACGCCCAACAGCAAAGCGTATGATGGCAGTGATTCCAAAGTCAATGTCTCAGCTATCACTCGTGTCGGATCAACTATTACTGCTGATATTAACGTCGGCGGAGCTGTGGTTAAAGAGTGGCTTGCAAACAGAGTCGTCAATCGTACCTATACTAGTCATCATTCCCAGAATGCCTGGGCAAATATCCAGGGCTTAGGTTGGCGGAAAATAAAAACGGGAAATCCGGATGGCGTTACCAATACTTTTATCTCCTTATGTGAAGCACAAGCGAATAACAAACGGGTGACGATGTATGTCGACAACAATACGCTCTATCGTGTATATCTTGTTTGAAGTGAAGGCAGGCCAGGGATGGCCTGTTTTTACGGCGGAGAAACCTGAAAGCGCGCCTTAGCAGGAGTCTCTATATCGATTATACTGCTGTTGACAGGCCACTCCGGAGTTTTCGCCATGCCAGAACCACCACCACGGACAAGTGCAGTTACCGCCGCGCCCAACGAATCACTGTTAGAGATCCGGCTTTTGGAGTGCGCACGTGCGCCCGATGATGAGCGCAAATGGTTCGCCAGGTTCGAAGTATTAAGTTCCCATCAGCTGTTCGGGCCACAATTTTCTGTCGTTGGACAAACTGCCGAGGGGGTCTGTTTTGAATCGCTTGCGGATTTTTGCGCGGGTGAATACCTTGACGTACATGCCGAATATCTCGGTGATGCACGGCATGGTGTATTCAAACTCAGCCAACCCAAAAAGTGTTTACCCAAATAGGCCGTGAATAGCCCAGCTTATCGGCAGCGCTCTGTGTGCCCAGAAGCAGTACGCCAGTGCTTTCATGACTGCCTCAGCTGCTGCTGCACGGTCTAGAACTCGAAACTATGCTGTTGCTTTAGCTGTCGTTGCTTCACTGTTAGTTGCGCTGTCGATTTTTCTCTACGACCAAACTCAGACGGCTCGATCACGCGAACTCGCAGCGCTCGCTTTGGCTACTGACCATCAAGACCGGGGCTTGTTGTTAGCTGGTGCAGCGCATGCCGTTAAGCCCACGGTTGAAGCCAAAGCCGCGCTTATGAGCCTACTTCGGCGCTTGCGTCACGTTGAACGCTTTCTTCATGGTTATCCTGCTGGCGTAAGAAGTGTGGATTACCATCCGGAGTCTGGGCGTGTCGCAGCGGCGGGGGAAGGCGGTACAATTGCTGTATGGGAGACATCGCGTCCGGAGCGTCCTCGATGGTGCCGGGAACGAACCTTGCACGGTCACGCCGCTGCTGGCAATCGGATTCACTCGCTGGTATTTACTCCAGATGGTGCATCTGTCGTTTCCGCCTTCGAGTACGGTGGAGTGGGAATATGGGATTTCGCGGCAGGACAGTATCGAAGGATTAACGGATGGCCTCCGCCTTCTCCCGGCACGCAGAAGGTTTCAGTTGATCTCTACGGTCCTGATCCCGAACTTCCAAAAGTGCAGGGCGAGCGTCCCGTTACTGCCTTGGCGATTGATAAGAGTCGCAACTTTTTAGTCGCCTCGGATCATGTGGGGCGATTGTTTGGCGTAGATATCGACGAGGCGCGGGTTAAATGGATGCGTCGGGCCGGGTTGTTTGGCTTCGCGTCTCTGGACGTGGTTCCACGACTTGGACTCGTAATCGCTTCCGATGATGACGGCACCCTCCACGCATTTAATATAGACGGCCAACCGATTGATGCATTCGGAGAAAAAGTACATGCAGCGCGTTTGATTCTATTTCAAGAGCTCTTACATGGCTTCTTGACGCTTGATCGGCAGGGCAATTTGGTACATTGGAATCATGACGGAGACAAATTCTTGGTCGCTGCTCAATACAGGCTTCCCATTCAACCGTTTGCGGCGGCCATAGACGTTATCCACGAGAGACTACTGTTGTCCACCTTGCAAGGAGGCATTCGCACCTTCTCATTAGAGGGGGACGAAGGCGAAAGCTTTGTGGGTCATCGGTTGGCCGCGATGTCCATCACCTGTGATCAACAAGGCGAGCGTTGTGTCTCCGGTGGCGTGAGTGGAGAAGTAGTGATTTGGAATGTCGCAGATAGTCACTCCCTGATAGACCACAAACTGAAGATTGACGACTTTATCATTGACCTTCACAATCAAGGTCCAAATGTTGATGTAATCACCCAGTCCACCTCTAGTATTCGCTGGCAACCTCTATTTAATGATGGTCCAGCAATTGAGAGTCCAACAAATCGTGACTACATCGGGATTGCCTTTCGTGATGGTGACTCATCCTATGCGACAGCAAACGCAGAGGATGGCGTATTGCTGTTTGACACCGGCAGCGTGGAACCCGAACGCTATCAATTCGGTGGTCATGACCCGATGCGTTTGAGTACGATGGGAATATCAAAGCAGTTTGTTGCCGTGTCAGATAATCGCCCAGCACTATGGGTCTGGCGGCTTGATCGGCCCGAGACTCCATTATTCTACGCCGAACTTCCCGAACAGCTCTCGAAGCTACACTTTGATCCAGATGATCGGTTTCTCTTTGGTGGTGGCATGGAAGGAACACTCATGCGGTGGTCGCTGACTACGCCGTTGTTGGAAGAGCGCCGCGTACACGGTGCGAATGGACCAATATTTGCGATGACATTTGGCGAGTCTGGCGAATATATCATCACAGGCAGTGGCGCGGCCGATCGAAATATTCGCATATGGGATTCCGATGATCTTAAACTGGTACGTCAATTACCGGAAGTGCACAGCGGTAGTATATCTGTGTTAGCCCGACTTCACCAACTCGACCCTAAATTTGTCGAATATAAAATATATTTCGCTCACAAGTGATTGATTGATAATAATCGCAACGTCCGATTCTGC
>CAMYNX010000267.1 GCA_947259875.1 uncultured Gammaproteobacteria bacterium | reverse complement strand
GCGTGCCATCAAGTTCTGAATACTCAAAATATTGCTCGTTCGCTGACGAACCATTTGAGAACGCTTGCGTAACAGGTCGCGCACCGGGCGCTCTTGTTTTGGATAGATATAACCGGTCGGCAAAATCTCCAGTCGCTCCAGATGGGCTAACCAACGCGCATCGTGCGAATCATCCGTGTGCTTAAGTCCCTCGTATGTTTTAACCGCGGCGGTATTCACTAGATGAACTACATAGCCGGCGTCCATTAATCCGTCCACCAACCAATACCAGTTAAATGTCGATTCCACCGCGAGCGCTTTGACGTAACTTCTATACGGTGAAAGTTCCAACAGAATAACGTCCAACTCGTTAGGCAAGCGTTTCTCAAAAACTACCCGATCTCGCTCATCAAGTAGTAATGTCAATGCATTATTTGAATGCAAATCGATTCCGCCGTATATAGACATTCCGCCAAATAATTGCGAAAATAATATGGGTAGTAGTAAATCCTATCCGCTGATTTTTTGGGGGAATCTGATGGTCCGGTTAACATTTAAAAAAGAGATGGTCGAACGACTGAAAAGAGAACTTGCATTGGTTGAAAAGCTAAATAATCTGCATTTGTACAAAATTACCACTTGTTTATTGTTGATACAAGAAGGGGAAAAGTTTTCTACAATCGCAAAGCAATTAAATATCTGTTGTCGAACGGTTTACAACTGGTTTAAAAACATTTATTGTCCGTGGTTTTTCGTGGTTACTTGGAAAACACTACAAAGGTCGCGGGCGCAAACCCCGCTTAAATGATAATCAAAAAGAAGTGTTATATAAGGTGGTGGTAGAGGGTCCGGAAGCCTGCGGTTATGATCGTGGCATATGGGTGGTGGTAGAGGGTCCGGAAGCCTGCGGTTATGATCGTGGCATATGGAACTCTGCCATGATTGTCATCGAGATCGAAAAGCGTTTTGGTGTAACCTACTCACCTCGATATGTTTGTTCTTTACTCAAACGTATCGGGTTAAGCTATCAGAAGGCCAAGTTTATTCCCGGCAAGACAGAGGATGAGGAGTGGGAGCGAAAAAGAAAGGAGTGGGAAGAACAAAAATGGCCCGAAATCCTGGCGCTAGCCCAAGCCAAGGGTGCCGTCATTGTCTTTGGTGACGAGGTCTCTTTTGCGCAATGGGGCTCATTGGGCAGAACGTGGGCGCCGAAAGGCAAGCAACCAACAGTCAAGACCTCCGGAAAACGGAAAGGACTAAAGATATTCGGTGTTATTGAGTTTGTATCGGGTAATTTTGTCTACCAGGAATGTGAAGGCAAATTCAATGGAAAGAGTTATATTGGGTTTCTTCAACAGGTACTGGGACAATATAGCTGTCCCGTGATCCTAATCGAAGACGGAGCACCGTATCACCGAAGTGCTGAGGTGAACCAGTTCAAGGCAGAGAAGGAAGCTGAAGATAGGTTATTCTCTTATCAATTACCAAGTTACTCGCCAGATAAGAACCCCATCGAAAAGTTATGGAAAAATACCAAGGCTGAGGCGACGCATTGCAAATATTTTCCAACTTTCGATGACCTTAGGAACGCCGTCATCAAAGCCTTCAACAAATACTTGCAAGATGCAATGAAAGTGATTTCCGTCATGAAAAAACTGCGTCTACAGGCTGGTGTGGCTTAGAAGTTCTGTGAGTTTATTTATCTGAAATACTATAGCATCCGCGGCATGGTTGTCGACGGCGACACCGCTCTCCCGTTAACGGGTGTAAGCATTGTGTTAATCGGTCCCAGCGCCACGAATGTGCTTACCGAAAGCGATGGCTCGTTTGAATTGACGGAGCTAGCGCCTGGTCACTACACCCTTGAGCTGAGCCTCGCCGGTTATTCGTCCGTGGCGGCCAGCACCCACGCGAGCTCGGGACAAAGCATCGACTTCACTACGCTGCACATGTTGAAACAAGCGGGTAGCACGACCGGTACCGTCCGCGGCTACTTTGCCGACAGCGAGACGGGTCTGCCACTTCAAGATGTGTTCATCTCGGTAAACGCTCTACCGACACCGGCCGTGACCGACAACAACGGCAACTACCAGGTTACCAATGTGTTGCCCGGCCCCGTCACGATAATGGCAACCAAAGAGGGCTATTCCAGTGCATCGGCTTCGGCAGATGTGGTCGCGGGCGGCGTGCTGGTGTTCTCAAGCTCACTCACGCCCGTGGTAACCCCGATGACGGCAATCCGAGGTACGATCACCGATGCTGACACGGGCTTGGTGTTGTCTGGCGTCACTGTCAGTGTCACGGGCTCAACCAGCGTAAGCACGACCACCGATGCCGAGGGCGACTATCAAATCGAAGGATTGATCCCCGGTTCCCTACTGATTGAGGTTTCCTCGCCGGGTTACGACAGCGTTAGCGCCACGGCGGTGGTGTCAGAGAACAGTGTTCTGATCTTTTCCCCGAGCCTTTATGTGGAGGGCGCTGCGCCCCCTGAGGCGAACACCGCCGGTGTAACCGGCGTCGTAGTGGATACAGTCACTAACCAGCCGCTGGAAGGTGTTGAAGTCGCAGTCACCTTTGGTGCGACCAATCTGTTGATCATGACCGGTGCCGATGGCCGATTTGCGGTACCTGGGCTCACCGAGTTGCAAGGTCGCTTGCAGTTTACCCTGGCCGGCTACGTAAGCAACACCCTCACGCTTACGCTGGAAGCTTCAGTGGTTTTGGATATCGGACAGATCCGGCTTCGCCGCGAAGCGGTGGGCGCGTTGTTGGCGGATCTTGTTGTTAACGTCGTTGACACATCGCTCGTTGCGAACGACCCGAACACCCTGGCATTGACCGGCAAGGTGACCGTTGAGATCGCTAATCTGGGGACAGCGACGTCCCAAGCTCATGTTGGCGCAGTGGCCTTCTATGACGTGAACCAGAACAGTACCTACGACGCGAGCACCGATACCTTACTAGGGCAGACTGCCACAATGAGTCCAATCGATGTCGATGGCATCGAGGCCGCTGAAATCTCGCTAGGAGGTGCTCTGCCGTTTCGCGATGCACCGATTACGGTATGGGTGGATAGCACGCAGATCGTCGTGGAGAGCGATGAAAACAATAATGTCACGACATCAGCGAGCGCCTGCGAAGTGCAGCCAGATATTGGCACATTTGAGCCGGTGCTGAAGTGGGAATGGGTTGGTAGTTTAGTTGAACCCGCTTTTGATCAAGTCATGATGGCGCCTACCGTTGCCCAAACCAATGATGACAACGGCGATGGCAGTATCGATCGAGACGATATCCCGGACGTCATTTTTGTTGCCTACGGAGGACAAGGTCGTGATTTCGGCGCAGGAATACTTCGAATTGTTAGCGGTCGGGATGGCTCGGAACTTGTAACGGTTAGCGATGCGGCCTACCGGTTGTCGAGTTATGGGAATCTAGCCGTCGGCGACATTGATCAAGACGGTCTGATTGAAATTGTGGGGCCACGATATCGCGATGGATTGGTCGCGTTCGAACATGATGGAACGTTTAAATGGTCATCGTCTTTTTCTTCAGGGTGGAATATCGGTGCTCCAAGCATTGTTGACCTAGAAGGTGACGGCGAAGCTGAGATTGTTTTTGGCAACAAGGTGATCAATAACGACGGCACAATCCGCTGGACCGGCACGGGCGGATTCACTTTAGGAGGAAGCCATCCCAACGTTTCTGCATCAATCGTAGCCAACATCGATGATGAGGGGCGCCCTGAGGTAATCGTTGGTGCATCGGCCTATGGCCATGTGGGTCAATTGTTGTGGATAAACAATTCCGTTGGCGACGGGGTTACGGCAATAGGCAACTTTGATGCAGACCGGTTTGCCGAGATCGTGGTCGTTGGCGGTGGGCGCGTACACCTTCTGAACCATGATGGATCAATGCTATGGGGTCCGGTTGTGCTGCCAGGGGGAGGCCGGGGCGGCCCGCCAACCATAGCCGATGTAGACGGAGATGGCCAACCGGAAATCGGTGTAGCCGGTTCTCGCTTTTATACCGTTTTTGAGACCGATGGGAGCGTTAAGTGGAGTAGCCCCACGCAAGATTATTCATCGAATATTACTGGATCATCCGTTTTCGACTTTGACGGGAATGGTAGTGCGGAAATTGTCTATGCTGACGAAGCTAAACTTCGTGTTTTCGACGGCTTAACAGGCAATGTGATTTTTGAACTTACCAACTTCTCGGGTACTGCCTTAGAATTACCCGTCATTACCGATATCGACAACGACAATCGTGCAGATCTGATCGTTGTATCGAATAAGTATTATTCTGGGAGCACGACAACCGGTATTCGTGTTTTCCAAGACGTAAATAACAGCTGGGTCAATACGAGAAAGATTTGGAACCAGCACAGTTATCACATTACGAATATCAACGACGACGGTACCGTACCTGTTGTTGAGCAGAATAGCTGGCAGGTTCATAACACCTACCGGCTGAATACCCTAATCGATCAATCGCCGACCGGCACACCGGATTTAACCGCATCTGTACTCCATATCATCGGCAACGGTACTGACCAACCCCTGAGCGTCTCGGTACGGGTGGGTAATGGTGGCGCGATGGCCTCACCTGATGGTGTACTGGTGTCCTTCTATGAAGGTCATCCCCTAGCAGGTGGCACGCTCATGGGTTCGGTCAGTCTAAATGCGCTTACTCCCGATACATGGGAGGACGTGCAACTGGATGGTGTGACCACCTTCACCGCTAGCGATGACATCTATGCGCTCGTTGATACCGATGAGCAGCTTAGCGAATGCAATGAAGCCAACAATAGCGTCAGTCTCCCCGTGCCGGCCTCTACCTTGGGTGGTATCGCTGTTTCCACGGATGCGCCCGTCTACGGGCCCAATGAGGCGGTTGCATTGCAGGGCTTGATTCACAACCACGGCGTGCTATCAGGTGATTTCAATGTCGAGCTACGCCTGGAAGACACCGCAGGTTTTCTGGTCGCACGCTTTGGGCCCACCGAGGTCGGCACCTTAAGCGCCGGCGCTTCCACTGGCATGATTGAAAACTGGAACACCAGTAGCTTCCTGGCCGGAGCTTACGTGCTGCGCGGCATTTTGCGCGGCAGCGACGGTGCGGTGCAGAGCCAGGCCGAGGCGCTGTTTGATATCCGTCATCCGGAAGATCAGGGTCCCGCGGTGGC
>CAMYNX010000266.1 GCA_947259875.1 uncultured Gammaproteobacteria bacterium | reverse complement strand
CGAAGACACCGAGGACGGCATCACCAATCCCTTGGAGCAGCGGCTCAAGAGCATTGATAACCTGAATAAGATTACTTCGACGTCTTCCCAGGGCATCTCATCTATTACCCTGGAGTTCATGGAAGGGACCGATCCGTTGATCGCGCTAGAGGACACGCGGCGGTTGGTAGATGAGTTCCGCAACCTGCCGCAGGATGCGGAGCAGCCGGAGATTGCCAACGTGAGCCGCTACGAGCCGGTGGCGCGCTTGTTGATCACCGGCACCGATAATGCGAACGAATTGCGTCAATTAGCCCGCCGCTTTGAGTCCGGGCTGCTGGCGCGGGGTATCGACAAGGTCGATATCAGCGGATTACCGGAACAGGAGATCGCCATTGAGATCGACAGCGGGCGGCTGCAGGAACTGGAGCGTTCCCTCGATCAGATGGCCGACCGCATCGGTGATCTGAGCCGCGATCAGCCCGCCGGCGTTCTTGGCAAGGGCCAGGCAGCACGCGAGTTACGCAGCCTCGATCAACGCCGCGACGAGTGGGGATTCTCACGCCTGCCGGCGGTCACCCAAGGCACCCAGCGCATCGATCTTGGGACCATCGCCGACATACGCCGTCAGGCGCGGGAGGGCCAGATGACCTTGACGGTCAACGGCAAGCCCACATTGGAACTGGTCCTGCGCCGCGCGGAGAGTGGTGATTCTTTCGAGGCCGCGAATATCTTGGAGCAGTGGTTGCAGGATACGCTGCCCGGCCTACCTCCGGGCATTGACGTCACGGTCTATGACGAATCATGGCAGCTGATCAAAGAACGCATCATGCTGTTGGTCAAAAACGGTGGTGGCGGTCTGATATTGGTGGTGGCGATACTGTACGTGTTCTTGACCGGCCGAGTGGCGTTCTGGGTTGCGGTGGGTATTCCGGTGTCTTTTGCCGCCACGTTGTTCATCTTGTATCTGGCCGGGGGCAGCATCAATATGATCAGTCTATTTGCATTGATCATGGCACTGGGCATTATCGTCGACGATGCTATCGTCGTCGGTGAGGACGCGCTGACCCACTATCAGATGGGCGAGGATCCGTTGCTGGCGGCGGAAGGCGGTGCCCGCAGGATGTTGGCGCCGGTGATGGCCTCGTCGCTGACGACGATTGCGGCGTTCATCCCCCTCACGCTGGTGGGTGGCATCATCGGTAACATCCTGTTCGCAATACCCCTGGTCATTATTAGCGTGATTCTCGCCTCGTTGCTGGAAAGCTTCCTGGTGTTGCCGGGTCATCTGCGGCATTCATTTTTACATCTCACCCACGATGAGCCGAAGGGCTTGCGGCGATGGCTCGACCACGGTTTCATACGTTTCCGGGAACATGTGTTCCGCCCGCTGGCGGTGGTGGCGTTGCGGAACCGCGGCACCACTATCAGCGCAGCGATCGCGATGCTGATCATCGCGTTCGGGCTCGTAGCAGGGGGGCGACTGAACTTCGTGTTTTTTCCAACCCCGGAGCCACAGGTCATTTTCGCCAACGCGACCTTCGTTGCCGGGACGCCCCGCGACCGGGTAGATAATTTCTTGACGCATCTGCGCGAGACCGTGTTTCAGACCGAGAAGGAAATCGATCAAGGCAAGCTGATCAATCTCGCGGTGACCCGGCACGGTACATTGAGTGGGGATGACGCAGGCATTATTGTCACCGGCGATCAGCTCGGCTCCATCCAAATCGAGCTGGCCGAACCAGACGAGCGTGTGGTTCGCAATGAACAGTTCATCCGTAACTGGCGGGAAAACATCCAGATGCCGGCTGGGATGGAGAACTTTATTATCACCTCGCGGCGGGCCGGTCCGCCGGGACGTGACCTGACCGTCCGCTTAACCGGGGCCGATGCGGACTCGGTCAAGGCCGCGGCATTGGAGCTCTTAGAGGCCTTGAAGGGGATACCCGGGGTGAGCGAAGTGCAAGACGATATGCCCTACGGGCGTGAACAGTTGATCTATCGGCTCACCGCGGAGGCCGAAGCGTCTGGACTCACGGTTGCTGAACTCGGCAGACAGCTGCGCACCGCCTTCGATGGCCGGTTAGTACAGATCTTTCAAGATGGGCCGGAAGAGGTGGAAGTCCGGGTCAAACTGCCGCGCGCAGAGCGGGATCGGCTGGGCAGCCTGGAGCGTATTAATATCCGTCTGCCCTCGGGAGAGTTTGTGCCCCTGTCAACGGTGGCCCGGTGGGACACCAAGCGCGGGTTCGAGGCCCTGCGCCATGCGGAGGGACGGTTGGCGGCGGAGGTCACCGGCGATGTGGACACCAACGTCAACAACGTCGACCGCATTTTGAAGGCGTTACAGGGATCGACGCTGCGCGATCTCGCAAGTAAGTATGGTATCGACTATTCGTTCGAGGGCCGCTCGGCGGATCAACGCGAGACCTTGGCCGATATGCGCAAGGGGGTGATGCTCGGATTGATACTCATTTACTTGGTGTTGGCCTGGGTGTTTGCCTCCTACGGTTGGCCTCTGGTGGTCATCACCGCGATCCCGTTCGGGTTTGTCGGTGCTCTGCTTGGACACTGGCTGATGGGTTTGGACTTGACCATCTTGTCGATGTTCGGCCTGTTTGGCCTGTCTGGAATTGTGGTCAACGACTCGATTATCCTGGTGACTTTTTATAAACGTCTGCGCGACCAAGGGATGACGGTGGACGAAGCGGTGGTGGAAGCGTCTTGCCAACGCCTGCGCGCGGTGTTGTTAACGTCACTGACGACCATTGGGGGCTTGTTGCCGCTGCTGTTCGAGACCTCGTTCCAAGCACAGTTCCTGATTCCGATGGCGACCTCCATCGCATTCGGATTGGGTTTTGCCACGCTGCTCATTCTGTTGGTGATCCCTTCGCTACTCTCCATCCACGAGGGTATCCATGGCCGGTTACGCCGATGGCTAGGTAAGACTGAACCGATACTGGATACATAGCCTGCCCAAGAACAGATGCCTTTTTTGCCTGCATGATGAATGACGTCCAGGCCGGAATAGATTGGGACAAAGTGAGGAATATCCTGGTCGTAAGGGACGACAGACTCGGGGATATGGCGTTGTATCTGGTGGTTATTCAAAATCTCGCGCGCCATCTTCGCGACAAGCGAATTGGTGTGCTCTGCTCTTGCGCTAATGTCGCGTTGATTGAGAGCGATCCCGCAATCGATGATAGTTTCGTGATCACCGACGGCAGGCTCACGGGGGATGCAAAGTCATTTCTCGAATCACACCGGCCAGACGTAGTTATTTATTATCAGAGTTACCCGAACTTCGATAACCTGGCGGTATCGCTAAGAGCTATAAATCCAAACGCTGTGTATTGTTCCATGGTCAAGGACGATGAGGAGGGGCAACACTTCACTTCCACGTTCGTCCATCATGGGAAGGGTTCAATGTATGACAGGAATATGGGCTACGCGGCGTGGTTGCTCGGTATCGACAGGTCGAGGATCCATCGGCCCCAGCTACACATTGACCAGCGGGTGTTGACGGAGGTGCGGACAAAACTCAAACGCCAGTTTCCCGATGAGTATCCTTGGGTACACATCAACCTTTCCGGCGGTAATTATAAGAGTTTTCTGCGTTATCTGAAGCGCAATCTCAGTGCGGCCAATTATGTTCACATCATCGAGGGGATAAAGCGCCGGTATCCAAACACAAACTTTATTGTTACCGCGGCGCCAGAGGACGCCGGCATGGGCGAGCGCATCAGCAATGATTTGGGCAGCGATGTTTTTTTCTACGGTGAGACCAGTCTTCAGGAATTGGTGTCGTTAATGAGCTTGGCGTCAATAGTCATTACACCGGAAACCGCTGTGTCGCATATCGCATCGGTACTCAACAAGAGGCTCGTCACTTTGTTCTTTGCCGAACGACAAATGCTTGATTGGCGGCCATTCAGTGACCAGTATCGCTGCGTAATGCCAAGATTTCTGCCGTTCGTGTGGACCATCGATGGGCAAAAAGTCGCGGATGCGGCACTCGAGTTGCTGGAACCGGCGGAATCTCAAGCTGCGCGATGACACACGTGCTGTAAAGCGCCATCTTAATGGTTGCCAGGTGCCACGTAATCGGTTTTTTCAGCAAGCGAATCGAAGCAATAGACGGCCGTGATTTCCGGGGACATATATGAATACCTCCCGTGAAGTCAAGTAGAACAGATGTTTGAAAAGAGAATGATTGCGGACATATATCCGGCCATGCAAGAGAAAGGATCGGTCAGATACTTTCAGGCCTCGTTGTGATTCGCTACCTGTTGCCTAAACAGTTTATCGGCTATGGGAAGCCACTGTCCCCATCAGG
>CAMYNX010000265.1 GCA_947259875.1 uncultured Gammaproteobacteria bacterium | reverse complement strand
GTGGTGGTCATCGAGCACAACTTAGACGTGATCAAGACCGCGGATTGGATTATTGACCTTGGCCCGGAAGGCGGCGATGCCGGTGGTGAGATGGTTACTTACGGAACGCCCGATGACGTGGCCAGACATACCTTCTCCTACACCGGCCGTTTCTTGCGTCCTGTGTTAGACCGCGGCCGCGTAGACCGCGGCCGCGATGTTGAAATTCGAAGCGCCTGACACTGACGAAGCGCAAAAATCTCTGACAATGGCCACATCGACTGTCACACTTTCATTTTCTTGCGCGTCGTTGTTGTGACGGAGCAATAGATACCCTGTGGTCCGTCCGCTATCGCCATGGTGAACACATGAAGATCAACAACGCGACATCAAAGGACCTTGCAGACATCAAGATGGTCCTGGAAGAATCGGGCCTGCCCTCACAGGACTGTGAACCACACCTGACAAATTTTTTTGTTGCTGAAGTAGACGCAAGGATGGTCGGTGTCGGTGGATTGGAACTGCGAGGTATTGACGGCTTAGTGCGTTCCATCGCGGTGTTGCCGGCTTTTCGAGGCAGAGGCATCGGGCGCGCGCTGTTTCAGCGCATCGCAGATCGAGCAATTCGCTCAGGAATCCACCGGCTTTATCTTTTAACCGAAACCGCCGAGGATTATTTCACCAAGCTGGGATTTGCACCAATCGCGCGTGGTGACGCGCCTTTGGCGATAGCCGGAACAAGGCAGTTCCGTGAGTTATGCGCACAATCCGCGACGGTGATGTGTCACGACGTGGTGAGGTCCGGTAACCAAGACGAAACCCGGTTGCCAGCCAACGGAGATACGTTGCACGACGATCTCACATGTGGCAAGACGGTAAAGTGCTGAATTTCAGCCACGCAACGATACGCAGGTTGATTGACGCCCGTATTTCCGCAGTGCGCCTGTGCAATTTCGCGACCCAGACGGAAATGGTGGATCTCAAGGGCGGGTTATTGAAATGCGCCCGCAGGACACGGACCATCCGCGAGATAACGCGATTGGGTATCAGTCAATACGAGCAAAGTCTGCGTGGCGCCGAGACATTACATTTTGGTACGATGCACGCTTAAGATGGCACCGGTATGAAACGCACCTGCAGTCAATGCAACCTACCAGGGATAAAGGTGGGCAAAGTGATCATGTTAGGCCCCATGCAATGTGAGTACTGTGGTACCAAGTATGACATTGCGCGCTACAAGAATCTGCCCTATACCGTGGCTGGCCTGTTGGCGGTGATATTCGTGCTGGCTTGGCTCGCGGGCAAACTCAATGGGATCTTTTTCTTAATTCTTGGCGGTGTGTGGCTCACATTCGACCTTATCTGGGAAAGCCTGGCACCATTGCAGCCGGTAAAACACTCGCATAATGACCCGCCAGCGCCGTCGACGGAATCCAATGACATTGACGGTGAGTCGGATGACGCAGACGCGACAAAGACCGATCCAAACAAACTCATTAGCTAATATACAGTGCGTGCGCGACACAAAAGTGTCGCCAGATCACAGGCAAGGGCCAATCTGCTATGGACCTCAAGATATTAATCACCGTATTTACCGCGGTCTTTATCGCCGAGCTTGGCGATAAAACACAGCTTGCCACGTTGTTGTTCGCGGCAGACAAGGAAGTAAGCAAGTTGACCGTTTTTGTCGGCGCCTCGTTGGCTTTGATCGTCGCATCCGCGATAGGGGTCATGGCCGGCAGCGTCATATCCCTGTATATCAGTGAAAAACATCTGCATTACCTTGCTGGAATCGGTTTTATCGGTATTGGGATTTGGACACTCATGAAGGCTTGATCACAGGTCGCCATCGTCCCATGGTGTATGATCTGCATTATTGACCAGTCAGGTTTAAGTCGGTCTTTCGTCTACGGCAATGAAATCCAAGTCTCATTGGGAAAACGTTTATTTGACCAAACCCCCGGAACACGTGGGATGGTATAAACCGCACTTGCATACGTCGCTGGCAATGATTGCCAACACGGCGCTGGGAGTGAATGCACGAGTAATCGATGTCGGCGGCGGCGCTTCGACGCTGGTCGATGATCTGCTCGAACAAGGCTACGAGCAGCTTAACATCCTCGACCTATCGAGTGCCGCATTGTCGGCCGCCCGCTCACGGCTCGGGGCCCCCGCCTCGAAAGTGAAATGGATCGAAGGCGACGTCAAAACTGTCGAATTACCGCCCGCTTACTTCGATATTTGGCACGATCGGGCCGTGTTTCACTTCCTCACAAAAGCTGACGATAGAAAAAAATACATGGAAAACATGCAACGATCCCTTAAGGGCGATGGCCATGTCATCATCGCGACTTTCTCTCCGGAAGCCCCGCCAAAATGTAGTGGTTTGGAGGTGCAAAGGTATACCCCGGAACTTTTACAAACCGAGCTTGGAGAAAGTTTTGCGTTAGAAGAGCATAAATCGGAATTGCATGTAACTCCCAGCGGTGTCGAACAAATGTACTTGTATTGTCATTTCCGCAGACAATCCCGCGCACAATAATCTCGGTTCACTTCGTGGATCACGTGCGATGACAGTGGATCTAATTTGGGTAGTACACCCAACTACCGGATAGCGACTCAATGAGTTGCTTCCAGAGACTATCTGGATCGCCCTCAAACAGTGCCTTCGCATCACCTTTGACTATGTACCAATCCCCCCGGTCGACCTCATGTTCAAGTTGCCCCACGGCCCATCCGGCGTACCCGATATAAGCGTGAATGATGCTGTTTGAATTTTGGTTGCGTATAAATGCGTCAAACATCGGCTTGCTGACCACCATATATACGTCTTCCAACACGCGGTTTCCAATATCTAGAGGTCGCGAAGATCTAATGAGAAACCGTACCAGGTCAATTTCTACGGGTCCACCGTAGTAGACATGGGCGTTGGCATCGACGAATCCTGCCCACTCGGGCAACAATTTGGCCATCGGTACCTCGCTGGAGCGGTTGACGACCAGGCCGATGCTGCCCCAAGAATCGTGCCCGGTGATCAAAATAACCGTCTGTTTGAATCTTGGATCCTTGATATGGCGCTTGGCAACCAGGAACACGCCGCGTTCCAACGACGCTTGGCGCAAGAATCGCTGAGTCGACATTAACGAATTCAGCGCTGGCGAACCGGCCGCCCGCTCCTGCGTTGACCGCAGGATTGATGCAATCTCGATACGCCGGTGCAGGCCGAGATCAGAATCAACCGCTTGCGCCATATCAGGTGACAGCAGCGTCGACGCCGCGATGACGATGGTTTTCCAATGGACACGAAACATGTTGTTCAGCTCTGCCTGACCTCTAATTACTATATTACGCCGGATCCGCGGAATACGTAATGGGAAATGGGCTTGAATTTGGACCCTTTAGTGCGCCATACAACGATTATCATGCCAGTTCACAGCGCTGGAATAATCCTGTTCTGATTTCGCCGCCATGAACTGCACGTCACGTTGGTGCATCCGAGCCGCCCGTTTTGGGCAAACCGGGACTTAGCCCGCATATTGCACCAAGGATCGCGGAAGCTGGTCGATGCCGAAAGGACTTTTTGTGCTGGCTGCTGAGACAGTTGGGCACGAGAACAAACGGACCTTCCGGATGACCCTACATGGCATGTATTGTTGTTTCTTAAAAGTAGCCACATCCAGGAGGCCAAGGTAACATGTCCAATGATTCAACAGCTCAACGATAAACAGGGTCACTTTCATGGCGACTAGTCTAATTGTGCATCTCGAAATTGCTGCCGAAGAATTGAATGAGTTTCTACAGATCGTGCGTGCCCATGGTGAATTCTCGGAAAACACCGAACCGGGTTGCCTAAGTTTCCAGGTTATGGTCCCAAAGGAGGAACCAAATAAGGTAATTTTGGTTGAAGTGTATCAAGACGACGCTTCGCTGGAGGCGCATTGGAACTCAGATCATATGGCGAAGTATCGTGAAAAAGTGGAGCATATGATTGTCGATCGAACACGATTTGTATGCACGACTTGAACAACGCGACCTGTGGACGGTATCACAACTCCGTTGATACATGGATAACATCATTGAAATCAACAACGCCATTGTCTATCGGGGTCCGAATCGAGTCTTCGACGGCCTGACACTGGAGATCCCGGAAGGATGCAACACTGCAATCTTGGGTCCTAACGGGGCGGGGAAATCGACGCTTCTCAAGCTCTTATCCAGGGAGTTGTATCCAGTACATCAGAACGACAGCTATATTCGTATCTACGGCCGCGAGCGATGGGATGTCTGGGAACTGCGGTCTCACCTCGGTATCATTTCCAACGACCTCCAACAAAGCTATGCT
>CAMYNX010000264.1 GCA_947259875.1 uncultured Gammaproteobacteria bacterium | reverse complement strand
GCCAACTCGACCCCCTAAGTTTGATTGGACATGAGCGGGTGGTAATGACGTCGGGCGCGGTGAAAAAAATTGAAGAATGGTTGCAATGAACGACGAACGTTTGTTTCAAATCTTGGTTGCGCCGGTAATTTCTGAGAAGAGCACGCGTCTTGCGGACAAACATGGGCAAGCGGTGTTCAAGGTCATTCCTAGCGCTACCAAATCCGAAGTCAAACAAGCGGTGGAAAAGGTATTCAGCGTTGAAGTGGAATCGGTTCAAGTTGTGAATATGCGTGGCAAGATAAAGAGATTTGGCCGCACTCCCGGCGCGCGAAGTAATTGGAAGAAGGCCTATGTGCGCCTGAAAGAAGGCCACGATATAGATTTCGCGGAAGGACATGTGTGATGCCTAGGGATTATCAAAAATGGCGTTAGTAACACTAAAACCTACGTCACCGGGTCGTCGCGGCACAGTCCGTGTTGTTTCCACGCAGTTGCATACCGGGAAGCCGCACAAATCACTGCTGCAGCCCAAAAAATCGATTGATGGCCGCAACAACCAAGGCCGGATTACCGTACGCCATCGTGGCGGTGGCCACAAACGGAAATATCGCGTGGTAGATTTTTGTCGCGACAAGGACGGTGTGGCTGGGCGCGTAGAACGTTTGGAATACGATCCAAATCGAAGTGCGAATCTTGCGCTTGTGCTTTACACCGACGGGGAGCGGCGATACATACTCGCCCCTAAAGGGGTCGATGTCGGAAGCGCTATCCAATCCGGTGTCGATGTGCCGATCGCGCCGGGCAATACATTACCACTGCGTAATGTGCCAGTAGGTACGACGGTTCACTGTGTCGAGTTGAAGCCGGGCAAGGGTGGTCAGTTGGGGCGAGCAGCGGGTACCGTAATCCAGTATCTCAGCCGCGAAGGTAATTACGCACAATTACGTCTGCGATCCGGTGAAGTGCGCAAGGTGCACCTGAATTGTCGTGCCACCATCGGCGAGGTTGGGAACTCTGAACACTCTCTTCGTAAGCTTGGCAAAGCCGGTGCTAAACGTTGGCGTGGAATTCGTCCCACGGTTCGCGGAGTAGCCATGAATCCCGTAGACCATCCGCATGGTGGTGGTGAAGGGCGAACATCTGGTGGACGTGACCCCGTGTCACCCTGGGGAGTTCCGACAAAAGGATTTCGTACGCGCCGAAACAAGCGCACCGATTCCATGATAATTCGCAGGCGTAAAAAGTAGTCGAGGTCACACATGCCCCGTTCCATAAAAAAAGGTCCGTTCGTCGATCATCACCTGTGGGCCAAGGTTGAAAAAGCACGCGTGGAAAGTAGTCGTAAGCCAGTGAAAACGTGGTCGAGGCGTTCAACAATTATGCCGGAATTTGTCGGCCTAACAATCGCGGTACATAACGGTCGCCAACATGTTCCGATTTTAATATCGGAGAACATGGTCGGGCACAAACTTGGAGAGTTTGCGCCGACCCGCATGTTTCGAAGCCATTCCGCAGATCGAAGGGCTAAGTGAGAACGCCAGCATGCAAGTAAAGGCCGTTGCCAAGTACATCCGGATTTCGCCGCAAAAAGCGCGGTTGGTCGCTGACCAGATTCGAGGTCTATCGGTCAGTCAGGCGTTGGAGCTCCTTCAGTTCAGTCCTAAAAAGGCCGCCAAGCCCATAAAAAAGACACTGGAGTCGGCGGTTGCCAACGCAGAAAACAATGAGGGTGCCGATATTGACGAGCTTCGCGTAGAGACAGCCTACATCGATGAGGGGCCGACACTGAAACGGTGGCGGCCACGGGCTAAAGGCAGGGCGGCATCAATTTTCAAGCGTACCAGTCATATTACCGTTGCCGTTGGTGATTCGAGAGGAGGTCGATAGTGGGACAGAAAGTACAACCTAACGGGATGCGCCTGGGTGTTATTCGTGACTGGCGGGCAAAATGGTACGCGTCGCGGCGTGATTACGCACAAAACTTAAAGCAAGACCTCAACGTGAGAGCTTATCTCAAGAAAAGGCTTTCGAATGCGGCGATCAGTCATGTTTTGATAGAGCGCCCGGCGCAGAATCTCAACATAACTATACATACGGCGCGACCAGGTATCGTAATCGGAAAAAAGGGTGAAGATATCGACCGGTTGCGCCGCGATGTTTCGCGGATGACCGGTCTGCCTGTTCAACTGTCGGTGGAAGAGATTCGCAAACCAGAGTTGGACGCCACTTTGGTATCGGAAAGTATTGCCCAGCAGCTGGAGAAGCGCATCATGTTTCGCCGGGCAATGAAGCGAGCGGTTACTAACGCGATGCGTTTGGGCGCCAAAGGCGTCAAGGTGATGGTATCCGGCCGGCTCAACGGAGCGGAAATCGCCCGAAGCGAGTGGTACCGGGAGGGCCGGGTCCCCTTGCATACGCTACGAGCCGACATCGACTACGGATTTACCGAGTCGTACACAACTTATGGTGTGATCGGGGTCAAGGTGTGGATCTTTAAAGGGGAGGTATTCGACACGGCTGAGGACGTCGAGACCCAGGCGGAAACAAAAACCGGTGTAGCAGCCAGTTAAAGGACTAAGTCAATGTTACAGCCAAAGAGAACAAAATACCGCAAGCAGCAAAAGGGCAGGAATCGTGGTCTTGCCAGCCGCGGCAACAAGATCAGTTTTGGAGAATATGGATTAAAGGCTACCGGCCGGGGTCGACTTACTGCGCGTCAAGTGGAAGCAGCTAGGCGAGCGATCACGCGTCACGTGAAACGTGGCGGGCGAGTATGGATTCGGGTATTCCCAGATAAACCAGTTTCTAAGAAGCCGTTAGAAGTCCGTATGGGCAAGGGGAAAGGCAATCCGGAATACTGGGTTGCGGTAATCAAGCCAGGCCACGTTTTGTACGAAATGGAAGGGGTTAGCGAAGATCTGGCGCGCGAGGCATTTCGACTTGCCAGCGCCAAGTTGTCAGTCCCGACTGCGTTTGCGAAACGGCAGGTAGTCCAATGAAGATTTCAGAACTTCGCGTCAAGTCGGATCAAGACTTACAAAAAGAAATTGTCGAGTTGCGGCGAGAGCAATTCAACTTGCGCATGCAAAAAGCCACGGGGCAATTAGGTAATTCGGCTCGCTTCAAAGAGTTGCGCCGCGATATTGCACGTATTAGAACTGTATTGAGTGAGAAAGCGAGGGCATTGTCATGAGTGAGCCGGGGAAAACTCGCTCGGTATCAGGTCGTGTTGTCAGCAACAAGATGGATAAGACCATCGCGGTGACAGTCGAACGCCGTATCAAACATCCGCTGTATAAGAAGTATATCCGTCGATCGACCCGCCTGCTTGCTCATGACGGGGGCAACGAGTGTCAAGAAGGAGATATGGTGCTGATTGAAGAGTGCCGACCGTTATCCAAGAATAAATCCTGGCGGCTTGTGAAAATTGTGGAAAGAGCGGTTTAATTGCCATGATTCAAATGCAAAGCGTTTTGGAAGTTGCCGACAACAGTGGCGCCCGCAAGATCCAGTGCATAAAGGTGCTTGGTGGTTCAAAGCGTAGGTATGCTGGCATTGGCGACATTATCAAGATCAGCGTCAAAGAGGCCCTCCCAAACAGTCGCGTTAAGAAGGGTGATATTTATAACGCCGTCGTCGTGAGAACGCGTAAGGGTGTTCGACGGATCGATGGCTCGTTGATCCGCTTTGATAAGAACGCCGCGGTATTGTTGAACAATCAATTACAACCGTTGGGAACCCGAATTTTCGGGCCCGTGACCCGTGAGTTACGAACTGAACGTTTTATGAAAATCATATCCCTTGCTCCAGAGGTGTTATAGGACAAACGGCGTACAAGCAGATGCGTAAGATCAAAAAAGGTGATGAGGTTATCGTGATAGCGGGCCGAGACAAAGGCAAGATAGGTGAGGTATTACAGGTCTTGGACAATGACCGAATGCTGGTTAATGACGTAAATATTGTAAAGCGTCACACCAAACCGAATCCCATGAAGGGCCAACAAGGAGGGATCATCGAGATGGAAGCGTCGATTAACGTTTCTAACTTGGCGATCTACAATCCTGAGACCAAAAAAGCTGACCGTGTCGGGATCAAGCAGCTGCAAGATGGCCGTAAGGTTCGTTATTTCAAATCCACAGGCGAAGTCGTCGACATTTGATTGTTTGAGCCATGTCTAGACTACAGGAATTTTACAAACAAACCGTGGTACCCAAACTTCATGAACAGTTTGGCTATGATAATGTGATGCAAGTACCGCGTATCACGAAGATATCGTTGAATATGGGCTTGGGAGAAGCGATTGGAAATAAGAAGGTGTTGGAAACCGCCGCCGATGACATGGCGAAGATCAG
>CAMYNX010000263.1 GCA_947259875.1 uncultured Gammaproteobacteria bacterium | reverse complement strand
GGTGGGCATTCTTTCTCAGCTCTGGCTCGCGGACAAAAAACTCGCGAACCTTCAGTTCGATGGCACCATCATCGATATAGACTCCCGCAGTACGCCGACTGTGTACGATGTCGACGGTAGCAACCGTCGCACCCACGCCTATAGCGACGCAGGATGGCAGTGACAAAGCAAGCGGTAACAGTAATATGAGGAAAAAAAGATCGCGAGATTTCATTATTGGCCCAATAGTTGCCGATCGATTAAATCACAAATGCAGTGGATTACTATGCCATGCACTTCCTGGATCCTAGCGGTGGAAGGTCCGGGTACTAGAATATTCACATCGTTGTGTTTCAGCAAGTTTGCAAGCTCACCGCCGTCTTTTCCATTCAAGGCCACACATGGCATCTCGCGTTCATGGGCGGCTTCGACCGCGCGCAGGATATTCACTGAATTGCCCGACGTGGTAATTACGAACAATATATCGCGCGGCTGACCCAGAGCCATCACTTGCTTGGTGAATACGTCATCGTAACTGTAGTCGTTGGCAATCGATGTCAGCGTGGAGCTGTCCGTGGTAAGGGTTAACGCCGCTAGACCTGGCCGTTCTGCTTCAAAACGATTTAGCATCTCTGCGGAAAAATGCTGCGAGTCTGCGGCTGAACCTCCGTTTCCGCAGCTCAGTATCTTATGGTCCTGATACAGTGCGTCCGTCATTAGCTGCGCCGCGGCGACGATGTCGGCGGCGATGTTATCCATGGCATCACGGACAACTTCTAAGTTCTCTTGAAAGTTGCCAATAACACGTTGTATTGGGTCAGTTGTCATAACGGTTAGCGTGCATAGCCATTATCAGTTCTATCCAGCAGCGCATGTCGTCAATCAGAACGCATCTTTGATCCATTCTGGGTCCACAGAGTTGATGTCACCGGTGAGGGCTATGACATCAAAACGGCAGGGCCGGTTGCTGAGCGGTTTATGGCGTTGACGATAATGTTCGGCGGAGGCACGCAATTTTTTTTGTTTTTGTGAATCAATACTGACTAGCGCTCCGCCGAAGCGGTCATTATTTCGATAGCGCACCTCTACGAAAACCACGTGTTCCCCATCTTCCATTACCAGATCGAGTTCTCCACAAGGACAACGGTAGTTCGAGTCAATGTGCCGCAAGCCATTGCGGATTAAGAAATCACGGGCTTTGCGTTCCGCCCGCTGCCCTTGTTTCAAATGGAATGCCAAGTGCCTCATTCCCAGTTTCGTACAGATCCATGCGACGCTCGCCCACCGGAAGCTCCTGCATTACCGGTCGTCCATTTTCAAACTTTGCCCAACTCAAGTGACGGATGACCCGGCCCGTCCGGTCCATGCTCAAATCAGCGGTGACGCCCTCGATGAGTAAGTCTTGGTCCTCACGCAATCGCGCAAGAGCCGGGATTATCGCATAGCTATCCATGCCGAGGGCGAATAGCCGATCCAGTGGGCTGAACGCAAACGGCCAAGGTCCCTGAATTCTCTTGCGTGCATTGCGAATTCGCCCGTCATTCGCCAGTAGCCACGGCATATCGCCGAATACGATGTCGTTCAGATCGATGTCGTTCACTGGGTCGGGTTTCCCGGAATAGATATGGGAAGTCGCGTAGACCGGCACGTTGTGCGCCTGGAAAAAATTGATTTGCGGTTTCAATAACCGAGCAGTTGATGTCTTTGCGGCGAGAAATAGAAAGTCGATATCCTGTCGGCGGCGAGGTTGAAACTTCAGGTTCGAGCGTATCAACGCTGACAGTTCGTGTTTGCGCCCTTCGCTCTTGTCGATGTTCAAGACCTCCTTGATGGGCGCGGAGTAATCGGGCCGGTTATCCACATAGGGACGGGTTTCCACGACCAGACCCCCCAATTCCTGCCAGCGTATACTGAAGGCATCCTGGACGCGCTGGCCCCACGTCGTTTCCGGATACAACACCGCCACCGTACGGTGTCCATCAAGGTAAGCGCGCAACGCAGTCTGTTCCGCGTCTTGCTCCGGGGACAGATCGAATTGAAACCCATTTATGGGGAGGGATTCGGCCGCATGTGCGCCGCCCAGTAGCAAGGTGGGGACCGAGAGCGTCTCGGTCGCCAGCAACGCAGTGACCGCCTCTTTTCCCAGTGGTCCCACGATCAAGTCAGCGCCTTCTTGCAACGCCAGACGGTAATAGATCGGCGACAATACGGCTTCAGATCCGATGTCGTATACGGTGATCTCCGGCTTGTTAGGGTCGCCGTTGGCATGGTGGACCGCAGTAAACCCGTCATGTACCGCTTGCGCGGCGCGTCCATATTCGGAGGCGAGCGGCAGCAATAACGCCACCCGCCGGGCCTCAATAATAGATGGTCCACTGAACGCAGTGGCGCGCCGTTGCAGGAACAAACTCGCGCTGTGTTGCGGATGCAGCGACTGCCATTGCCGAATCTCGTTTTCGAGACGGAATGCATCATGGCCATGTTCCATGTGTACTAGGGCGAGATCGATCCAACCAGACAATTCCTCACTGGAGACAGTCTGGCGTAGGTCGAGCAGTTGATTCATTCTTGTGCGATTGAGCAAGGCCCAAATCTGACGTTGATTAAACAGCAGTTCAACCGGATCGGCTAAATATTTTTCGCGCATGATCAAATCGCGCACCGCTTCCAGCGGGCGATCCACAAGCAGATTTGCCCGTGCTCGCAGCTGCCACAATTGTTCGCTCAGCTGTGGGTTGAGGCCAGGCCGATTTTCCAGGCCGGACAATAATACAAAGGCCGTGTTGGGGCGGTTTTTGTGTATCGCAATGCGCGCCTTGAGTAATTGACGACGCGTGTCATAGAGCGGCGCCAGCCCGGTCAGGTCGATCGAATCCAGAAGACGCGAGGCTGGGTCATGGCGTCCCGATCGAATCAATGCCGCGGCGGCCTTGAGTTGAAAGTCGGTGCGCTCTGGTGGTAACGCATCCTCGGCGCGAGTAAGGTACTCAGAGGCGGAATTGAGCAGTTCCTGTGCCGTCGGCGTCTTGGCAGCAGGTTCAATGGATGGCGCAACCGGCGCTTCGGTAATCTCAATGGTCCGCGTTTCGGGTATCTGCGGCAGCGGTTGTGACGCACAGCCAGCGATGGCAATGGTAGCAATGGTTGTGATAAGCCGAATTTTCACAATTGAGCGAGATTTTATTGAATCCAGGGCGAACGGAGTATAGCGAGTGGCCAAGCAGCCAGGCAAAGGTGGGATCTTATATATCGTGGCAACGCCGATCGGCAATCTGGAGGACATCAGTGCACGAGCGATTCGCATTCTTTCACAAGTCGATGTAATTGCCGCGGAAGACACGCGCGTCAGCCGTAAACTGGCGGGTCGCTACCACATCCGTACCTCCATGATTGCTTATCACGATCACAATGAGCGGCAACGAGCCCCAAAATTGGTGGATCGGCTAGTTCACGGTGAGGACATCGCGTTGATCAGCGACGCCGGTACACCGCTGATCAGCGATGCTGGGTATCGCCTCGTGCGTCTGGCGCAAGAGCAAGACATTTGCGTAACCGCGGTGCCCGGTCCCTGCGCGGCCATTACCGCGTTATCAATAGCCGGGTTGCCGACCGATCGCGTTGTTTTTGAGGGATTTTTACCGCCCAAGGCCGCGCCCCGGCGACAACGTCTTGAGGCCCTGAAAGACGAATCGCGCACAATCATTGTCTATGAATCCGTACACCGCATTCTCGCCACGCTGCGAGACATGGTGTCGATATTCGACGAGCATCGCGAAGCTGTGATCGCGCGCGAGATTACCAAACAGTTTGAAACCGTCAGGCGCGATTCACTCGTGAACCTGCTGGCATGGCTGGAAAACGAATCCTCGCAGCGAAAGGGGGAATTCGTCCTATTGGTGCATGGCCGGCCAGATACCTCCCCGGCGACGGTGGAATTGGAGCGGGTGCTGTCGTTGTTGCTCGCAGCCCTGCCGATGAAGCAGGCGGTGGACCTGGCGGCGAACATCACCGGCGCCAGCAGGAATGCTGTGTACCGGCTGGCGCTCAGACAATCTGGGGACTGACGTCCACTTGTATTTAGTAGCCCGGATCTTGTATCTTGAATCGGAGAGTCAGCCGGGCAGTCGCCCCCTCGGGGGAGGAAAGTCCGGGCTCCGCAGGGCAGGGTGCCAGGTAACGCCTGGGCGGCGTGAGCCGACGGAAAGTGCCACAGAAAACATACCGCCGGTCACCTACCCTGGGGCGGTTCAGGGTCGCGCGGGCGGTAACGCCCGTGGCAGGGTAAACCCCACCTGGAGCAAGACCGCATAGGGACCCCTTGGTGTGGCCCGCACCGGGTCCGGGTAGGTCGCTTGAGGCAGGCGGTGACGCCGGTCCCAGATGAATGACTGTCCCCGACAGAACCCGGCTTACAGGCTGGCTCTCGTTCTCTGTCCAATGGTGGATGGCGACCGCACACGCCGCGTGGGCACCCCAGCCATCCGTCTGGCGATCAAAAATTCCCCATTAAATTCAAAATGTTAGGCCCATTTACTGGGGTAGTCCTGCGACTGGAGTGCGGTGGGAGAGGCCCCCCGTTGGTGAGGCGTGCCGCGTAATGCGCGTCGGTCCCGGCAAGAATGACGTAACCGCTTGTCAGATAAGGGAGAATCTTAGATGGTTCGGCCTCGGTTTTTGCTTGACACCTGCTGTTTGACCTCTCTATAGTGTGTTTATTAGTGGGGATAAGTGGGGAATCGTGGATAAATAGGGCAGGGGAGGGGCAATGTTCCGCGGTGTCAATACGCTTAACCTGGATGCCAAAGGCCGACTAGCGATCCCAACGCGCTATCGGGATGGTCTCATCCAGCAAACCGAAGGCCGGATGGTGGTGACCATCAACAACTCCGAACGCTGCTTATGGCTGTATCCGCTCATCGAATGGGAGGTGATCGAGCGGAAACTGGTCAACCTGCCCAGTCTCGACGGAAATGCACAACGATTAAAGCGCATTCTCATCGGCCACGCAAACGAGTGCGACCTCGACGCCAGTGGCCGTGTGTTGCTGCCCGGGCCGCTGCGTGATTTTGCCGAGTTGAAAAAGCGTGTGGTCATGATCGGACAAGGCAACAAGTTCGAGATTTGGAACGAAGAACTGTGGAATTCGCGAAGAGAAGAATGGCTATCACAGGACGTTGAAGGAGGAGGCCCCTTATCAGTGGAACTGGAATCATTGTCTCTATGACGTCGATGTCACATCACCGTGGTTACGCAAAGGCATAAGCCAGTACTGGCAAGTGAAGTAGTGCAAGCACTGAACATTAAATCGAATGGAATTTACATCGACGCCACATTTGGCCGCGGTGGACACAGCAGTGCGATTCTCGATTTGCTCGCGGACAAGGGAAGATTGATTGTCATAGATCAGGACCCCGACGCCGTCGCAGCAGCAAGGTCAATGTTGGCGCAGGACCGCCGTGTGATCATCCTGCATCACCGGTTCTCGGAATTGACGCAAGCCACCGAGTCACTGTCGATTAGCGGCAAAGTGAATGGGATAGTCTTCGACCTCGGCGTGTCTTCGCCGCAATTGGATAATGCAACGCGAGGTTTCAGTTTCAGCGATGACGGACCCTTGGATATGCGTATGGACCCGCAGACCGGAGTACCGGCAAACGAATGGTTGGAAACTGTGGGTGTCAACGAGCTAGAACAGGTGATACGTGAGTTAGGTGAGGAGCGCTATGCAAAACGAATTGCGTCCGCTATCGTGACTGCGCGTCAACAGCAACCCATTCAGCGTACCTGGCAACTTGTGGAGATCATAGAACAAGCGGTTACCAAACGCGACCCTCATAAACATCCTGCTACACGTACGTTTCAAGCGATTCGAATGTTTTTGAATCAAGAGTTGGAACAATTGCGTGAGGCATTACCTCAAGCTGTCGAAATGTTGATCGCTGGCGGGCGGCTCGTTGTTATAAGTTTTCATTCGTTGGAAGATCGAATCGTTAAACGGTTCTTACGTCAAGAGTCAAAGGGTGATCCTTATCCACCGGATTTTCCGATACCCGATAGTCGCCTGACGCCGAGATTACGTTTGGTCGGCAAGCCGATCAGACCGAGCCAAGATGAAGTGTCGCGCAATCCGCGAGCGCGAAGCGCAGTGATGCG
>CAMYNX010000262.1 GCA_947259875.1 uncultured Gammaproteobacteria bacterium | reverse complement strand
TATTGGTGAACTCCAGCAACAGCATCGCCACATCGAGCAAAGTCAATAAATAAAACAGTTTCCTCTACAATCACCAACGTATTTATGCAACTACCGGGTTAAATATCCAGATCAGCGATTGAATTGAGGGTGTCCTAAATTTAGCGCTTACACCACGTCATAGGTGGATGTTAGGCCTCGTTCATCCGTGACGACTTTGCTTCCCCGCGTCCTCACGCGTGTACCGCTGCTTCCCAAATGCTCGTGCCAGATGGCACTTGGCACAGCTATGTTGCGCTTGAAACTATAGGCGTTTCAGGGTTATTTCTATCATATTTGTTGTGCGGAGCCAGTTTGGAAGAAATTTATACTGGGCTACGAAATTATTTTGCGTGGTCACACGAGAAACGTCCGCTCGCGGGCCTGATACCGGACGCTCGGGTTGATAAACTCGGATGACCGAGGTGGGTCGTAAGCGCTAGTTCCCTACATCGTGAATCCATGCTCTCGTTGTTTTGACTTCATTCGGCGGGTCCCGACCTCATGGCGAGTTCTCCTCTGACCTGTGTCTGGTGGAAAACTCACACTCGAGGTCCTTAGGATGGCGGTGCCACATCGGGGGTGCCGCGTGATTGTCACCGGCCCTTCGTGGTCAAAAACGCTTGGTGCGCAGGCTCAAACCCCAGTCCTGCGTCTTCCTGGTGTCACCCGCGATCGGCTCCGCCTGCGTGAATTTTGCGGGTCAGTTCGTCTTGCTGCGCCTGTCCTTTTGACCGCCCCGTCTGTCTACACTGGACCTTTTTTCGACACTGCCGTGTGTCGTCGCAAACTCGCTCGCATTCTCACGCCGACACGCTTTGCCAACGCGCCTGCAGCCCTGTGATGATCGTCTTTCTGGACCTTCGTACTGGCTGCTCATGCTGTCACTCCATTTGGAATCGAAAACGGATAAGAAGCATAATCGCTATGCGGTTCGCTAGCAATGCGCATACGAGGGTTTAAGGGCGGCGCGCCGGCCAGGATGACAGGGTCATCGCGGGTAGAATTTCAGGCGCGCGGTTTGCGCAAGACGATTTTTACGTGTTCGAGAGGACGTCTGTTCGGGACGCCGCCGCTGATAACACCATTGAGAACTTCCTTGTTCGGCCTGCTTGGCCGTCGTTCAGGACATCCCAATGCCGCTCCTTGATGATGGTCAACTCCGCCCGAGTTTATCCAGATTCCGGGAAGGTCCGCAACGAGTATGATGCACGCATTCGATTGAATGCACAGACTAGTTGAATTTGGTTTTTTGCAACGCTGTGAGAATTGTCCGCTATGGATGAGAACGGTCATTCATCCGTTCTTACTGCGATCGGCAACTGTGGGTCGCGACCCGCCGATCAAGCACAATTCAAGGTAAGAGCGAATCTGAGGCTATTAACATATCCGAACATGGAATCTACGCTTGTTTTGTAATGCGCGCTATTCCAACAGTCAGCGATTGACTCAATCTAGAAACTCCAAAATAAATTCCTTGAGCGTCGCAACCTGGACATCACGGTAACCAGACGCCTTAAGAAGCGCTTTGTCACCGCTAACAATGATTTCGGCTTTGGCCGTGACCGCACAAGCCAGGAATTTGTCGTCGTCAGGATCTTCACATACCGGTCCCTGCAAACCCCAGGCTTGAACCAGTTCCGCATTTTGAACGATCAGACCGAGGACCCCCTGATATTCAACAGCGGCATAACGGGCTGTGAGCCGTTCTGCAACACTCAGGTATTCTTCAAGGATCTCGATGGAAACGGCAAGCTGAAACTTTTCGAAACGCCACGCCTGAAGAATTTTCGCGGGTAGTCCACTGAAAAAGATTCCGGATATCAATACATTCGTATCCAATACGACCTTCATCGACGACCGCACACTGCAGCGACGGCTTTCTTGATATCCGAACTCTTCATGCCGGCTTTACGTGCCTGCTTTCGGGCCTCGCGGATCAATGCATCGAATTCGTCCATGGAAGGTGGCGCAATCGTTTTCAGTATGACGGCGTCCTTCCCCGCAACGACAACGAATTGCGAACCGGCTTTAAGCCCCAGGCTCTTGCGAATATCCTCGGGAATAACGACCTGCCCTTTCGACGACATTTTAGTTGTAGCGAGCTCTGTCATAATCACACACCTGCTTCATAATCTTACTAGTAAGATTATGGGTACGGAACTACATCAAAGTCAATTGCCTTACTCCACCTATCTCCGGCTGCATCGATCAATGGAGATATCTGATCCAACACCGCAGTAGAAATTCGATATCGACGTGTATTCGCATGATGTATTGTTTTACTTTTTAGTCTTCTCGTGGAATTTCGGCAAAGCCTCCCCCGCAACCGCTGTACGCGAGTCGATCTGTCAAGAGCTCGGCATGAGTTCGCCCACCGGTTGTAAAGTACGCTTTCCGGTACGCATTTTATTTATGGCATTGAATTCACGGTCTTCGGCTCACGCCGAGACAACTTCCAATATGTCTCGCAGAAAAACAACTAAAACAACGCCTCCGAGCGGCCTTCCGAGCAAATTTATTGGAAAAGATAAGCGGCAAATCTTTAGCACTTTCAGAGACGTACGTGAACGAGAGCATGACACTGAAAATCCCCGTGTCGGCAGTTCGATTCTGTCCCTGGCCACCTTTGCAGATAACACGTCACAAAGTTTTGCCTTGTCACGAAAAATTCCTTTGCGTGAGTTTTGCGTAAGGCTATGACACGCCCAACCGTCGCAGCACCAACAATTCAAGCTTTTTGTCTTTAACGATCGCAGACGTTATTTGCCGCTTGTTTCAACCGTGTTCATTCCAAAGCAGAATAATGCGCCATAATCTCCGCCGAGCGATGTTTTAACAAGCGTTGTACTCCTTGTATAGTACGTATAACGTAGTATAATACATGGATGATCAAATCCTGGGCGAATTCCACATCCCGGAGATTTTTCGAAGAAAACAAATTTGCACGGTTTCGCGGTCTGGATATCGAAGCTGCTCAGGATTTGTTGGCCGCACTGGATGCGGCCACATCGCTGAAGGACCTGAGTCCATTGCAAAGCATTGGTTTGCACAGGCTCAAGGGGGACCGAAAGGGACAATGGGCGATGACGGTAAACGGGCCCTGGCGAATTTGTTTCCGCTTCAAGGAGGGCGATGCTCATGACGTGGAAATCGTCGACTATCACAAAGGGTAATTTATTATGCTGGCCGTACATCCTGGTCGTATCTTGAAACGCGAACTGGCATCGCGGGAATTATCTGCTAACAAGCTGGCGTTGGCGCTGCGTGTCCCCTCGGGGCGTATCACTTCTATTTTGAATGGCAATCGCGCCATCACGCCCGAGACGGCGTTGCGCCTGTCCCGCTATTTTGGCAACACCGCTCAGTTTTGGATGAACCTGCAGACTCGCTACGATCTCACCGTGGCTGAACAAGAGGTGGGACAGAAGATTGCGAACGAAGTAGAACACGCGGCGTAACGATCAGCGCCACTTTTGTATCTCGCCTGCGGAACTACGAGAAGCGCGGGTAAAGAGTGGCTATGCCGCGAAGAGCGGACGGGGTCTTGTGAATTCTTTTGCGTTAGTTTTGCGTGAATCAGTCATGCATAGCAAGCAAAGAACGTCCCGGTAAGTAATTGAAAGACCTGGGACCCGAACTCGACATGAGGGACTGAAAATCCCGGTGTCGGCAGTTCGATTCTGTCCCTGGCCACCTTGTCCTGTTATCTCCACCCGCGACAAAAGCCATGAATCGTGTTGCCGGATCAGTCGATTGTAGACAACGCTTAAGTGGGCTGTTGAAATATTATCATCGGGAAGCTGCGTGAGTATGTTGGCCCCACGGGATAGGTTGGATAACCCTCAATAAGCCATTTACCCGTACGTGTGCCGGGCTTTACTTCTTTTGTCCGGCGGGCGAAAACCCCTGAGGAAGCTTACCGAGATCGCCTTCACCGAATAGGAAGCCGACCATATGCTGTTCCATCAATTCAATGCTCCTCGGATCTGCTGTACTCAACCCATTTTCGTTGATGATGGTGGTGAGCCGCTCAAGCCATTTCTTCCAACCTTCCTTGGAGACATTCAAGTAGACGCGTTGCCCCAAGGACCCTGGATGGGGCGGCTGGTCGAGGCCCTCGGCTTGTTGCTTCAACACTTGGCAGTATACGGTACGTGCCATTCGCTTACCTTTAATATGGGAAATTTGCTGTCCCGTAACGTGAAAACTAAGAAGATTGAGTAAAACACTCACCTATTTTGTTGAGTGAGAGTATCATAGCTGGAGAAAATTCAGGAGTGGAAATATGTCCGAGTCAGCACACATTACCTATTCGACCACGATCACCGAAAGGGAGATGCGATTAACCCCGGCGGCGGAGGCGAAAATG
>CAMYNX010000261.1 GCA_947259875.1 uncultured Gammaproteobacteria bacterium | reverse complement strand
GTCCTGAGCGCGACCGGGCCATAATCGGCGAATGGCGCTCGCCCGGTCATCAACTCGGCGGCGTCCCCGAGAGACAGGATCGCCACGTCCATCTGCTTGGAGCTGATGAGGCTCGCGATGCGCTTGGTGTGAGGCGCGCGCGCTACCCGTGCCTTACTCGCCGGCAGGTGCGCGGCAAGTACCTTGGCCACCCGCTCGCCCAAGGGAAAAGTCGGCGCGTCGGTCTTGCTGGTGAGGATTAGCAGGTGTTTCCTGCGGTAGACGGCCCACTGCCGATAGGGCGTGTGAGCCGAAGCCAGCGCCCAGGCGACGCTAACAACCGCGACCTCGAGGAATCTCCGCCGTCGCATGCTCAACGCTTTGCGCCGCTCAAATAGCGAGCCGGGCGGACGGTTCCGTCCTTGTCCGACCGCCTAAGGCAGTACCTCTCGTTGACCCGCAGCCAGTCAATTCTTGAAGATTGTAAGCGGCAAGACTGCCGAGACGATGTAGTTCGGCACGTCGACGACCTGCCCGATGCGCAGATCCACCGCGACGCTCGCGACGATATAGGCCTGCTCGGGCGTTAGCCCTTTGTTCTCGACCATCCAGTCAATCATCTCGATGAGGGCGTTGCGTGCCGCCAGCGTCAAGTCTTCTGAAAGGTTCTCGAGCGGGGTGATGATCGGGCCGTCGAGATACGCGTGGGTCGGCGGAATTGTCCCCGCGTCCTTGAGCGGGAAGCCAGTGGTCGCGTAGAACTTCTCGGGCGCGAGCTTCTTGAGCTGTGCTCCACCTTCGAAGTGCGGCACCTTGACGAACGCGCCCAGGCCCTTGCGTACTTCGGTCACAACCGTCACGGTGGCGCCCATCTCGATGGCGGTGCCTGAAACTTCACCGTCACCCTGAGCATAATGCACGTCACCCACGAACAAGCCACAGCCGTCAATGAAACATGGCAGCAGCAGCGTGGTGCCGATCTGCATCTGTTTGACGTCCATGTTGCCGCCGTTCTCGCGCGGCGGGATGGTGCGCAGGCACCGATCTTTGTCGATGCCCGCAGGCCCGCATATGTCCGGCGGGCGGGCGCCCGTAGGCTCGGGCTGCAACGCAACGCCGCCAACCGCGCCGAGGTCCGCCTCGCGGGCGAGGATCATGTTCACCTCGGAATCGCCCGGTAGCACGCCGACGGAACCCATGAAGCCCGCAAACGGAATGGTGACGCCCGGGATCTGGGCCGATGTGGCGTTCCCCTTGGTCAGCTTCCAGCCGCT
This sequence comes from uncultured Gammaproteobacteria bacterium, assembly GCA_947259875.1. Lineage (GTDB taxonomy): Bacteria > Pseudomonadota > Gammaproteobacteria > Arenicellales > JAANXG01 > CALZGZ01. The sequence continues at coordinate 3,157 of CAMYNX010000261.1, read as the reverse complement.
GAAGAAGGGGTCTGGAAACAGATCACGCAGAAACCCGAAGCCCGGCACGATCACCGAGTAGCCGAAACCCTCCGGCTTGATGTTGACGAGCGTAACCGCCAACACGTCGCCGCGTTCGGCGCCCGTGATATGGACAGGCCCGGTCATCGGGTGGACCAGGTTGAGATCGACAGCGGCGACATCGGCCGGGGTTGAATCGAAATCCAGGTCGGAATCGAGCGCATCGCGGGTCTGGAAGATGATGCGCTGTCCCGGATTGGCGGTGGCCACCGGCAGAATGTTCGGGTGGTAGCGGTTGAAGCAATTGGAATCATCAACGCAGTGGGGTCCGGTTTTTGCAACAATCACAGGGCCGTTCTGGCCCTTGGCGTCCGCCGCCCCGGAGATGGCGCCGGCAAATGCGAAGGCCGCGACCAGCGACCAATATCGGTTCGATTTCATGTCAAATCCTCCAACGGTGCGTACCTATTGTCGGTCGCCACGCTCTTTTTACGGCCTTTCGCGACCATTCTCAGCGGCCGTTGCGTCGATTCGAAGCACTAGGATACGCGATTCAAAGAGATTCCCGCAAGTTGCCCGAGAGCGCTTGAACTACGCTCGCCAGATGCAGCCTGGGTCATCAATCTGCCTTCGCGACGTGCGCGGAATGCTTAACTGATTCCTTACACCTATTCAACACAGACCCCGCTGCGGCGGAGTTTTTGTTTTTCGTAAAGTCGTTTCGTGAGTAACCGGTTTGGTAGCCAACCGGACGCTCAGTATGGTGGTTTACCGAGACGCCGAGGGTCCGCAGTTGGCCGTGAACCGCACCTTGCGGTGCAACTACGATCATCGATTCCTTCGATCTAGCCAATGACAGCAAAGAGTATCAAGCCGAAGTTAACCATGAGAATAAAATTGTCGGCTTACGGGAATTTAGAAGATTTAGAAGGAGCGGACTTTCACAAAATTGGATTAATCGTCTCTAGCGTGCCCGTAAGAGACATTACTGTCGACGATCAGAACGCTCTGCTGCACTGCAACACCAATGTTCGAGAACGACCCAAGCTGCCTATCGGCTATATGTCCCAAAGCCGACGTTCGCTCGGAACATCCAATCTAGACTCGTTTCAGCAGTTCGAAAAAAACCAATAAATGACACGAGTCGTTGGTTCGACCGCACCTCAATTCGCAGTCGGCTCCAGCCTGGCGATTACTGCGTCGCTTTCGTCGGTGAGAAGATACAGATAGCCGTCGGGACCGTTGCGCACGTCGCGGATGCGGCCCAGCGCATCCGGCAGTAGCCGCTCCTCGTGAACGATGCGTTCACCTTCGACCCGGAGCCGCACCAGCAGCCGATCCTTGAGCGCGCCAACGAACAAATCACCGCGCCAACGAGGAAACTTGTCGCCGTCATAAAAGGCCATGCCGGAGGGTGCGATTGAAGGTACCCAATAATGCACCGGCTGCGCCATTCCGGGTTTCGCCGTACCCTCGCCAATGCGGGTTCCGAAGCCGTAGTTACGCCCGTAGGTGATCACGGGCCATCCGTAATTCGTTCCTGATCGAACGATGTTGACCTCATCGCCGCCTTGCGGTCCATGCTCGTGGGCCCAGATCCAGTTCGTTTCAGGTTGCCGCGCAATGCCTTGGACGTTGCGGTTGCCGTAAGTGTAGATCTCCGGTCGCGCCCCGGCTCGGCCGACGAACGGATTGTCTTGCGGAACGGCGCCATCATCTCGCAAGCGAATGATCGAGCCTGCGTGATCGGCAAGATTCTGCGCGCGTGGTCGGTCCCCGCGATCTCCAAGGGTGATATACAGCAGGCCTCGATGATCGAATAGCAGCCGCGATCCGAAGTGACGCCCCCCGCGCGACTTGGGCAGCGCGCGAAAGATCACTGCAACATCCGTCAATTCATCCCCATTGAGCTGGCCGCGGATCAACTCAGTTCCCATGCCATTCCGGTCCGCTGCCACCAAAGACAGGTAAATCAGCTTGTTTTCCGAAAATCTTGGATGCAGTGCGACGTCCATCAGACCGCCTTGGCCACTCGCCCGGATCTCTGGCAGACCGGTTACCGCGGTGGGATAGAGTCGGCCGCGATCAACGATGCGCAGCCGGCCGGCGCGCTCCGTCACGAGCATGCGTCCGTCGGGTAGAAACGCGAGCCCCCAAGGATGTTCTAGACCGCTCGCAACGGTGACGACTTTGAACCGATGTTCTTCAGAGTCAAACGCGTCGTCTGCCGCCCAGGTAGTGCTTGCACCACCCGTGAATATCAATGTCAACATCAACAGCCACGCCGCAAACATGAAATTCTCTCCCCTGATTAGAATGGCTATGGCGGATTGCCAATGACATTATCCTAGTTGTTATTGGTGACCGGGGCCGGACTCGTTCCGCATTTTTTTTCAATTAGTTATTTGGCCTTGGCGCAGGTTTGGCGTAGGTGTAAATCTGGCGTAATCGATATCAAGTTGAGTCCGCGTCGCACCGGTTCACGCAATGGGGCCTGGGACACCAGAACGGAGTATACCGTTTCGCCTCACTAGATCCCACACGTTGTTCACCTACTACGGCAGCCCCTCGATTGGCGATCAAACATTGCCTATATTAGCTTCCGGTAACAGGCGGCAATCGACCCTAAACGGAAGTTGTACGCTAGGCTCGCGGATGTCCGCTTTTTCGATTAGGACCGTCATTGAATAGCTTACAATGAGTTGACCTACGAATCAGGGACGCCCGCTTTGCGTAAGGCTCCAATATAATGCTCCAAGTCCTGTGCTCTTTTGTAGTACGCCTCGCGCCGCTCGTATTCCAAAGAAATTATTGGTTTAATCAGCATTGCCTCATCGACCGCCCAAGAGGCGTCCTCTAATTTACCCACCTGCGCATAAATCGCAGCAAGTAGTAGCTGTGTCCGATCGTAAGCGGGATTTCGCGATACGCTGTCTTCGATTATGCCGACTGCCTCGTCGTAACGTTTCAATAAAAACAGTGCGCGGGCCTCAAGTGCCAAATCCAGGTAGGTAACCTGCGGATCTATCTTCTTTGCCTCCCTAATAACTTCAAGTGCTTCCGGAAGGTATCCCCCAAAACACAAAGCAAAAGCAAGCATTCCATAACCGTCCGCGTAATTCGGATGAACCTCTATCATCCGACGGGCTGCCTCGAT
>CAMYNX010000260.1 GCA_947259875.1 uncultured Gammaproteobacteria bacterium | reverse complement strand
GCGGTAAGCTAAGCCACAGATCGACGACGAGAAGGGGCGGTCGGGTGGTGAGCCCGCTACGGTCGTGCGCCAAGATTGGAGATAGAGCGGTAGACCTCGACCGCACCGCCACCCGTAATTGATTCAGTCCTGGTCCGGCAACCGCACCGGCGTAACAAATCCCTTTGGTTTGACGGCCAAGATATCGCAATCCACGTGATCGAGCGTTCGCTCGGCGGTGTTGCCGATAAACAGCCCGGGTATCCCGACGCGCGCCAGAGTACCCATTACGATCAAATCGATCCGTTCGCGCCGCGCTACTGCGGGAATGATCTCACCGGGGAAACCCTCCTCCATATGAACACGTTGGCTGGGCACGGGGTGTGCTTCCAATAGCGCTTCCAGTCGCTCCCGATGCAGAGCAACAACCGCGTTCCTATACTCATCGATGTTGACGTCGGTTTGTAGCAACAGCTTGCTGCGCACGTGGTACGCGTGAGCTACGTGAAGCTCGGCATCGTCACGAACCGCCAGGGAGCTTGCAAGGTCGAGGATATGTCGATTCAGGTCGGCATTGATCTCGTCATCGGGGAACGAATCCACCGCAGCGAGGATGCGTTTGTAGGTGTGATGCTGTTCTGGTCTGATCATCCAAACCGGGCAAGGACACTTACGCATCAAATTGCGATCTGTTGGATGGAACAGAACCGCTTTGGGACCGGTCACATGCTCCGCCGTCTTGATCATCAAATCATGGCCCTGGCGAAGCACTCGCTGGATAATGGTCAAAAAAGGCGTGCGGCTCCAATCTACCGATGTGCTCAGATTGATATCTTCGGTCGCGAGCGCCGAGAGTCGCTTTCGCAGCAGTCTACGCTGTCGTTGCTCGATCATTTCCCGCAATCTATCGCGATCCAACATTCCCAAGATAGTACGCGTTCCCAACGGCAGATCTTCGAGGGGAAGATGCTCGAGGACGACACCTGCATGCAGGCTAGCTTGATTCTGCCGTGCCAGCGTGACCGCCCGCGCCAGAGCGACCAGTTCTTCGGATTCCGGATTCAGGACGAGCAATATGTTTTTAAATCGTTCCATCACCTTAAGAATATGAGAATGTACCGCGCAGATAAAGTATGTTGAGGATTGTCGAACGCTCTTCGCTCCTGGATCGGCGAGGGTGGCGACTTACCGGGCTGCGCAATGCTCCCTTTCTAAGGATTTGCGCAGCGATCCAGTTCGGTTGCCAAGATCGGTTCACTAGCGTGGTGGTCTCCGCGACGGCTCTAGAATCGGCGCCATCTCCTTGATCATCGCCCTTGCAGGCTGGTGTCCGCTGTATCTGCCGCTGGGCATTGCAGCGATTTAGAACGGCGAAGATCGGCGCTGCGAGCCAGTATTTCCCTACGATTGGGGTTACGTGGGGTCAGAATGATAACGTCCTAAAGTACACATTATTATGAATAGTACGTGTATTCTTTGTTCGACCGAACCATTTATCTTGCTATCGATCACGCCTTCTGTAACAAACCGCAAACAAGAACAGGCGCAATGAAAGACGATACCATACGCACAAACATTGTGCTGGACCGGAAGTTGGTTGAGGCCGGTCTCAAGGCAACCGGTCTTAAGACACGGCGCGAACTGGTCCACTTTGCCTTGCGCGAACTGCTACGCCACAAACAGCAAAAGAGGCTCTTGGAGTTGAAAGAGAATGTGACGTGGGAGGGCGACTTGGCCGAGATGCGGGCGGGACGTTCGAGTTAGTGATACTCGTCAACATCAGTGTCTGGATCGATTTCTTCGCAGGCCGTGTTTTGCCCCATGTCACTAGACTAGAAGAACTCATCCTCGATAACGAAGATCTTGCGCTCTGCGGGATCATACTCACAGAGATTCTCCAGGGCATCGCCGATGATACAACTTACCGAACGCGTTCGGCGGTACGTCGCTCCACTGGTGTTGTTATCGATCACGGACGTGGTATTGATCAAGGCGGCGGACACCTACCGTAAGCTACGCAAAAAAGGGATCACCATCCGCAAATCAAACGGTTGCATCATCGCCGCCACCGTACTGGCGCATCATTGCCAACTTTTACATAACGACAAGGATTTTGAACCGATACAAAGGCACTTTCCGCTGAAGGTCGTGAAACCATGACCGCCGGGTGTCGTTAGCGAGTGATCGACTACATTCGTCGACCGAATCACCCCGAGTCGACACATTATGTGTAGTGTGACCAAAATGTGACGTACTCCGGTCACGACCGGTCCATCTGAATCCCTTTCAGTCACGTTTGCGTGGGATTGGCGTACGTCACTCGTTGATAATTAATAAGCTATAAAATCAATATTGGATTCGCAATGCGAAGGTCGGGAGTTCGAGCCTCCTCCGCTCCACCATTTCTAATGTAATCCTTTCAATCGCTTAGCGAACCAATATCAGTTTATTTGTACACGTTTTTTCGTCCGCCGCGAGTGTGAACGTTCAGGATCGCAGCTCAACCGCGCAGCGAGATCGAATTCCACGCGGACCCGAAAAAACTGGCCGAATCTACCGGATTCTCGATTCCGCTGTACCGCGACGGCAAGAGCATCTGGCGCCAGGGCCTCGACACTAGCGGAGAGATCGACGTGGCGGTGATTGAAATCGAACGCTCTGCGCTGCCCGACACGACCGTATACCGAGCCTTCACGCCCAAGCACCTGCACCGCCCGCCCCCACCAGGTTAAGGTCGGCACCGCGCTGCTGGTGGAGGGTGTTCCGCTCGGCTTCCACGACGCGCCGCACCACATGCCGGTGATGCGCGACGCGATAGTAGCGTCTTTGTTCGGGCGGCGTTTCCTGGGCGAGGGCTACTTCCTCGCCGCTGCGCGCACGCACCGGGCACCCGCGGCGTAGCGATCGTGATGCGTGTCTCCGAGCGGAATCCGATGCAGGGTGACCCGCCATGGATGCGGCTCAGCGTCACTCGGCACGGCTCGATTTGGGTACGCGTGACTTGGAACTTGACGAGGTTCTCGGGCTGAACGGTGCCTGGTGCGCCGACATTTTGCTAACGCCGACTAAACGCTAAGCGCTCATGTATTCATACTCAACACCGATCAACAGGCGGTGTGTCCCGCCGTCCAGAGGGACGCGGACGTACCCTTCGGTAAATTGGATACGCGAGCCATCGAGGACCGCGTGCAAGTCGTCGCGACGGCTATGCGGTAGATTTTCCACGCAGATACCGTAGCAGGTCGATTCCACTTTCACTGTGGCCTCAAATCCCGGCCATGCGGCTGGAATGCAGGGATCGATGACAAGGAAAGCTCCCTCACGGCGGATGCCCAGAATGCCCTCGACACCGGCACGATACATCCACCCGGCTGAGCCTGTGTACCAGGTCCATCCTCCGCGCCCGGCATGCGGCGAGACAGAGTAGACGTCAGCAGCGACAACGTAGGGCTCGACCTTGTAGCGTTCGACCTCCTCGGGCGTGCGCGCATGGTTGATCGGGTTGAGCAGAGCGAACAGTTCGCCGGCCTTCTCGCCCGCACCCAGCTTCGTAAAAGCGAGGATTGCCCACATGGCGGCGTGACTGTATTGCCCGCCATTTTCCCGCAGGCCTGGCGGATAGCCTTTGATGTAGCCGGGATCGCGAGGCGTCTTATCGAAGGGCGGCGAAAACAGCAGGGCCAGTCCTTCTTCACGGCGGATCAGGTGCCTCTCCAGGGACGCCATCGCCTCAGCGGCACGCGCGGGGTCGGCGGCACCCGACAACACTGCCCAGGACTGAGCGATCGAATCGATTTGGCATTCCTCACTGTTCTTCGAGCCGAGCCAAGTTCCGTCATCAAAGGTGGCACGACGGTACCATTCGCCATCCCAGGCCTCCCGTTCGAGCGCCTCCCGCACCGAGGCCGCATGAGCGCACCAGCGCTGGGCGCGGTCCGCGTCGCGGTCTTTCGTCAGCGGCGCAAACAGTTCGATGGTTCGGAGTATCAGCCAGCCGAGCCACACGCTTTCACCCCGGCCGCCCTCGCCGACGCGGTTCATGCCGTCGTTCCAGTCACCGGTGCCGATGAGCGGCAAGCCGTGCTCACCGGTGAGTTCGGGGCAACGATCGAGGCAGCGGGCACAGTGTTCAAACAATGAGGCCGATTCGCCCGCGACCATCGGTTGGAAGAAGGTGTCGTACTCGCCGGGACTCAAAGTAGGACCTTCGAGAAATGGCACAGTCTCATCCAGAATCGCCGCGTCATCAGTACAGGCAATGTACGTAGCGGTCGCGAAGGCGAGCCAGACAGGGTCGTCTGAGATTCGCGTTCGCGCCCCCTGCCCGGAATGAGGCTGCCACCAATGCTGAACGTCGCCCTCGACAAACTGGCGGGCGGCGGCGAGCAGGATATGGCGCCGCATCTCGTCCGGCTTAGCGAATGTCAAGGCCATTCCATCCTGAAGCTGATCGCGGAAGCCGTAGGCGCCGCTTGATACAGCAGCCAACCATTCAGCATGATGTCCATCGCCCGGTCTGGGGTCCTAACCTGGACCGTCCCGAGCACCGCATCCCAGTGGTCTGACACCTCCGCGAGAACAGCGTCGAGATCGCTCTCGCGATAACGGCCGATCAGCACCCGGGCCTCTTCGTCGGACCCGCACTGTCCGAGGAACGAGACGACTTCAATGCTCTTGCCCGCATCGATCTCCACCACCCTCTGCAAAGCCGCGCAAGGGTCGAGTCCGGCACCGCTTTTCCCGGAAAGAGGAGCTTCTCCGATGAGCGCTGCAGGCAGCGCGGGTCCGCCGTTGCGGCCGAGAAACTCCGTGCGATCGGCCGTCCAGGCCGTCTGTCGGCCGCCGAGATCTGCAAAGGCTACACGGCCGGAGAACCCGATGCTCCAGGGGTTGCGGGCCAACATCGCACCGGTGATCCCTTCGATCTCCGTCGCGATATACGGACCCGAAGCACCACGGGACGTGCCAAGCACCCACTCCGCATAAGCCGTGACCGATAGCCGGCGGGTCCTTCCGGACACGTTTCGAAGGATCAGGCGTGAAATCTTAATCGGATCGGCAAGCGGCACATATTGCAGTAATTCGAGTTCAATGCCGTTTGCCTCGTGTTCGAAGCGGCTGTAGCCATAACCGTGGCGAGCAATGTAGATTCCACCGTCCCGGATCGGCTGCGCCGTTGCACTCCAGAGATCGAAGGTATCTTCATCGCGAACGTAGATCGTCTCGCCTGTCGGGTCTCCGACCGGATCGTTCGACCACGGCGTGAGCTGATTCTCGCGACTGTTTCCGGACCAGGTGTAACCGCTCCCCTCCGCCGCCACCTGGAAGCCGAAGCCGGGATTGGCAATCACGTTGATCCACGGCGCCGGCGTCGTATGGTCGCCATCGAGGATGGTCACATACTCCCGGCCATCCTTGTCGAACCCGCCAAGGTCATTGAAAAACTCAAGCTCCGGTAGCGCACGCGCCGGCGCCGGTGGCTGCGTTGGCATCGGAGGCTGCTGACGGCGGACCGGCGACGGCCGGATTGGTGATTGTGGCACACGGGCGAGTTGATCGGCGATGGGCCCGCGGCGGGCGATCAACACGACACGGGCGGCTGATTGAAGCAAGGCTCGGGCATCGCCGCTCATCAGGTCGGCACGAAGCGCGTAGATCGAACCTTGCGCTAGGTCTTCGCCGAAACGCGGCCGCGCTTGACTGCTCCGCACCGCGGCCTCGATTTCATTCTGAAGATCTTGCGTGTAGGAGGATGCCCGCTCGTTGACGATGACGAGGTCGACGTCGAGTCGTTTCATGCGCCAATATTCGTGAGCGCGCAACAGCTGGCGAACCTGAGCGATGTCCGTGATATCGTCGATGCGCAGGAGAACAATCGGCAAGTCGCCGGAAATGGCGTGCGGCCACAAACCTGACTGGGAACCCGCCCCGCGGATGATCGCCTCTGAGGGTACTCTGAAGCGCGGGTCAGCGTACAGGATCGGTGCAGCCAGACGCTGAAAATCCGCCGCCTCCCCCGCATCGACGCCGAGATGGCGAAGCTGGACCTGAGCCTGGGTCCACGCCAGGGTCTTCGCCCGGTCGAATGCGCTGCGATCATGATGCTTGTCGACGAGATCCAGGAGCTCGGCCCGCGACGACGCGACAACG
>CAMYNX010000259.1 GCA_947259875.1 uncultured Gammaproteobacteria bacterium | reverse complement strand
ACCATGTCAGCGATTGTGGCCGGTGCTCAACTTACGTTCCAGCCCCTGACTGTAGCGCGACATACCGTAGCAGAAAATCCAGAATATGAACGCCGCGAATACGTAACCCTCCACGGCATATCCCAGCCAACTGGGGTCTTTGATGGCAGCCTCTACCGCTCCAAGAATATCGAAAAGCCCAATGATAATAACCAAGGTCGTGTCTTTAAACAGCGCGATTAAGGTATTCACGATTCCCGGAATAACCAGCTTAAGCGCCTGTGGCAGGATGATCAGCGACATACTTTTCCAGAAGTTCAGGCCCAGCGCTTTGGCCGCCTCATATTGTCCGGTCGGGATTGCCTGCAGCCCACCGCGGACAACTTCCGCCATATACGCGGACTCGAACAGAGTGATCCCGATCAGCGCACGCAATAATTTATCGAAGGTTACGCCATCCGGTAAGAACAGCGGCAGCATGACCGAGGACATGAACAACACAGTGATTAGCGGTACGCCCCGCCAAAGTTCGATGAAGGCCACACTGAAAGCACGGACGATGGGCATCTCCGAGCGGCGACCCAGCGCCAACAGAACACCGAGCGGCAAAGACGCGACCATCCCCACCGCAGAGATGATCAGCGTCAACATTAATCCGCCCCACTGGTCAGTAGAGATTAACGGCAAGCCCAGTACGCCGCCGTAGAACAATACGAACGCGATGATCGGATAACCGAACAACAGAAAGGAACCGACCCAGGTCTTTTTGGTAAAACTCTTTACGAACAGCGGCACGAACAGTGCAATCAATAGGCCGAAAGCCAGGTTCACGCGCCATTGCTGGGCATCGGGATAGAAGCCGTAGATAAACTGATTAAGCCGCGCGAGGACGAACACCCAGCAAGCGCCGCCGCTGGTGCAATCCTCGCGGCCCGCCCCGACCCAATCCGCAGCAATGAACGCCCAATTGATCATCGGCGGTATCGCAAGATAGAGCAAATAGACCGCAAACAGCGTCAACGCCGTGTTCGCGCCCGATGCAAACAGATTGGTGCGCAGCCAGCCGAGCACCCCGACGGTCAGCACCGGTGGGGGCATATCCGGCATCCGTTCAAACGTATCGCTCAGCGTCGACTGGGCCATGGGATCAGCGCTCCACGAGCGCGGTTTTTTTGTTGTACCAGTTCATGAACATCGAAATCAGCAGGCTGATGGTCAGATACACCGCCATCGTCATGAGGATGATTTCTACCGCCTGACCGGTCTGGTTCAGGGTGGTGCCGGCCCACACCGCCACCAGATCGGGATAGCCTACCGCGGTCGCCAAGGACGAGTTCTTGGTGAGGTTCAGATATTGGCTGGTCAACGGCGGTATGATGACGCGAAACGCCTGGGGAATGACTACTAACCGCAATGTCGGCGCGGGACGCAGTCCCAGCGCAAAAGCGGCCTCAGTTTGTCCGTGGCTGACAGCGAGAATTCCTGCACGCACGATTTCGGCAATAAACGCCGCGGTGTAAATTGATAGCGCAAGCAGCAAGGCGACGAGCTCAGGAATCACCGACAGTCCACCGCGGAAATTGAAACCCTCAAGTTTCGGCATGTCCCAGGTCAACGGAAAGCCGGTCACTGCGAACGCGAGTAGCGGCAGGCCAATGATGAGGCCGAGGGCGGTGAGCAATACTGGAAATTGTTGACCGGTAAGGTCTTGTCTTTTGTGCGCCCATCTTGCTACGAAAAAGCTTGCTATGATGCCGAGCACAAAGACCACACTCACGGCGGTGAAGGCCGGCTCGGGTTGCGGTGCCGGTAAGTACAAGCCGCGCACATTGAGGAAAAATAGATCCATTACAGACAGACTCTGACGCGGCGACGGTAACGTGCTGAGCACCGCGAAGTACCAGAACAGGATCTGCAGCAGTAACGGGATGTTGCGGAAAATCTCGATATAGGCGGCTGCGATCCGGGCAACCAACCAGTTCCTCGACAGCCGCGCGATACCGATGACGAAACCCAGCAGGGTGGCGAACAAGATGCCAAGAGACGAAACCAGGAGCGTATTGAGCAAGCCAACGAAGAACGTGCGCCCGTAGGTGTGGGTTTCATCGTACTCGATTAATGACATCAGGATGCCGAACCCAGCCTGCAAGTCCAGAAACCCAAGACCAGTGGAAATGCCCCGCTGCGCCATATTGGTCAGCGTGTTATTGGCGATATACACAAAAAACGCGACCACCGATATCAATACGATGGCTTGAAACGCCACCGAGCGGAACGTCGGGTTGTTCCAGATGGCTGTTTTAGCGGGGGTCGGCGCGGCGGCGGTTATCTTCTTGTCGGTCATCTATCCGCCGGATTTGTATTTGCAAGCATGCACCTGCGCGCATGGCGCGCAGGTGCATGGGTCAGCGATTATCGAAATGGGGGCGCGTATTGCAGACCGCCGTCTTTCCACAGCGCATTCAGACCGCGCGCGATGTTGAGCTTACTGCCCATGCCGACGTTGCGATCAAACGCCTCAGCGTAGTTGCCGACCATTTTGACAATGTTGTAGGCCCACTCGTTGGGCAATCCCAGACCCTTACCTCCGATTCCTTCGAGTCCGAGCAAACGGCGCACGCCGGGGTTTTTGCTGTTTGCCTTCATGTCGTCGACATTGTTTGAGTTCACCCCCATCTCCTCGGCTTCCAGCATCGCGAACAGGCTCCATTTGACGACGTTGAACCACTGATCGTCACCTTGACGGACCACCGGTCCGAGTGGTTCTTTCGAAATGACCTCCGGTAGCACAATGGCGCCGCCGGGGTCTTTCAACTGGATACGTAACGCATAGAGCTGGGACTGATCAGAGGTCAACACGTCACATCGGCCAGCGTCGAAACCAGCAACAGTCTCGGCCGCTTTATCGTAGGTGATGGGCGTGTATTTCATGTTGTTGGAACGAAAGTAATCGGCGAGATTGAGCTCGGTGGTGGTGCCGGCCTGGATGCAAACACTGGCGCCGCCGAGGTCTTTGGCACTGTTTACGCCCAGGCTTTTTTTCACCATAAAACCCTGACCATCATAATAGTCTACGCCGGCGAAATTCAGTCCCAATGAGGTGTCCCGCGTCGTTGTCCAGGTGGTGTTGCGCGACAATACGTCGATTTCACCGGACTGCAGCGCGGTGAACCGTTCCTTGGCGGTCAACGGGGTGAACTTGACTTTGCCCGCGTCGCCAAATACGGCGGCCGCGATGGCGCGACACACGTCAACGTCCAGGCCGCTCCATTTCCCCCGGTCATCCGGAAACGAAAAACCGGGCAAGCCGGTATTGACGCCGCACTGGACGTGACCCCGTTGTTTGACCGTATCGAGGGTGCTTGCCTGCACCACACCCATTGACAGCGTCAGTAATACAGCGCTCGCTGCGAGCGATTTTAACGTCTTCATTGTGTACACCTCCAAGGGATATTGATTATCCGGCCACCAAGCCGGACAGCAGTTTTTCGTATCCAAGAGGAGCAAACCTACCACAACCACACTTTGACACCAACGCCAGACGTCCAACGTAGGATCTCGGCACGCTGACCGGCGGGTGGCCAAAGCTGGCACCGCCAGCACCAAACCGTCATCTCTGGCCCCCATGCAGTATCCAATAGTTGGACTTGAAAACGCCAGTCGTGCAGCCAGCAGCAGCATACAAAAAAGCCCCGCTCGAGGAGCGGGGCTTTTGATCGTTACAATGGGAGCAAGGCAGATTACATCATGCCGCCCATGCCACCCATATCACCCATGCCGCCACCCATTGGCGGTTCCGGTTTCTCTTCCGGGATTTCTGCCACCATGGCTTCGGTGGTGATCATCAAGCCGGCGATGGAGGCCGCGTTCTGTAATGCGATGCGGGTTACCTTGGTCGGATCCAGGATACCCATTTCCATCATGTCACCGTACTCTTCCGTGGCCGCGTTGTAACCGTAGTTGCCTTTACTCTCACGGACCTTGTTGAGAACAACCGAACCGTCTTCGCCGGCATTGGTGACGATCAGACGCAGTGGTTCTTCCAGCGCGCGCAACACAATCCGAACCCCGGTGTCTTGGTCGGGATTTTCGCCCTTAACTTTTCCTACACCCCCGATGCAGCGAACCAGTGCCACACCGCCGCCCGGCACCACACCCTCCTCCACTGCTGCACGAGTAGCATGCAGGGCGTCCTCGACGCGGGCCTTTTTCTCCTTCATTTCCACTTCAGTTGCGGCACCGACTTTGGTTACCGCCACACCACCGGCGAGCTTGGCGACCCGCTCTTGCATCTTCTCCTTGTCGTAATCTGAAGTTGCTTCTTCGATCTGGGCGCGAATTTGATTGACACGCGCCTCGATGTCCGCGGTCTTGCCGGCGCCATCGATGATGGTGGAATTTTCCTTGGTTATTTGAACGCGCTTGGCATGACCAAGGTCGTCAAGGCTGGCGGCCTCCAAGCTCATGCCGACCTCTTCGCTGATCACATTACCGCCGGTAAGGATCGCGACGTCCTGCAACATTGCCTTGCGGCGGTCGCCGAAGCCA
>CAMYNX010000258.1 GCA_947259875.1 uncultured Gammaproteobacteria bacterium | reverse complement strand
TGTGCTCCTCTTACTTTGGTCGGTGAGAAAAGCCACGATGCTACCGCAGCTTACCCTCTTACCGATAGGTAGAGTTGCACTTAGGAGTTGAATCCGCGCTGCATAATATCTTGCAAGTAATTTATTATGCCAACATGATGATAATGTTGACAGATGACGATCTGATTAATAATTTGTTTCGATGAATGACAGCGATGTTTCACTGACTTGTATTAATTGTGTAACAGTGACTAGAGGTTTTTCTAGTCCAGATGCGTAACAAAAACTTTTTCTTGACCACCCTTAATGAACTGCTAGTGTTATAGAAGCGTCGTAGTCGGCTGTGCGGTTAATTATTGCTAGGACGTGTGAAACTGATATCAATAAAAATGGAAGCATCATCACTGAATAAAAAAGGAGAAGAAAATGGGATCTTGGCTTAAAAAGCTATTACGAACGTCACGGACAATCTTACTCTTTTTACCAGCGGTCTTCGCAATTAGCGCACCTGCCCAGGCACAGATCAATGTCATCACGGTAGACTGTACGCCCTTTGTATCGCCAAATTTATTTACATCGTTTGGTCCCGACAACACCATGGGCATGTCCCTGCAACAAGTCGATCTGGGTGGGCAGTTTAACGTAACCGAGGTCACGCCAGCCGCTTTCCGGGCGCTGACTGCAGCTCAGCTCGCTACCTATGATCTTATTGCGATAAATAACAATCCCTCGCGAATCGACTGTGGGTCAGGCCTTGGGCTGGGTACAACGTGGCACAGCCTCATCGGGGTTAACAACGGCGGGCGTGTTGTACTTAACAGCCATGATGCGGCTCGCTTTAAGATCATAATTCCGCCAGGTGGCGCCTTCTTCGGTTTGGGGGCCCCCGGCCCAGGCGTGGAGCCGTTCGGGGCAGATGAACTTGTGCGCAACGCGGCCCTGTGGGCGGGTGGTGGCACCCGCACCGGTCTGCTGATATTTAATGACTCGGCGCGCTTTTTCACGGTTGGAGGCCAAGGCTGGAACAATCCCGAGCTTAATCTCCCACCTGCGTGGGGCATTACGGATCTGGACCAGACCGGCGGCAATGCAGCCGACGGTGGCTATACCGACATCTTGCCCGCCTTTGCTACTCATCCCATTTATGCGAATGTAAGTGACGCCCGGTTCGGAGTCGACTCGATCAGTTCGTTTGCGGCAAACATCGGCGACGGCAGTTTCCACTCCATTTTTGGATCGTATAATGCCGGTATCTTTACACCGACTGAGGTGGTAATCAATGCAGGGATTATCGACGTGGGAGGATTCAACGCGGCTTTCGGTATCGGTGCTTATGTGTCACCTGCCGGTCCTGATGGCAGCGTTATTTCATTGATCCGTGACGAAGATGCACCTCCCGAAGTCGACTGTGTGGAGGGCACGAATCCTAGTGGCAAGAATGTGCCGAAGGCAGGGCAGATGTCACCGGGGCAGAACGAAGATGGGTTTTATAAACTATTCGCGATCGACGACAACGATCCCGCGCCACAGATCTTTGTGACAGACGCCAATGGTTCTGGACCTTTCGGACCCTTCAGTGCCGGCGATACTGTGAAAATCACAGAAGCACCTGGTGCAATGGCGGTATCTAAATCCATGGCTGGTGTGGTGGTCGCGCACATCACTTTGACCGGGGACGCTATAGTGACTGCAACTGACACAGCAGGAAACTCCAGCAGCGTCTCATGTCTGGTGCCACCGCCACCAAAGTAGTACAACAAGTGGTCACGGACTGAGCATCCGCCCAGGAGAAGAGGATAAAGAAGACAAGAAAAGATTCTCATCCACTCCCTGCGGCGGCCTTCGGGCCGCCGTTTTTGTTGTGAGCCTTAAACAACATCCTATGGAGGTGGCGATCGTTCAGCCGGGGTTCTGCCCGTAGAGGGGCCGTGCTAAATACAACCTTCTTTTGTGCCAACAATTGAAAGGAGTAAAAAGCATGAGCCGATACGAATCAGCATCCCACGCGTTTTACCTGTGTCAGTATCACATTGTGTGGACCCCGAAGTACAGGTTAAAGATATTACCAACAGAAGGTCGAGCAGGAAACAGCGCAGCGACAGTTGGATATATGAAGGTGTTTAAAGAAGTGTCGCCTGCCTCGCCGCTGACATAGCTTATGCATTGGCCTAGTCGGGGCAAAAACAGACGGCCTCACCCCAGTCCGGGTGTTGTACAGCGACATGTTCCTCACACGCCTGCCTTGCCGCGTCCATGGTGTCGGCGTAGAAATGCTCGTAACATTGCCGGCAGCGACAGAACTTGGGTTCCTTCTTCACCGAATGCTGTGGTGGAACTTGCTTGTCCTCCATTTATGTCATCCTTCGCTGCGCTTAAAGCCGCTTGCCAGCCAGGGTCGGCGTCTTATCGGTACGGGTTTCCAACTTCAGATAACTTACCAATCGTACACAGCCTTCTCTGTGCAGCGTAGTGTGAATCTTCTCGACAGCGGCGAGTATCTCCCTCAGTTCCCCTTCTATGTTAGTGCCCGAGGCATGGGGCTCGACAATGAATTCATGTTGCTTGAGTATCTCCACAACCCGGGTGACCTCTTGTCTGACGGAGACCCCGCTGCCAAGGGGGATAATCTGTAATTCGGCGGTAGCTTTCATGGCGAATTCCTTGAAGTTGTGAAATCGGAAGCCAGGACGTTATTTTGAACCGTTGGCACGACAACAGACACGGGAATCCACCGCACTGCTCACTTTCGTTCACGGCCTTTGAACTCATCCATACTTCGACTAATACCAAAAAATTCTGTTAGGGCATCAAATATTGGGATTGGCAATATTTTGGCCCATACTGCCAGATACACAAACCACGGCATAATGACGCGGCGCCGGTTATGCAGTATTGCGCTGACAATACGCCCTGCCACTTTTTCCGGCTTGAGAATAGGCAGTAACATGGGAAATCTGGATTTAACACCCGCAAACATACCGGTGCTGATGTAAAAAGGAAAAACGACAGTTGTTTTGACCCTATGCCCGTGCCGTTTGAGTTCTAAACGTAGAGATTCATCTAAGGCTGCGACCGCACTCTTGGTTGCAGAATAGACGACCAATTTAGGCACGCCGCATAGGGCGACCGCCGAAGAGATAGAAACAATATGCCCTTGTTGCTGTTTAAGCATGGCGGGAAGAAAAGCGCGCACTATATGTATCATGGCGAGCACATTGACATTAAACATCAGCTCGATCTCGTCATCAGTGTTGTCCAGAAGCGCCTTGCCCGCAACAACACCGGCGTTATTGATCAAAACGTCAATAGCTCCCAAGTCTGATAGTACTGCCTCGGCACAACGTTTAATATCATCTTTATTGGCGAGATCACAGGTATAAGCGTGCGTGCGACATCCCTTCTGTTGTAGCTCAGAGCAGACCCTTAATAAGCAATCGCCGTCGATGTCCCACAATACCAACACCCCACCAAGTTCTGCGATTTTCTCGGCCATGAGCCGTCCAATCCCGCTCGCTGCACCGGTGATGAGCACCTTTTTGTTCGCCAATTGAGTCAACTAAGTTCCTTTCGCAAAGCATCGGCCTGCGCCCGCTTTTGAGCGATTTCCGTATCAGTTATCGGTTGGCCAAATGATCGCAAAGGCGCCAATTCAAATTGGTGTTTCGTGAATAATTGCAGAATTTCATTTATTTTGTTTGTATCGAGATCACGCCCGAGAGTGAAGCTCTCAAACCGACCTTCTAAAGTCAATAATGCCGTTTCCGCCATACAGGCAAACGCGATTCCCGGCGCCAAACCGATGTCATAGCCCATGTCGACATCGCCAGGCATCTTTATTTCGCCACTGTCGATCACGAAGACATCGGGGCGCGAGGCCGCTTCTTCATGACTAATGTCATGTGGGCGCGCCACATCGCAAATTACCGCGCCCGGCTTGCAGTGTGACACGTCGAGCACCCTTTGCCCGAATGCAGAGGTGGCGCAGATGATTATGTCGCACTCGGCCAGGTGGTCGGTCGCGTTGGTTGAGGCGATAACCTCGACTGTCGGATTTCGTGCATTGATGCGTTGTTTCAAGGACGAAAGTTTGTCATTACTGCGCGAAATCAATACGACTGACCTTGCCTGCTCCACCAGCAATCGAGCACAGGCCGAGCCAATCGAACCGGTTGCTCCCAGGACCATCACCCGACATTGGCCAAGCGGCGCTATGCCCATCATCTGCGCGCCTTTCTTTGCTGCTTCAACCGCTGCCGCAGCGGTTAAACTATTGCCGCTAGTCACGGCAATAGGCGACTCACGAGCTATCGTAATCCCCGCGTCGCCGACGATACTGGTGAAGGCGCCCAAACCAATAATCCCTGCCCCTTGTTTTTCTGCGAGCCGAGCGGTCTTGATGATGCGCTTGTAGCTGAAGCGAGGATGATGCGCCAACATTTGACTGGGGGTGGCGGATAAAGCGTACAGAAAACCTTCCACCCGCTGCCCCGTCGTGGGCGATCGTATGCCTGTTATGCGGGACAGATAAATAGGCGGCATGAAAGCGGCCG
>CAMYNX010000257.1 GCA_947259875.1 uncultured Gammaproteobacteria bacterium | reverse complement strand
AACGCCCCCGCAGGGGTTATAACAAAAACAACTAGTTACAGTTCATTGACGAATCTTCGAACCAGGTGGTCGGGGGTTCGAGTCCCTCCGGGCGCGCCATTCCACATAACGTATTGTTTTCGCCGCCTAATTTCGTTGCTAGAGCACCTGGTTTTTGTGACGCTTTTCATGATCCATAAGACGGGCGCTGTCCAGAAGTCATGGTAATTACACATTAAACCGATTCGGACGACCTCCTGGCTAAATCCCAGTTTACCTACCATTTGATCTTCTTTTCTTTCGACACAAGATCTTTCACTAACAAGGCTGCAACACTGTATAAAATGCCGTTCCGCTTGGTGACCGTATTTTAACCAAAGAACGGTGTTTTCCATCTAGTGTGCCCAGACACACCGGAATTTTTTGGACTCAACCCCGAGCACCTGGTGCGGTACCAGGCAATCTCAAGAATACTCTAACCCTCCAGACTACTTAACTAGTCAAAAGCGCCACCCCGAAAATCCCTGGACCACTACACCCTGCTCCGAATTTGCAGAACGGCGCAATCTCATATAATGACTCTTACGCGTGCCAACACGAACCAAATTGCGTCACTAATCCCTAAACCTGCTCAAATACACGAACCACAAAAATCGGTGGACCACTACACGAAATTTATCTTTCAGCCGAATTCACTGGAATTTGTTTTGATTTCTCGTTGCCACTACATTTTCTCGTCTCGATAATTCTAATTCGAGATTTCCGTTCATAATTCAACTCCTGCCAAGCGATGACGAAATTATTCTTCCAAGTCATCGAAAAAGTCAGGTTAATCACGTGCGATAGTCCTCCATTTAGTTGAAATTTAGTGAATATCGGTGTCCAAACGTTATTCCTATACTTTTCTAAATAAATATTTGCGATTTCATCAGAATCAACCGCAATCCAGGCAAGAACGGTTTCTCCACCTTTGTTTATATTTAACAGACTTTTAAATGTTGTGTAATCTCCATAAACTAAAATCTTGGGTTGGTTTATAGTACTCCATTTACCTTTCTCTAAATGTGCGAGAAAATGATTTTTATTTGCTCCCCGTTCAATCCATGACACAAGAATTTTGTTAGTACTATCCACGATAACATTCGATGACATTACTAAGTTGCCATTGTTTAGCGAAGTCGTATTACCAGATATAGACTTCCACTCTTTACCATCCCATTTTGCAACCGCTACATAAGATTCTTCTTTGTCTCCACCATTCCAACTAACATAGTACGTATTACCATCAACAAATAAACTTGGCGCCAAATCATAGATGGTTGAGTTAATAGCAATATAATCGCCTAGCATTTTCCAACTTTTTCCATTCCATCGGGCAGCATATAAGTTCTTGTGCTTTCCGCCTGCCTGACGTTCATGCCAAACAACCACAGGTTTATTTGTATTATCTAGTTTTATGACCTGACTTCCTGAATGGGTAAATGCCTCGGCTATTCCACTCAAAGGCTCGCCCAACATTTTCCAATTTCCATTTATCAAAGTCGCAACATAAATAAAGCTTTGATTCTTACCAGAAGCCCCCCAGCTTATAATGGGGAATCCATCCGAGCCAACAACAAGTTGCGGATTATAGGCCCCCGTAATCCCGCCCTTAATAATCGGTAGCTTTTTCCAACGAGAACCGTCCCAAATCAAAACGTGTATTTCATGCTTATGATCTTCATAGTATGCAAACCAAATATTATTTTGGAACGCATCGATAGAAATACCGCTTGGAATAATGCCTCCCGTGTCGATCCATATAGAAGATTGAGATAAGTCATCCCAACACGTAAACGCTTCAGGTTTAACCGTAGAAAAAGCGAAACCTGAATACAATAACAAAATGGACATCGCTGAAACTTTACTTAACAGATCGTTGTTTGATGCCATTACTTATCCACGGGCTCTTGTTTGGTCAATCTCGTACGTCATTCAAGTATCCCAGGTGCGATCGACCACTGCGCCCCGTTTGCCATCCTCGTCGGGGTTGCAATCGATTCTAACTCTGCCGAAGGTGATCCCAAAGTTCTCCACTGTTCGAGAGCCTACCGAAAGCGACCCGTCGAATTGCACGTTACCCACAGCGCATGTTTCCAATATGTACTTAATAGGGACATGTTTTTTGCCATCCGCTTGGCAACATTCAATCCCAATCTTGCGGATTCGTTTACCTGTGCATTCTATAACTAGAAACGGCTGAAGTGGTCCAGCGATTATTTTTGATTGAGCAGCTCAGACGAACGATAAATGAGTATCCGACAGTTATTCGCCATCAGTGCAGCACTGTTTTGCGCTTTCCTGCATTTGGTGCAACGAACTCCCTCCTTATACAAAGACTTTTGTTGGCGGTCGAGGCTTCGAGCAAAGCGGGCGAGGCTAGAGTCCCTCCAAACGCACTACTTATCATTCCTTGTTCAACCGAACAAATACTCTGAGCAATATCTACAAGTTCTGGGCCAACCACCTGGTTCGATACTAGGTTATCGCCGCTTAGTTTTAAGCTTACCGACCGTTCAAGTACTCAAACATGCAGCCCTATAATTCGCTGGACCACTACACCCTAATGGCTAATCGTCAATACTTCTCAAATATACTACCCCACAAAAATCGGTGGACCACCACAGCCACGCACATGATTGAACGTTTCAATTCACATGAAACGATTGTGTCGTAGTTTAGGATTTTGCTGTGCTGGCAATAACTTAATTGTTCCGCTCGTGGGTCCAGTCGTTGCAACCTGCAAAAAACGAAACGGCGTCCGTATTTCGTTGCGTAATATGTGCAACGATATCTTGACGATTTCAAATTTTCTTTATATTCTAACGATATAATCGTTTCATAGCTTTAAACAATCGTTTCATGACGCTCTCTGACCAGGCCATTCTCGACTATATCGCGGCCCATCCCGGCGCAGGCCGGAACGCTATCCACCGCCATGCCGCCCCGGAAGTGAGCGAGACAACGGTCTGGCGCACCCTGAAGAGGCTTGTCGATGAAAACCGGCTCGAAGTCTCGGGTAAAGGCCGCGCCACGGGCTATACGCTGGCTGGCGCGTCCGTCGTTCGCGCCCATCTCAAAACACCTTACAACCGCCGTAGGCCCGCAAACTACAACAAGGAATTTCTGGACCGCTATGTTCCCGGCAAAACGTTCTATCTCGGCGAAGCTGACCGGGCACGGTTGCAGGAAACCGGCCGGCCCGATATCCCGCCGCTTCCCGCGGGGACCTACGCGCGCCACATCCTCGAAAGACTCCTGGTGGACCTTTCGTGGGCGTCATCGCGAATGGAAGGAAACACGTACAACATCCTAGAAACCGAACGGCTGATTCGATTCGGGCAGGAGGCGGCCGGTAAGGACCGCAAGGAAGCGCTGATGATTCTCAATCACAAGGAGGCGATTCAGTACGTCGTCGATAACCTCACTGACCTAACGATCAGCCGCCCGGATATATTCAACATTCACGCCTTGCTCTCAGGCGGGCTTCTTTCCGATCCTGCCATGGCGGGGCAGTTGCGCCGCATGCCCGTTGGCATTACCCATTCAAGCTACAGACCGCTTGGCGACCAGTTCGAGATCGAAGAGGAGTTCGGCATACTCATTCACAAAGCCGCAGCCATTACCGATCCGTTTGAGCAGTCGTTCTTTCTCCTTGTTCACATTCCGTATTTGCAGGCTTTCGATGACATCAACAAAAGAACCTCGCGCATCGCCTCGAACATTCCATTGCTCAAGGCTGACCTCGCGCCAATGTCGTTCATTACCATGGATGATAGCGATTATATCGACGGCCTTATCGGGATCTACGAGCTTAATAACGTTTCCCTGCTTCGGGAGGCATATGTCGACGCCTACCTCCCTTCAGCCGAAAACTACAAGACGCTTCGCGCCGAGGTTGAAACTCCGGACAAGGCTGCACTTGCCTACCGCGACTTTGTGCGCGAAGCCGTCCGGCGCAGCGTGCTGAACTGGAAAGCATTCCAGCCTGATAAAATCATGCAAATGGCGATCGATGCTGATATCCCCGAAGCGGACCGCGAGCATGTGGTTGACTATGTCGGGCAAGAGTTTCATAGTCTGCACGAGGGCAATGTCATACGCTACCGGCTGCGCCCCGACGATCTTGCGGGCATCAGCCGGGTCTAGTGGTCCAGCGATTTATTCTATCGAGTATCATCGACTCGCGAAAAATGTTATCCGACATTTATCCGACATCAGTACAGCGCTGTTATGCACTGTCCTGCATTCGTAGCAACGAACGCCGTCCTTCGGCTCAATTAAAACAATGACTTACATTGGCGGCTCTGGCTTCGAACCAGGTGGTCGGGGGTTCGAGTCCCTCCGGGCGCGCCAATAACTCTTTGGTCAAAGAAACAAAATTCACGTCTCTGCGACGACCTGTTGTTTGAGCACAACGACGCGGAAATCAAGTTCTCCAACTCCGCCGCCGAATAGTGCGTGGTAATCCGTCCTGATCGATGTCCCAACAAGTCCTGCCGGTCCTCGAACGAAACACCTGTTGGTGTCTAATTCGTAATTCTCACCTTAAATCAATGGCTAACGCAATCTTGTTGTCGGCGGCGATTCCGGTAATCTGCCGACCACATGAAGAACGTCATGCTGCTTCTGATCCATCTTCTAACGGCCGTCGCCAAGCTGCTCGGCCCGGGCGGTATTAAGGGCATCATCGCTGAGAACTTCCTACTCAAGCAGCAACTGCTCGTTGTCTGTCGCCCTCGGCAGCGCGCGCCGAATCTATCACCGACCGATCGATTTCTATTTGGCTTCTTTTCACTATTTCTCCGGCCCACCCGCATTGTGAAAACGGCCGTGGGTATTCGACCATCGACGCTGTTGCGATTTCATCACCATTTGGTGCGTCAAAAATATCGGGCCCTTTACTCGCCACACCACAGAGGAAAACCCGGACCCAAAGGTCCGTCGCAAGAACTCATTCGCGCCATTGTCGAACTCAAACGCCGGAATCCACACTTTGGCTATCCCCGCATCGCGCGAATCATCTCGAAAACCTTCGGCATTGAAATTGACAGAAACGTCGTGCGGCGTGTTCCCGCCAAGTATTACCACCCGGAATTTGGCGGGAATGGCCCTTCTTGGTTAACTTTCCTCGGGCATATGAAAGACAGTTTGTGGAGCGTGGATTTGTTTCGCTGCGAGTCGATCAACTTAAAGAGCCATTGGGTCATGGTGGTGATGGATCAGTTCACCCATCGCATTATTGGCTTTGCCGTGCACGCTGGCCATGCCAACGGTATGGTCCTATGCCAGATGTTCAACAAAGTGACCGCCGGGATCACGCCGCCTCGATACTTGAGGTCGGACAACGATCCACTATTTGAGTATCACCGATGGCAGGCGAACCTGCGCGTCCTTGAGATTGACGAAGTCAAAGCAGTCCCCAATGTTCCCGTGTCCCACCCTTTTGTGGAGCGTTTAATTGGAACCATTCGCAGAGAATTTCTTGATCATGTTCTATTCTGGAATACGGTTGATCTAGAGACGAAACTCAACGAGTTTAAGGTGTACTACAACCGCAAACGTGTTCACGCTTCGCTTGGTGGAGATACACCAGCCGAAGTAGCTGGCGAATCCATAACACCGCGTGCGAAGATCGATGATTTCCAATGGCAGACGCACTGCTGCGGGTTGGTCCAGCTCCCGCTCGCAGCATGATCAATAATTCGACACCCACAGGCCGGCCGTGGCCATCTCCATGATCTCTTCAGCTCCCCGCAATAGCGCCTTGGCTCTCTCGGCAATCTGCATTCCGATCGGCGTCATGAGCACGCGTCGGTTCGAGCGCTCAGCCACTGCGGCTCCGAGCACCGACTCGAGATCACGGATGCCGGCACTCAGAGTCGACTGGGAGATGTAGCAACGCTCGGCCGCACGGCCAAAGTGTTTAGTATCAGCTAGCGCCACCAAGTACTGGAGCTGTTTCATGGAAGGCAAGCGCTTCACTAGCTACTCCCATAATCGTATTAAACGATGATAAACATAAAAAATGATCGTTAGACACGACTATAAACCTAATCTAATCTCAACCCAACAGCTGAGTTCGGCTGCAGTCAGATATGGCACTCAATCGTTACAAAATGCACAAAGGAGAGAACCGTGAATGAAAGCAAATGCCCTTTCCATCACACAGCTGGCGTTGGCAGGACGAACCGCGACTGGTGGCCGAACCAGTTGCGGCTGGAACTGCTGCACCAGCATTCCGCGAAGTCCGACCCGATGGGCAAGGGCTTCGACTACGCAAAGGAATTCAAGAGCCTCGACTACAAAGCGCTGAAGAAGGACCTGGTCAAGCTGATGACCAACTCGCAGGAGTGGTGGCCGGCGGACTTCGGCCACTACGGGCCGCAGTTCATCCGCATGGCCTGGCACGCCGCCGGGACCTATCGAATCTCCGACGGCCGCGGTGGCGGCGGCCGGGGCCAGCAGCGCTTCGCCCCGCTCAACAGCTGGCCCGACAACGTCAACATCGACAAGTCGCGGCGCCTGCTGTGGCCGATCAAGCGGAAGTACGGCAGCAAGATCTCCTGGGCCGACCTGATCATCCTGGCCGGCAACGTCGCGCTGGAGTCGATGGGCTTCAGGACCTTCGGCTTCGGCGCCGGCCGCCCGGACGTGTGGGAGCCCGACGAGGATGTAAACTGGGGTGCCGAGATCGCGTGGCTGGGCGTGGACAAGCGCTTCAGCGGTGACCGCAACCTGGATGCGCCGTTCGGCGCCACCCACATGGGCCTGATTTACGTCAACCCCGAAGGCCCGGACGCCAGTGGTGACTGCATGGCCGCCGCCAAGGACATCCGTGCTACCTTCGGCCGCATGGCGATGAACGACGAAGAGACCGTCGCCCTCATCGCCGGCGGCCATACCTTCGGCAAGTGCCATGGCGCCGCCCCCGAATCGCACAAGGGTCCCGAGCCGGAAGGCGCGCCGCTCGAAGCGCAGGGCCTGGGCTGGATGAGCGACTACGGCACGGGGCACGGTAGCGACACGATTTCCAGCGGCATTGAAGTGACCTGGACCAAGACGCCGGCGCTGTGGAGCAACAACTACCTCGAGAACCTGTTCAAGTACGAATGGGAGCTGACCAAGTCGCCGGCCGGCGCCAAGCAATGGGTGGCCAAGAACGCGCCGGAGATCATCCCCGACGCGCACGACCCGTCGAAGAAGCACAAGCCGACCATGCTGACCACCGACCTGACGATGCGTTTCGATCCGGAATTCGGGAAGATCTCGCGCAGGTTCCTCGACAACCCGCAGGCCTTCGCCGATGCCTTCGCGCGCGCCTGGTACAAGCTGACGCACCGCGACATGGGCCCGCGCGCACGTTACCTCGGACCTGAGGTTCCTGCCGAAGAACTCATCTGGCAGGATCCTATCCCGGCCGTCGACCACAAATTGGTCGATGACAAGGACGTCGCCGCGCTCAAGAGCAAGGTGCTGGCTTCGGGACTGTCGGTCTCGCAGCTCGTCTCGACCGCCTGGGCGTCGGCGTCCACCTTCCGCGGCTCCGACAAGCGTGGCGGCGCCAACGGCGCGCGCATCCGCCTCGCGCCGCAGAAGGACTGGGAGGTCAACCAGCCGGATCAACTGGCGAAAGTGCTGAAGACCCTCGAGGGTATCCAGAGCGAGTTCAACCGCGCGCAGTCTGGCGGCAAGAAGGTGTCTCTCGCAGACCTGATCGTACTGGCCGGTTGCGTAGGCGTTGAGAAAGCTGCGAAGAAAACCGGTCAGGATGTGACGGTTCCGTTCTCACCGGGCCGCATGGACGCCTCGCAAGAACAAACCGATGTTGAGGCCATGGCTGTGCTAGAGCCGATCGCGGATGGATTCCGCAACTACCTGAACGGCAAGTACACGGTCACCGCCGAGGCCATGCTCATCGACAAGGCGCAGCTCCTGACGCTCAGCGCGCCCGAGATGACGGTTCTCGTCGGCGGCATGCGCATGCTGGGAGCCAACGTCGGTAGTGCCAAGCACGGCGTCTTCACCTCCAAGCCCGAGACGCTGAGCAACGACTTCTTCGTGAAACTGCTCGATATGGGCACGACGTGGAAAGCCGTTTCTAAAGCCGAAGACGTGTTCGAAGGCCGCGACCGTGCGACCGGCGAGCTCAAGTGGACTGGCACCCGAGTCGATCTCATCTTCGGTTCGAACTCCCAGCTCCGAGCGCTCGCGGAAGTATATGGTTGCGCGGACTCCCAGCAGTGGTTTGTGCAAGACTTTGTGGCTGCCTGGAATAAAGTGATGAACCTTGACCGTTTCGACCTTGCCTGAGGTCAGTGGGTAGGTCAAAAAAGGGTATATGTTGAAGACTTCTTCCGCATGCATAGGAACGATTCCTCATGAAGGCCCAGGGCGGACCTCCTCGGTCCGCCCTTTGCTTTTGAGACGAGAGAGCGATAGTTGGACTAGCCGTGCCTCAGAAGACTCGGTGGTGCCGTCGTTTGACTTGGCTGATTAAGGGCGCTCAACATGCTCGCGTGGAATGTTGTTCTCATACTTGCGCTGTTGGGCTACCAGGAAACCCCGAATCCCTCTCCTCAGTTAACGTTGGGCAGCGCTACGTCAGCTCCTGGGGGTGGAAGGAGTAATCGGCAGGCGGGTAGGCGACCGTCGGCTCTTGGCCGAAGGACTAAACCGCTCTTAAACGACAACTTCCACACATAAGGAGCAGACCCATGACAGAGTCTAACAAACCTATCAGTCCGTTACGCCAACGCATGATCGAGGACATGACGTTGCATAAGCTCTCGCCTAAGACGCAGATCGCGTATATCCGGGCGGTCAAGAACTTTCACGCGTTCTTATGGGCGTTCCCCGGACACCGCCGAAGCGGAAGACCTACGCCGGTATCAGTTGCACTTGGTCGAACAGGGCGTCTCGCGGGTCAGTTTGAACGCGCAAATCACCGGTTTGAAATTCTTCTTCGAAGTAACAGTAGATCGCCCCGAGGCGATGAAGAAGATGCGTCACGGCTACGAACCGCGCAAGTTACCCGAAGTCTTGAGCGTGGAAGAAGTGTCGCGCCTGCTGCAATCCGCCGGTAGCCGCAAGGTAAGCGCTCAACGAAGCACGCCCTTCTCATCTGAGCCATAGTCGGCGAAGCTTCGTGCCTTTTGAGTTGAAGGGCGAAGCGATGCTGGATGTAGATTTGGGGCTGAGCGCGAAGCAACGGTACTGGCTGGAGCGGATCCGAGAGTGCGAGGAGTCGGGGCAGACGACGAAGGGGTATGCGGACGCGCATTCCCTATCGGTGACGGCGCTGTATACATGGCGCAAGAGGTTGGTTAAGCGCGGATTGTGGCCAAGTAAAGCGGAACGCTTTCAACGGGTTCAGCTAACCGGGTTCACGCGATCGTCGTGCGAGTGGCGGATCACGTTACCGAACGGGGTGCAGGTGGAGTTTTCAGGCTTGGCGGATGGAGCCGAAGTGTCGGCGGTGTTGTGTGCGGCGATGGGGGTGCGCTGATGCGCCCGTCGAACGATCTGCCGGCGGTGTATTTGTGTCGTGAGGCGGTGGATTTTCGCAAAGGGATTAATGGTCTGGCGGCGCTGGTGGAAGAGGTCATGGATCTGGATCCCTTTTCCGAGCAGCTATTTGTGTTCTGCAACCGGCGCCGGGACCGGGTGCGGATTTTGTATTGGGAGCGCAACGGATTTTGTTTGTGGCACAAGCGGCTGGAGCGGGACCGATTTTGTTGGCCGCGCCGCGAGGTGGGGACGGTGATCAGGTGGACGGGTCAACAGTTGAATTGGTTGCTCGATGGCATCGACGTGTTACGTATGCAACCGCATGCACGATTGCGTTATCGTTCAGTGTTATAGCGTTTTTTTCTCGCGTTGATGGTGCTGGATTGATAAAATAATGCGCCCATGGATTGGGAAACTTCGACACTGCCGAATGACGTAGAAACGTTGCAGGCACTGGTCTCTTCTTTACGTCACACTCACCTTGAACAGCAACAGCGGCTTAACGAACAACAAGCCAAGCTTCAACGTCAATCCTCGTTAATCGATCAATTGGTCGAGCAGATCAAGCTGGCGCGGCACAAGCAATTTGGTGTCAGCAGTGAGCAATGGTCCGTGGATCAGATGCGGCTGTTCAATGAAGCCGAAGCGATTGTCGATCGAGAAGGCGGTGACGGTGACGACGATCAAGAATCCGACGCCGACATGATTGCGGTCCCGGCCCATCGCAGAAAGCGTGGTGGGCGCAAACCCCTGCCGCCGGAGTGGCCGCGCATTGAGGTGGTGCATGAACTACCGGAATCCGAATGTATCTGCCCCCATGATGGCGCGACCCTCAAGGTCATTGACGAGGTGGCGACCGAACAGCTGGATATTATTCCGGCCCAAGTGCGGGTGATCCGGCATATTCGCAAGAAATACGCCTGTCCGTGTTGTGATGGCACCATCAAGACCGCACCGATGCCCAACCAACCCATACCGAAGAGCCGCGTATCGCCGGGGTTGTTGGCCTATGTCGTGATCAACAAGTTTGCCGATGCGTTGCCGTTATACCGCTTATGTTGAACTCAACATAAGCGGTAAGATGTTGCGCTGGAGATTATGTTGCGGCAGCTCCTGTTATCTGCGAGATTCGGGCGAGCACAAATAATCGCCGCAACATAATTTTCTGATAC
>CAMYNX010000256.1 GCA_947259875.1 uncultured Gammaproteobacteria bacterium | reverse complement strand
GGACATCCAATACATCCAATCGAATTGCAGTTCGCCAAGCAGACTTCGCATCCAACCCACGAGACTCTTATATATAAGGAGTAGCAACAATATGCTCAATGACTGTTGCCACCATGGAAACATGCGGATGCGTAAGTGTAAACGGCTGGTCAGATAAGCCAAAGTCGCCATGCCGAGCGCGTGCACACCGAGCAGATTCGCATGGGTGACGTCCACCAGCAGCCCTATCAACCACCCCATCCCAGTTCCAAATCGATCCGGAATCGCCAGACACCAATAGATCAGCACTAACACTACCCAATCCGGGCGGTAAGGCAATATCCATCCCGGCAACGGGATCAAGTTCAACACGAACGCCACGACGAACGTTAAGCAGACGACCAGCCAACGCGCACCGTTCATTCCGATTCCTTGAGATTATCGGAGAAATTCTTGCTGATTCCCTGCCATACCAGTAATACCTGTTTCGAGCGCTCGAGCCGGGCCACCGGCGTAGCGGTAATGCGCAAGAACGCCTCGCTGGCGTCACGAATGATCTCGTTGATCTCGGCAACCGGATAGCCGGCCGGGAATCGCCCACCCATACCCGAAGTCACCAGCACATCGCCAAGCTTGATGTCGGCATTGTGCGTCAGATAGGAAACCTTGAGCTTGTCCGGGTTACCGGTTCCGAAGGTAATGGCGCGCAGCCCATTGCGCTCGACCTGCGCCGGTGTGGCGTGGCTTGGATCGGTAATCAGGGTAACGGCGCTGGTAAACGGCATGGTTTCGGTCACTTGACCCATGACGCCTTGCGGATCCAACACCGGCTGGCCGACATAGATACCATCGGTCACTCCACGGTTGACAATCAACTTGTGGGTGTAAGGATCGAGACTGACATCGACCAACTCCGCCATCAGCACCTGATCCGGGACTTTTTCCGCGGCTGCCAACAGGCGGCGCAGGCTCGCGTTCTCCGCCTCCAGGGCCTGCATGCGCTGCAGCCGCGCCCGAAGTTTCATATTGTCCCCACGCAGCCGCGTGTAGGCCTGATTGACACTTTCCTCCGAGGTGAACGACTCCTGGAACCAGGTGCCGATGCGGTCCGGTGTGGTAGCGAGCAGTTGCAGTGGTGTTGCCACCATGGCGAGCGTGGAGCGCACGCCTTGCAGGTAATCGGTACGGCGATCCGCGAGCATCACTACCACCGACAGACAGATCAACAATACGAGTCTTAGAAAATCAGAAGAACGTGCCCGCGTGTCCCGGGTCGCCATATCAACTCCCGGTTACCCTGTTACAAGAGTCGATGCCAGCGTCGCTAATGTGATAGGTCGGCAAGATGTCAGTTAAGTATCTCCGGAAGGCCGTTCCCCGCGACGCGCCTAGTTGGCACAAAAGCATGCACAATATTTTTCAAGAGTTGTATTCGCCGCCGCACACTCTATTCATTTGCGAAAACGTCGCCGAGGGTATCCATCTCTTCCAGCGCCTTGCCGCAACCGCGAGCCACACAGGTCAACGGATCATCGGCGATGACCACGGGCAGGCCCGTATCCTCGGTCAAACGACGGTCCATGTCCCGCATCAACGCGCCGCCGCCGGCCACCACCATACCCTTGTCGCCGATATCGGCACTGAGCTCGGGAGGTGTCTGTTCAAGTGCCTGCTTGGTTGCCTGAACGATCGAATCCAACGGATCGCTGATTGCTTCATAGATCTCGTGGCTGCTCAAGGTAATGGCCCGCGACATTCCCTCGGCGATATCGCGCCCCTTGATCTCGATCTCGCGGATATCGGACTTGCTCCACCCCGATGCAATCGCTTTCTTCACCCGTTCCGCAGTGGCCTCCCCAATCAACACACCGTGTTGCCGACGTATGTAATTAATGATCGCCTCGTCGAAGGTATCGCCCGCCGTCCGCAATGACGTGCTGTAGACCATGCCACCCAGTGACAAGATACCCACCTCGGTAGTGCCACCGCCGATATCTACCACCATGGAGCCGGTGGGATCGGAGACCGGCAGATTCGCGCCGATCGCGACCGCCATCGGTTCCTCGATCAAGTACACCTCCCGGGCCCCGGCCCCGGCCGCCGATTCGCGGATCGCACGCCGCTCGACCTGCGTGGAGCCGCAGGGTACAGAGATGATGATCCGTGGGCTAGGGCGGAGAAAGCGGTTTTCCTGTACCTTGCGAATGAAATACTTGAGCATGACCTCAGTGATCGTGAAATCCGCGATCACCCCGTCTTTCATCGGCCGGATGGCCTGAATATTACCTGGCGTCCGGCCCAACATCCGCTTGGCCTCCTGACCCACCGCAAGCACCGTTTTGTTGTTCATGCCGCCGCCGTAGGCGTGACGGATCGCCACCACCGACGGCTCGTTGAGGATAATTCCCTTGTCGCGGACATAGATTAAGGTGTTCGCGGTGCCCAGATCGATGGCAAGATCGTTGGAGAAAAGACCCAGGATGCGCTTTAACATTTCATGAGTTTACACCAACCGGCGTAATAAAACCGGCGTAATGTATCAACGGGTGGCAATGTGTTCAACCTAAACGCGGGATGTGTTAATTTGAAAAACCGGGGTTCGAATTGTTGCATACAAATGGCGTTAGATCACCAGACCGTTATAAATATTGCCCGGCTCGCACGCCTGCATATTGATGAGTCAGACGTCGATCGATATGTGAGCGAGCTTTCGCGCATCCTAGACTTTGTCGAACAAATGAACGGGGTGGATACCGAAGACGTGATGCCATTGGCACATCCCCAAGAAGGCCGGCTGCGCTTGCGCGATGACATCGTCACCGAAACCAATCAGCGCGAATCGTTCCAAACAGTCGCACCAGAACAAGAAGCGGGCCTATACCTGGTTCCCAAGGTCATCGAATAACCACGCTCGATGGGATTTGCGGCTGCCCTGACAAGCGGATACTCGGAATCCGCAAACGAAGATTCACTATGGTAAACATACGTGCATAACAAGCCGTTAACACAACTTGCCGATGATCTTGTTACGAAAAGGGTATCGAGTGTCGAGGTAACGCAGTATTTTCTCAGCCGCATTGAACAACATGGGAACCTAAACGCGTTTATCACCGTTGATCCCGACTTCTCGTTAGCACAAGCGCGCGAAGCCGATCGAAGGATTCAACAAGGTGATAGACCTGCGTTGATCGGCGTGCCCGTCGCGCATAAAGATATCTTTTGCACCAAAGGAATGTTGACGACATGCGGATCGCGCATCTTGTCAAACTTTGTCTCACCTTACGATGCAACGGTGGTCGACAGACTCAATCAAAACGGCGCCGTCATTCTCGGCAAGACCAACATGGACGAGTTCGCCATGGGATCGTCCAACGAGACCTCTTATTACGGCCCCGTGAAGAACCCCTGGGATAACGCCACCGTGCCGGGCGGCAGTTCGGGAGGCTCGGCGGCATCGGTCGCGGCGCGAATCGCGCCGGCGGCGACCGGCACCGACACCGGCGGTTCGATTCGCCAGCCGGCTGCGTTCTGCGGTGTCACCGGCTTCAAACCCAGCTACGGTCAGGTGTCCCGGTATGGCATGGTCGCGTTCGCCTCGTCTCTCGACCAAGGCGGGCCGATCACGCGCTCGGCGGAAGACGCCGCCCTGCTGCTCAATGTCATCGCCGGATTCGATGCGCGCGATTCGACCTCGGTGCAACGGCAAACCCCTGATTTTGTTGCTGATCTTAACGGCGACATCCAAGGATTGCGCATCGGCCTACCCGCCCAGTTCTTCGGCGAAGGACTGGACAGCAAAGTCGAGCGCGTCGTGCGCGAGGCGCTGCAGGAGTATGAGAAACTGGGAGCAACCTTGATCGACATCGATCTGCCGAATAGCGATCTGTGCGTGCCGTGTTATTACGTGCTGGCGCCCTCGGAGGCGTCCTCGAACCTGGCGCGCTACGACGGTGTGCGCTACGGCTACCGCGCGTCGGACTATAGTGACCTCATCGACATGTACATGAAAACCCGCGCGGAAGGATTCGGCGATGAAGTCAAGCGGCGGATAATGATCGGTACCTATGCGTTGTCGGCGGGCTACTACGATGCGTACTACTTGAAGGCCCAACAATTACGCCGCTTGATTGCCGAGGATTTCGAGCGCGCATTCGAACAATGTGACGTCATCATGGGACCGACTACGCCGACCACAGCGTTCGCTATCGGGGCAAAGACTGACGATCCCATCGCCATGTATCTCAACGACATCTACACGATCTCGGTCAACCTCGCGGGCCTGCCGGGTATCTCCATCCCGGCGGGACTGGACGGCAACGGCAAACCCATAGGCCTGCAGATCATCGGTCAGTATTTCGGCGACACCCATGTGCTCAACGCCGCCCATCGGTTTCAAATGACCACCGACTGGCACCAGCGCGCACCCTCCGGAGTTCAACAATGAATCAAAGCACCGTGCATCATCGTACAACCAACCCCCTGCCCCGCGCACCGAAATGTGCATCAGGCGTGGCCGTTGGTGGCAATGACAGCAGGATTAATACACCATGAATTGGGAACCCGTCATTGGTCTTGAAGTCCATGTGCAACTGCTCACGAGTAGCAAGATATTCTCCGGTGCGTCCACCGCCTTTGGGGCGGACGCTAATACCCAGGCTTGTGCTGTGGATATCGCGCTACCGGGCGTGCTGCCGGTGATGAATGAACAGGTGGCGCGGATGGCGGTAAAATTCGGACTGGCGGTGGACGCGAAGATCAATCGGCGCTCGGTGTTCGCACGTAAGAATTATTTCTACCCCGATCTGCCCAAGGGCTACCAGATCAGTCAATATGAATTACCCATCGTCGGCGAGGGCCGTCTGACCATAGATACCGACGGGGGTGAAAAAACAATTGGTATTACCCGCGCGCACCTGGAGGAAGATGCCGGCAAGTCCTTGCATGAGGACTTTCATGGCATGACCGGTATTGATCTCAACCGCGCCGGCACGCCATTGATCGAAATTGTCTCCGAGCCGGATATGCGCTCGGCAAAAGAAGCCGTGGCCTACCTCAAAAAGTTGCATACCCTGGTGCGCTATCTCGGTATCTGCGACGGCAACATGCAGGAGGGCTCATTCCGCTGCGACGCCAATGTATCGGTGCGACCGGTTGGTCAGCAGGAGCTGGGTACGCGCACGGAAATGAAAAACATTAATTCGTTCCGGTTCATCGAACGAGCCATCGAGTATGAGATCGAGCGGCAAATCGATGTTCTGGAAGACGGTGGAACGGTGGTACAAGAGACGCGTCTTTATGACCCGGACAAAGACGAAACGCGTCCCATGCGTACCAAAGAGGAGGCCCACGACTATCGCTACTTCCCGGACCCGGACCTCCCACCATTGGAATTGGATGACACTCTTATTGAGGCGACGCGCCAGACCCTGCCGGAGCTTCCGGATACCAAGCAGCAACGTTTCATGACGCAATACGCGCTCAGCGGGGAAGATGCCGCGCAATTGACGGTCTCGAAAGAGCTCGCAGACTATTTCGAAGCGGCGGCCAGCGCCACCAAGGGCGATGCGAAGACCGTCGCCAACTGGATCGCCGGTGACCTTTCCGGTTACTTAAATAAAGAGAACAAAGAAATTACCGCATCACCGGTCGATGCCCAACAGCTGGCGTTGCTCATCGACCGCATACATGACAACACCATCTCGGGAAAGATTGCCAAGGAGGTGTTTGAGGCGATGTGGCACGGCGAGGGTAGCGCCGACGACATCATTGACAACAAGGGACTGAAACAGATCACCGACACCGGCGCCATCGAGACGATTATCGACGAGGTGCTCGCGCGGTCCGCACCGCAGATCGAACAATACAAAAACGGTCAAACCAAGGTATTCGGCTATTTCGTCGGCCAGGTCATGCAGGCCACCCAAGGTAAGGCCAATCCGCAACAGGTCAATGAAATCTTAAAGCGAAAACTCGACGCGTAAAGTTAATCAAATCAACGCAACCGTTTATACTTCGCACTTTGCACTTTCCTTTGCACTTTCAGCATCGCGCCTGTAGCTCAGTTGGATAGAGTACCTGGCTTCGAACCAGGTGGTCGGGGGTTCGAGTCCCTCCGGGCGCGCCAATAAATCAATAGCTTACGAATCATTCGCTGTTGATCCTTATCCCATTTCCGACATTTTTCCGACAATTTCCGACACTTTCCGTTTGACAACAGTCAATGTCGGAGTTTGGGCGATCCCTCTGTCGACGATCCGATCTACCGCATCCAGCAACTCCTGCAGTTCCGCTGCCGAGTAGTGCGTCGTGATATCTCCGTTGGCGTGGCCCAGCAGTGCCTTGCGGGTTTCTAACGAAATCCCTGCGCCCCTGAGTCGCCGTCCGAAGGTGTGCCGAAGATTATGCACGCCCTTCAGAATGCCTTTTTCGTCTGGCAGACCCGCAGCCTTCCAGGCGCGCTTCCATGCGGTGTTGTGAAGCCTGTTCACGGGGCGACCTCGGTATGTGAACACGAACACTTTGTGCATTCCTTGCCGCGACTCGACGACTCTACGCGCCACCGCATTCAATACCACAGCCCGTTCCGTGCTGGTTTTCGTGACCGATTCCGGCAACACAAATACCGATATGTCGAGATCCGTCACCTTCACTTCCCAGTCCCAGCGCAGCCGGCAGATTTCCTGCTCCCGACAGCCGGTGTTGACAGCAAACAACGCCGCATCGGCCAAATGCCGGGGAAGACTCCTTATTAATATATCCTGCTCTTCCCACGACAGCGGGTACGGTTTCGCCTGGCGCCCCCTCAATGACAACCGAGTGAGCTGCGCTGGCGCTTGCCCTAACCACGGCGTTCCATCCACGTTCCGCCAAACCCGTGCTGCTTTGTTCAATACTGCCGACACAACACCGATTGCGTTATTAACCGTCTTCGGTGCCATTCCGCGTGCGGTTTCATGATCCACGAACGCTTTAAGCGTGCCGTCATGAATCTGCTCAAGCGGCAGCTTTCCGATGAACGGGAACACCTGGTCCAGGTGCATCGCCACGATATACGAAGACGGCTTTTGCGCGATCTCTTCGAGATACCGCATCCCGGCATCCTCAAAGCTATTGATAGCTGCCTCTTGCCTGCGGGCCTCCTG
>CAMYNX010000255.1 GCA_947259875.1 uncultured Gammaproteobacteria bacterium | reverse complement strand
ATATCTCGAGAACAAGCTCAAATTCTTCCCCCAAATCAGGGAAGCCGTGACCTTCGGTAGTGAGCGCGCACACACTGCGGCGTTTATCAATATTGATCTCGATGCGGTGGGCAACTGGGCGGAACGGCGCCATATTCCTTATGCCAGCTATCAGGAGCTGGCGGCGAGTCCGGAAGTGAATGACATGGTCCAAGAGTGCGTCGAAAAGGTAAATCAGGATCTGGCTTCTGACTCAAAACTTGCCGCTTCGCAGATCAAGCGCTTCCTGATCCTGCATAAGGAGTTGGATGCCGACGACGGCGAGTTGACACGGACCCGGAAGGTGCGGCGGAGCCACGTGGCGGAAAAATATAGCACCCTGATTGATGCCCTGTATTCGGACCAGGACCATTGTTACATCGAGACTGAAGTCACGTTCGAAGACGGACGCAAAGGTTCGATAAGCGCTGATCTGATGATTCGGGAAGTAAAGCATTTCTGAGGCACGGACGTGTAAACATTAGAGAACCCATCGCTATATACAAATGAACCAACGGTCTATTGAAGATCGCATCACGTTTCACGAGTCTCTGGAGACCATGGAAGTGGACTTCTCCGAGATGACATTTTCTACCAAAGAAGAGATCGATGCGTTTTATGACGAAGTAGACCGTCAACTGGCCGGCAGCGGCCGTCGCTGGTATTTTCTGGTGAACTACATTGAGTGCGTCATTGATCCGGATGTTTGGGGTCAATTTGCTAACCGCGGCAAGAACTCCAACGTTAGCCACGGTTTGGGCACCGTTCGTATCGGCGCCGTAGCCGAGACCCGTGACTCGATCCGCGAGCGCGCCAAGACCGAAAAATTCCGCGCCAATCTCTACGCGAACCGGGATGAAGCGCTGTTTGCCTTGGGAGAGATGCGCAAGCGTCGTCCGGCAGCGGCGCCGGAACTTGGTGAAGCGTATGTGCAGGTCGATAACATCTACTTGAATTTCGGCGGTATCAAGGCGCTTCAGGGTGTCGGCTTCGGTGTTCAACGAGGGGAAATCTTTTCCATCATCGGCCCTAACGGCGCCGGCAAGACATCCATGCTGAACGTCATCAGCGGTTTCTACCGGCCGAGTCAGGGACAGATTTTCTTTGAGGGTAAAGACCGCACCCACTTGCCCACCCACGCGGTGGCGCGACTCGGCTTCGCGCGCACGTTTCAGAATATTGCGTTGTTCAGGGGCATGACCACCCTCGATAACATCATGACCGGGCGGTTGTTGCAGATGAGGAGCAACGTATTACTCGATGCACTGTATTGGGGACCGGCAAAGAAAGAAGAAATTAAGCACCGTGAGCGCGTAGAAGAAATTATCGACTTCTTGGAGATCCAAGCAATTCGAAAAACCCCGGTTGGCCGTTTGCCCTACGGTCTGCAGAAACGGGTGGAGTTGGGACGCGCGTTGGCGATGGAGCCCAAGGTGTTGTTGCTGGATGAACCGATGGCGGGAATGAACCTGGAAGAAAAGGAGGATATGGCGCGGTTTGTCCTCGACGTCAACGAGCAGTGGGGCACCACCATGCTGTTGATTGAGCATGATATGGGCGTGGTCATGGATATCTCGACCCAGGTGGTGGTGTTAAACCACGGCGAAAAGATTGCCGAGGGCACCCCGGACGAAGTGCGCACCGATCCGGTGGTGATCCGCGCCTATCTCGGTGCGGGCTGAACAATGTGCACACCAAATATAGTTTTTCCGAAGGAAGTGATTAACCATTTGTTCAAGTTGGAGATGTCGCGCCATTCGGGGCGTGTTGAAAATTGCGTGAGTGAATCGTAGCCATGTGGGATCCGATATTTTTTCTTGAAGTTTTGATCGGTGGCTTGCTATCGGGGGTGATGTACTCCTTGGTGGCGTTGGGCTTCGTTCTTATCTTCAAGGCCTCGGGGGTGTTCAACTTTGCTCAGGGAGCGATGGTCTTGTTTGCCGCCTTGACGTTCGTTTTGTTGCTGGAGGTGAGCGGCGATTTTTGGGATTGGACCGCTTGGTTGTCGCTGGGGTTCGCGGCGGTGGCCGGAGGCCTGTTTCTGCTGGACCGTTTTCCATCGGTGCTCAAAAGCAAGTTCATTACCCCCGGCCGGTTGGCGATCGCCATCACTGCGATTGTGATCGTGTTGTTGCCGATGCTGTTTGATGGTGGGCAAAACATGTGGCGGGGTGTGTTCATTGCGTTATTTATCTTTTTGGTGTTGACCATCGGTGTGCGGCAGCCCCGTGCCGCGGCGGCGATTCTATTAGGTGTTGCGTTAGTCAGTTTTCTCCCTGGAGAGATCAATTTTTGGCGCTCCCTTGCGTTGACCCTGGTGATAATGATCATCCTGGCGATGGCGATCGAAAGCATGGTGTTGCGTCCGCTGGTCAACCAGGAGCCGATTATCTTGTTCATGGCCACCATAGGTTTGAACTTCGTGATCGAGGGGATAGCCCAGGGGGTGTGGGACGCGGACGTGCACGCGCTGGATATCGGCATAGAGGACATACCGTTTGAGATTGGCGGCATATTTATCAGTTACTTTGACATCTTTGCTGCGATTACCGCGGGACTTCTTGTTGCCGGGCTTGCCATTTTTTTCCATAGCACCCGTGTCGGCCGTGCCTTGCGTGCCGTCGCGGACGATCATCAGGCGGCGATGTCGGTGGGCATTCCGCTGCAGAACATTTGGGCCATTGTGTGGGCGGCAGCGGGCATTGTCGCGCTGTTCGCCGGGATGCTGTGGGGCTCGAAACTCGGCGTCCAATTCAGCCTTGCGTTGTTGGCCTTCAAGGCGTTGCCGGTGCTGATCCTCGGTGGCTTTACGTCGGTGCCCGGTGCCATCGTCGGCGGGCTCATCGTGGGTGCGACGGAAAAAGTCTTCGAAGTTTTCGTCGGTATCCCGTATCTGGGCGGTGGTACCGAAAGTTGGAGTCCTTATATGTTGGCGATGGTTTTCTTATTATTTCGACCACAGGGCCTATTCGGAGAGAAGATCATCGAGCGCGTTTAATTTAACGATTGTCATTAACAGTGATGGGTAACTAGAAAGAACAATCCGCCAACTGCTTTATGTGAATCAACATGCTTTATAGAGAAGCCGGACAATTCAAAACCACCTACGCCGCAGATCAGGCGATCTTCCCCATCCTTCAGGATCGTTGGGTGTTCTGGGGGTTCTTGATTATTGCCTTTGTCGTCCCGCCGCTCACCGGCAGCCAATATGTCATGGGGCCGATCCTGACCCAGCTCCTGGTGTTTGGCCTGGCGGCATTGGGACTGAACCTGTTGACCGGTTATGCGGGCCAGATCTCGCTCGGTACGGGTGGGTTCATGGCGGTGGGCGCGTACGCTTGCTATAACTTCGCCCTGCGGGTGCCGGAGCTGCCATTGGTTGTGGATATCATGCTCGGCGGTGTATGCGCCGCTCTGGTCGGAATTGTGTTCGGGCTGCCGAGCCTCAGGATCAAGGGATTCTATCTCGCGGTGGCGACGCTCGCCGCACAGTTTTTCCTGACCTGGATCTTCGACCATGTCGGCTGGTTTACCAATTATGATCCCGCCGGCGTCGCGTCCGCGCCGTCGCGCACGCTGTTAGGTTCATGGGCGCAAGAGGGCGGCCCACTTGGTTTTCTTGCTCCGATCAACGTCCTGGTCTCTGGCCCCAGAGCGACTCCTGAAACCAAATACCTTGTGACATTAGCAATTATCGTAGCGTTGGCGCTACTCGCAAAAAACTTGGTTCGTAGTTCTACCGGTCGCGCGTGGATGGCGATACGCGACATGGATATTGCTGCGGAAATTATCGGTATCAATCCGTTGCGTACCAAGCTGCTGGCGTTTGCAGTCAGTTCCTTTTATTGTGGCGTGGCCGGTGCGCTTTATGTGTTTACCTACGTGGGCAACGCCGACACCGAGGCCTTCGACCTCGCACGCTCGTTTCAGATTCTGTTCATGGTGATTATCGGTGGGTTGGGCAGCATTCTCGGTGCATTTCTCGGCGCCGCGTTCATCGTGTTGTTGCCGGTGGCCTTGAATATTACCGCCGCAACGCTGGGTGAAGGGACCTTGTCCAGTGATACGCTTTCGAACCTGGAACTGATTATTTTCGGCGGAGCCATTATATTTTTTCTGATCGTGGAGCCCAACGGGTTTGCTCGCCTGTGGCAAATCGGGAAGGAAAAGTTGAGACTGTGGCCGTTCCCACACTAGGAATGACCAGTCAGGTTGTCGTAGCCGGCGCTGTTGCATCCGGTAGCGGAAGGTTGTGGGAACGCTTCCCGGTACGACAACGAAAAATGATTGTTCCCACAACCACCGCAACATGCGGTAACTGAGTTTATATGGAGGAAAAAGATGAGAGTTAGAAAATTGTTGTTGTCACTCGTGGCCTCGGTATGTGTGTTGTCACCGATCACGGTCACACAGGCTGCGGAGGCGGAGCAGTTCTTTCCGATGCTCGTCTACCGCACCGGCCCCTACGCCGCCGGCGGGTCGGGATTTTTTGGCGGCATTGAAGACTATTACACGTTGCTCAATCTGCGCGATGGCGGTATCGGCGGTGTCAAGCTGACCTACGAGGAGTGTGAGACGGCCTACAACTCCGACCGTGGGGTGGAATGTTATGAGC
>CAMYNX010000254.1 GCA_947259875.1 uncultured Gammaproteobacteria bacterium | reverse complement strand
TGGTCTGGAAACACTAGCCGGATGGGCAGTATCTGTTCGTCGAGTGGAAAATCGCGCAGATCAAGCGGCACGACAAACGTGCCCGAGAACCTCTGAACGTACGTGACGCTTCCAGCGGAACTCACGTCCGCTGGCAGTTACCCGGCAAAGGTAAGCGAGGCGGTGTCAGAGTGATTTATTATTGGTATGAACCACAGGTGCAACTATACATGCTGCTGGCTTATGGCAAGAGCGAACAGGACGACCTCACGCCGAAACAGCTGAAACTATTGAAGACGCTCGTAGAGCGGGAGTTTGGGTCATGAAGAAGGCATTATTCGATGAACTGGTGACTAGTATCCAGGAAGCGGGACAGATTAAGCGCGGCAAGGCCAAGCCGAGCCGTCAGCACAAATTTGGCGACGTAGATGTACAAGCAATTCGAAAGAAGACCGGGCTGTCACAGAGCCAGTTTGCA
The DNA here is from genome assembly GCA_947259875.1 of uncultured Gammaproteobacteria bacterium. Lineage (GTDB taxonomy): Bacteria > Pseudomonadota > Gammaproteobacteria > Arenicellales > JAANXG01 > CALZGZ01. The sequence continues at coordinate 4,288 of CAMYNX010000254.1, read as the reverse complement.
TTATTGATCGGGGTCAGTGTTCGCACGCTGCAGAACTGGGAACAAGGACGGCGCACACCCCAAGGCCCAGCGCTGGCCTTACTAAAAGTATTCAAGAATGATCCAGAGCACGTTGTCCACGCGCTTCATGGGTGATATTTGGTGTTAATAAACATCCAAATTTAACCCAGTCAATCTGCTAGACATCAGGGAGTTAGCGCGCCGATCGGCGTCGAAACCCGGCACCGATTAACACGCTGATCAATTATCATGCCGCGAACAGCTTTCTCACCTTTAGAGACTTTCGCTTTTTTTTGGCTTCCCATAAGTCGTACTGGGCATGCTGATTCAGCCAACTCTCGGAAGACGTTCCGAACGCCAGGGATATACGAATCGCCATTTCAGGGCTGATCCCTGCGCGGCCGTTCAGAATCGCGGATAAAGTCTTTCTGCTCACGCCAAACGCTTCGGCGGCCTCGGCAATACTAAGCCCCATCGGCTCAATGCACAGCTCCCTAAGCACTTCACCGGGATGGACCCCTCCACGCCCCTAAGCTATGGGGCCCCGCATGGTGTGAGTCCACCCCCAAGACACCCTACTCCCGGCCGCCACACGGCGATTTTCATGGCCATATTTCGAGTTATTTATTAACATTGTAATGTAACTGTCAGATATATATGTTATATTTTTTCTTAATCTGACCCTGGGAGATGCTAAGTGAGAACGTTCGGTACCCTATTAATTGCCCTTTTCCTGATCGCCTGCGACGGAGGCGGCGATACCAGCAGCGGTGCCGGCAGCGGCACCGCCACTGAATCCGGTGCGGCAGGCGGTGGAACCGGCAGCGGCGCGATTGGCGCCCCCCCCTCCAGTGCCGGCAGCAACGACGGAACAGGTGCCGGCTCTCCGGCCACCTCGATCACCTATACAGGTACGGTCGATTTGACGTTGAGCGCCCCCGGCTTCCCGGACACGGACAAAAGCGCTCCCGTTACGGTGGTGATCACTGATTCGAGCGTGCAGTTGACGGCGGAAGGGCAGACATTCTCGACTAGTTTGAACGGCGACACCTTCAGCGTCGACATTGCGATCAATGAATCTAAAAACGGCATCAGTTGTTCCGGGGCTGCCACGATAAATGCTAAGGTCAGCGGCAGTACTATCTCGGGTCCGGTAACAGGATCGGGAAACTGCAATGTTGGGAGCCAGAATGTTCCCGTCACGGTTGTGGGCACGATTAACGCTAGGTCCTGAAGGCATCCCACACTCGGAGCTGATAATGCTAGATCAGAGAAAGCGCATGGCCAGGTTCGTTGCGATATCTATTTTCGCACTCCTTTTAGGGTCCCCGTTATCCGCGTTCGCAACTGAGAACGGTTTTTACTTGGGATTTTCTTTAGGTCAGTCCGACATCGTAAACCCCGAAAAATTGGATGAATATTGTGCGACAGCCGGTATTGTCTGTGGTGATGAAGAGAAAGACACTGCGTTTCAAGGCGTCATCGGTTACCAGATCAATAATTACTTTGGCGTAGAGGGTACGGTGTTTGATTTGGGTGAGCCGGCCCTTTCCACCGAAGCACCGATCGCGGCAAATGCAACGGTCAACGTAAAAGGCGGTGCACTTTCACTATTACCCCAAATTCCCATCAGCAGTATTGGCGCAATCTATGGGCGACTGGGCGCCGCAGGGGGTGATATAGAACTGGTTGCTGAAGCCCCCTCTATTCCGAGAAGGGAAAGTGCCAGCGCAAGTGGTGGAACGATCTTATGGGGGGTGGGTGGTGCCATCAACCTTGCGAGGGCAACCATTCGGCTTGATTGGCAACGATATGCATTCAACGAGACTTTGGCCTTGGCCGGCTTCGATCTAGAGACACCTGACATTAATGTTTATTCGGCTACCTTGTTACTTAGATTTCCAAAAAAGTAACTATAGTAACCTTATCTGTTCATCGGCTTGTGAAGAGGTTTTGATTATCTTAATCTCATCCTAGCAAACCTGATTCGTGGTCGAGTCGCCAAAAAGTCAAGTTGCGAACGACAGAGTTATATTCGAAAGTAGTGTACGGCTGAATTGAAAAAAAGCGGCGTATCTGGTTGAAATGGTTGTAGCCAATACATCCAAACAACCTGGGAGATACGCCACCATGAATAAGACTAACGTTGTTGAATTGTCAGGCCGACAGGGTCGCGACGAATTGGCTGAGCTGAATCGTGTTGGGGAACGGTGAAACGTCATTCTTTTTGAGCGGGCGTTAGTATAAGGTATAGAAGTTACGTCGATCCGTTGAATAACCCCGTTTTTACGCGAGTACAAATTGCTGTTCCGCGTTTCTCGGAACATCTTCGATCGAATCGAAATGTGTGGGCAGGGTCGCTAATTTCCTACCGCGAAACACGACCGACACGTAGCTTTTCCAAAGCCAATATAAGTAAGGTGATAGATCGACCACCCGTTTGATGTTCTGCGCCAAAGCCGCCATCAAGGCTTGTATCGATACCGTATTCAATCTCCGGTAACGGGCGCGCCTTACTCCATGAAATTGCTTGGCTTCTGCGAATAAGCCCTCAATCTTCCATTTGCGTTGAATCATTTTGCCAACGAAGGTCCGAGTTTGCTGTTGTCCTTCCTGAGACATAGGTTACGCCTCATCTCATTGGAATGGACCTTTGAAAAATGGCGCGCCCGGAGAGATTCGAACTCCCGACCGCCTGGTTCGTAGCTTTTTATTCTACCTTTATTGCTTTAAGAAACAACGAGTTACATTAACCAACCGGGATGCCCACAGCACATAATCCCATATAGTTCCACATAGCGTTAGGGCCAAATAAGGGCCACCGATAATCCGCTCGGCAATCTGCCGTTTCGTCAAGTGTTCTGTTAGGAAGCCGAATGGGACGTCACTCGTAAACAAACTGGTTGAATCCCACAATCGTTCCAACAGCTGCGTGGCGACAAACCAAGTCGCTGAATCACTGGAAAACGAACTGTTGATGTTGTACAATTACTTGTACAATATAACTTGCCTTTGGACAGATATGATGGACACAGTTACCTACTCCGAAGTACGCAGCAAACTTGCTAAAACCATGGAAAAAGTCTGTGACGATCACGCCCCGGTGATTGTTACCCGCAAAAATTCTCGTTCAGTTGTGATGATGTCGTTGGATGACTACGAGGCACTCGAAGAAACTTCATACTTACTTCGAAGCCCCAAAAATGTCCGCAGGCTACTGGAGTCCATCGCAGAGCTTGAAAGCGGCGGCGGAACTGAACGGGAACTGGTTGAGTGAAATTAGTCTTTTCCGCTAACGCGTGGGAAGACTATCTGTATTGGCAGCGCACCGACCGAAAAACACTCAAACGCATAAACACATTGATCAAAGATATCCAACGCTCGCCTTTCGAAGGAATTGGGAAACCCGAGCCGTTGAAGCACGCCTTGTCGGGTTACTGGTCCCGTAGAATCAACGAAGAACACCGAATGGTATACAAATTGACTAGTGAATCTCTGTACCTAGCACAGCTCCGATTTCATTATTGACGATGTCCGACACTTGGTGAAGAACCCGTCGGCATTGAGGTATCGACGCGTCTTAACATGAAACGTATCTATCACAGTGCTTTTGTGCGTTGCCTATCGCCCGTTTGGATGAAGCTCCCCATGTAATTCGCCGCCTTTTTGATCGCCATGGCGGGAACCATTATATTTCAGTAATCTTCATCTCATTGGCCTCTTTAATCAATAATTGAAGCGCACCCCAACTCCAACTCCCCAGTCATAGGGTCTGTCACTACCGATTCCGACAAGACCGTCCACGTAAGTACCGAAAGATGGTGTAAACATCTTCCCGAGTTGCGCCTCAACAGTCGCGGGAATAGTGTCATTTTCCCAATCAACCGGTACTTTGGCGTCTAGTTTACCCCAAACTCCATTTGCAAACGACTGAATGGCAATCAGTCGAAACGCCGTTTGGTTTACATCCGGACCGTCGTATTCCACAAAGTGCTGCACCAGCGGAACCAGAACCGTGCTACCCCGCACCAAGGCCACACCCACTAATGGAGCAATCTGGTCCGACCCTGATCCGATGCCTTTTTCCGCATGCCCGGCATCTATAATCAACTCACCGCCGATCGCCCATTTGTATTTCCATGTACCCCATTTCCCAACCCACTTTTCCGGAAAATAAATGGGTTTTAAATGCAGCGACTCCCAGTCGCTCTCACTGGATCCGGTCACATCGGTATCCCAATAATGAAGTTCATATTTTAACTTTAGCTTTGGAGTCAGCATGTATGCC
>CAMYNX010000253.1 GCA_947259875.1 uncultured Gammaproteobacteria bacterium | reverse complement strand
GAGCGCGCCATCGCCACCCTGACCTATCTCGCCAACGAGTGTGATGATGACCTGGACAAGCACTGCGCCAAGGTGGCGATCGGCGAGGGGCGTCTGGCGAGATGCCTGCTCGACAACAAGGCGAATCTCGGCAAGCGCTGTGCTAACGCCATAGATAAGACACAGCTGAGGGCGGAATAGAGCAAAGACGCCGCGGTAAATTGCCAACGCTAACACGCTGTTCGACGTCAGCGATACTGTGGTGTTCCTGGGATTTTCGGGCTTGAGAGGAAACAGTAATGGCAAAGAACAAATCGAAAAGTAAAGACAAAGGCGGAAAAGCCGCCGGTAAGCCCAAGAACAAGCTATCCAGAAAGGCGTACGAGGCGGAGCTTTTCAATCTCCATGCCGAGCTGGTCAAGCTGCAGTACTGGGTGAAGGAAAAGGCGCTCAGGATCATTGTCGTTTTCGAGGGGCGGGACGCGGCCGGCAAGGGCGGCGTCATCAAGCGCATTACCGAGCGGGTAAGCCCGCGCGTGTTTCGAGTGGTGGCGTTGCCTACGCCAACCGAGCGGGAGAAGACCCAGTGGTATGCCCAGCGCTATGTTCCGCATTTTCCCGCAGCGGGGGAGATCGTGCTCTTCGATCGCAGCTGGTACAACCGCGCCGGGGTCGAACGCGTCATGAAGTTCTGTACCAAAAAACAATATAAGGATTTCTTGAGATACACCCCCATGTTCGAGCGCGCCATGACCGACGCGGGGATCCAACTCATCAAGTACTGGTTCGACGTCAGCATGGAGGAGCAGGAGCGCCGCTTCAAAAGTCGCATAGATGATCCAAGAAAGACCTGGAAGCTGAGCTCCATGGACGCGGCGTCTTTCAAACGGTGGTATGACTACTCGCGGGCCCGGGACGATATGTCCAAAGGCACGCATACCGGCTTTGCGCCGTGGCATCTCGTGCAGGCCGATGACAAGCGGCGCGCCAGGCTGAATTGTATATCGCATTTGCTCAGCCAGATTCCCTATAAAAAGCTGCCTGTAGAAAAGGTCACCCTGGGCAAGCGAAACATGAGGGGGAAGTACGACGACGAGGCATCGCTAGCGGAATATACCTATATCCCTGAGCAGTACTGATCTATCCTATCACCCTAAATGACCGGAGGCGGACATGGCGGATACATCAAAAGATGCCGGACTCATTCAAGTGTTGGCGAAAAGGCTGGAGACCCAGCGCTTGCCATGGGCCCTGTCTTTAAAGGAGAGGGTGGACCGGGGCGAAACGCTCAACGAGTTCGATATCCAACTTCTTACAGAAGTATTCGAAGATGCCCAGCGCATTGGCCCACTGGTGGACCGTCACCCGGAATGGCAGGACCTAGCAACGAAACTCGTTGGTCTTTACAAGGAAATCACCGACAAGGCCCTGAAAAACGAGCAGGCAAAGGCCGGTACCGCTTGATCTTCGCGCCCACCGCCAGTTACGGTGGATAGGTGCAATGGATCCTTTCCCCTGTTGCGCGGAGACAAGCGTCGCTTAGTTCGTTCTTGTCATTCTGAGCGAACAACGTGAGCGAAGAATCTTAAGCTCCTTCACTCAACGATCTGATTCGATCAATCTAGCAGTATCAGCTTGCTGTACGCAGTTGTGGCTCGCGCTCATGCGAGTTCCTGGCGTGCCACAAGTCCCAATCTCGTTGTAGGTTCAACCAGAACTCCGGACCGGTTCCAAGAGCTTCTCCGAATGCCAAGGTTGAATCCGCGCTGACGTTACGCCGGCCATTCACGATCTCGTTGAGTCGCGCGTAGGTCCAGCCCAGGTGTTCGGCAAACTGCTTTTGGCTCAGTTCCAGCGGTTCGAGGAACTCTTTCAAGAGCATCTCACCGGGGTGTGTGGGTGGTCGGTTCTTCGGAAGCATATTTGATTACCTGTGATAATCCACTATTTCCACGTCTATGGTGTCGTTGCCTTCCGAATGGAATACGAGCGCCTTCGGGCGAGGTCGATGGGCCGGATACTTACAGTATGCTAAGTCCATTGATTCTTCTAAAATAAGATGACAATTTACTTTGTGACGAAGAAATTCAAGACGTCAATTTTGGTCACGCGATAATGGCTGCGCAAATCTCAATTGATAAGGATCAGATCGGACAGTTCTGTCGCCAGAACCATATCCGTAGATTCTCTATAGTTGGTTCCGTGTTGCGGGAGGATTTTACCCCGGAGAGCGACATTGATGTGCTTGTTGAGTTCGAACCGGAGCACGTACCTGGACTCTTTAGGATCGCTCAAATGGAGCGGGAGTTGTCGGAGATATTCGGCGGGCATAAGGTCGATTTGCGGACAGCTCAGGACCTGAGTAGATATTTCCGGGACGAGGTTCTGCAAGAAGCGGATTTACAATATGCGCAAGGATGACACGTTTCGGGCAAAAACGGCAGTTGATTCTTTGCTAAGACATCTTTTGTAGCAGGCCGTTTGAGTATAATAATTACATCGGACGTTTTGTATAAGGTCCGAGGGTAGCAATCAGTAACGCGCTGACCTGGAAAGATTTCCCGTGACTGCCTAAATACCGCCGCGTTAATGGAATCGCCGCCTGAGCCGTAAATTTTGTTGTGTAATTGAGACCTATGGCATGATGATGCAATGCCGACAGTTCTAAGGATTGGTCCATATCGCTTCTTTTCTATGCTGGTGATCGCGGCGAGCCTATACACATTCATGTCGAAAGAGACGACAATGTTGTTAAATACTGGCTTGATCCTGTCAGGCTACAAACGAGCGGGGGATTCGGGTCGGCTGAACTTCGGCGGATTCAGCGGATCGTTGAGGAAAATCGAGAGAATTTGATCGAGGCATGGCATGAGTATTTCGGCGACTGATCTTCGCCCGGCGGTGGCGAAGGATGTGAAATTGACCCGGGACGAACTTCGAGTGGTTCTGAGCGACGGGCGCACAATCGCGGCTCCTCTCACTTGGTATCCACGACTGTTGCATGGGACGCCTGACGAGCGTGCTGATTGGCGACTTATCGGGAGAGGGTCGGGTATTCATTGGGAATCTCTAGATGAGGATATAAGCGTGGCGGGTCTGTTAGCTGGCCTCCCGTCTGGTGAAAGTCAGGAGTCGTTCAAGAAGTGGCTCAGCGCGCGCGGAAAAGGAACAAAAAAACGTAGGAAGTGATGCTGCCCGCCGGGACGAAAGCCATCATGGTTTGCCTAGGCGTCTAACAAGCTTCGAGCAACCCTGCCAGACCCGTTTCCATTCATCGGGTGGATATCGCTTTGTTCAAATCCCGTCCGCATTAGCGGCATCGAACTCAGCAGCAGACTGTCTCGCCTGCATGCAGGTCTTCAAAGAGGCGTTGCGGATTCGCCTTAGTAATATCTTGCGCTGCAGTTTTTTTGTATAGCTCAGCAGGACGGTGCGAATGATGCCGCTTTTGGTCGTCTTGAAGTTCTGGGCGAGTTTTACCAACGTCGCAATGAAACGCTCATCGGTTTTCATCATAAAGGTTTTTATAGCTTGGTTCTTTAGCGCGTAGCCGGGATATGCACATCATAACGATGTGCCAGATTTGTGCCAAAGCGGCTGTCGTGTGCGCCGTTTTTGTGCCCATTATCTGGCGGTTTCGAAGTGGCAAGCGCTGCAAGTGATTGAATTACTAACCAATAAATAATGGCGGTTCTGTCTTTTAATCAGGTGGTCGCAGGTTCGATTCCTGCACGGCCCACCAAATCTGAAAATGAATCATAAACTGTGGGAGCGGTTTTCAACCGCGAAAACAACAAGTTGAAATTCCCAAATTCATTCTCCACTTTCAAAGTCATTTTAAAGCACTCCTCATCCTAGTCTTCAAAATAACCAGTGCCGGAGTTTTGCCGGACTTTTTTCGACACACCTTGTTGGCGGCAACGATCAACTCCTCCAACTCGGGCGCCGAGTAGTGCGTCGTAATGTCGCCATTACGATGCCCCAGCAGTACCTTGCGCGTCTCAACAGAGACCCCCGCGGCACGCAGGCGCCGACCCAGCGTATGCTTCAGGTCATGCACCCGCACCTGCGGTAATCCCGCTTCAATCCGCGCGCGCTTCCAGGCGCTGTTGTGGATCTTGGTCACCGGGTGTCCCTGATACGAGAACACATGGCTTCCATGCTGGCCCCGTTGCTCCTCAACGATCGACAAGGCGGTGTCGTTCAACACCACCAGCCGGTCGTCCCGGTTCTTGACCGACGCGCCCGGTATGATGAACACCGAGGTGTCCAATTCCGCCACCGGCACTTCCCAGTCCCAGCGTAGACTACACACTTCCTGTTCCCGGCAACCGGTGTTCACCTTGAACAGACACATCCTTGCCAGGTGCGCCGGCAGCGCTTGAAATAGCCGCTGCTGTTCGTCCCAGGACAGCGGATACGGCTTTCTGGCATCGGTTGTCGGCAGCATCTGAATCAGGGGCGCGGACTCGAGCCAGGTGAGACCGTTCTCGTCCCGCCATAATCTCGCCGCCAGATTCAAGATGCGCCGGACCACGACCAAGTGCAGGTTAATGGTCCGGTTCTTGGCACCCCGGCTGCGCTTGAACTCGATAAACGGTTTCAGCGTGCCCAGGTGCACCTGCTGCAACGGCAGCTCGCCGATATACGGATCCATCTGCTTTAAGTACCCCGCGTAATCTTTGATCGTCGCGAGGTGCAGGTTTTCCTCCAGAAACCGGGTCGCGGCCTCGCGAAAGGTCCACGACCGTCGCATCCCGAATATCTTCGATTGCCGGAT
>CAMYNX010000252.1 GCA_947259875.1 uncultured Gammaproteobacteria bacterium | reverse complement strand
GCTGTTCTTCATGTTCGCGCACATGACCATCAACTCCGCGAATTTCGCCGTGCAAACGCTGCTGCCGGGAGGCGAAATGGCGACTACCTTCTGGGTCGGCGTCATCCTGGTGGGGCTGCTGATGCCCGCCTTCATCGAGGGTTTCTACCTGCTCCGCACGGCGGTGCTGGGGCAAGAATTCGAATGGCCCTACGTCATCAACGTCTCCGCACCCATCGCCATTCTTTTCGGAGGCCTGATGCTCCGCTACGTGATCGTTGTCGGTGGGCAGATCACCGGGCCAATCGGTATCTGAGGGCGTAGCGATGGTTAATCGGCGTAATTTTCTAAGGCTCGGCGCGACAGTTGCCACGGCCACCGCCGCGTCTTCGCTGAGAACCGCGTTCGCCGCGACCGAGACTCAGTCCAAAGCCACGGCCAGTACCGGAAGCAGCGCTAGGCAGTTCTTCGATGAGGGCGGCAAGGACTACTCATATCTGCGTGGCACCGAGAAGGAGGCGGTACCGAGCGCGTGCTGGCAGTGCGTATCGCGCTGCCCGATTATCGGATTCACCGAAGACGGGGTGTTGACCAAGATCGAGGGGCAACCGAACTCGATCCGTTCTCTTGGCAAGGTCTGCGCCAAGTCACAAGCAGGTATCAACCAAGTCTATGATCCCGATCGCATCCTCCATCCCATGCGGCGCACCGGCGAACGCGGCGAAGGCAAGTGGAAGCGCATCAGTTGGGATGAGGCACTGGGTGAACTGGCCGAACGCCTCAAGCGCTTGCGCGATGCCGGAGAACCCGAGAAGTTCATGTTCCATTATGGACGCATGAAAGGCGGTACCAGCAAGCTGGTGCACAATTTTCTGGCGGCCTACGGCACCGGAACTATCGGCAATCACACCAGCCTTTGTGAAGGGGGAAAGTGGACCGCCCAGGAACTGACTTGGGGGAGCCACTATGACAACTGGGACTTCGATAACACGCAGTTCGTTCTCAACTTCGGCAGTAACATATTCGAAACCCACACTAACCACATCTCCACCGCCCAGCGCCTGATCAAGGCGATGGTGGATCGCAGCGTGCGTCTGGTGACTTTCGACGTGCGCCTTTCGAACACGGCGGCGAAATCGACCGAATGGGTCCCTATCCGGCCGGGCACCGACTTGGCGGTGGTGCTGGCGATGTGCCACGTGATTATGCGCGAGGGGCTGTACGAAGCGGGCGTGCCGTTTCTTGAGTTCTGCAAGATCACCGCCGACTACCGGGCTTCCGTGGACGACAAGATTGAGGCATTGAAACGACACGTCAAGGAGTATAAGCCGGAGTGGGCCTCCGAGATCAGCGGCGTACCGGCGTACCGCATCGTCGAGATTGCGCGTGAGTTCGCGACCCAGCGACCTGCCTGTGTGATCAGTTACCGGGGCGCCGTGGCCCATTACAACGGCAACGAGACCGAGCGGGCGATCCAGATGCTCGCGGCCATCACCGGTAATATCGATAACCCCGGCGGGCGCTGCAAGGCGGTGGGCGCGAGCTGGAATTATCCTAAACTCAAGAAGATCCCCACGACGAAAAAGTTAGATCTAATGGATGGCTTTGCAGGGCAGATTGCCTTTCCGACGCATCATGTAAGCCACCAGATATTCGAACGTATCAAAGAGGGCAGCGCCGGGCGTCCCGACGTGTACCTGTGGTACTGCTACGCACCGGTGTATGCAAACGGCGATTGCAAGGCAAATGAAGAGATTCTAAAAGACGAGTCACTACTGCCGTTCACGGTAAGTGTGAATCCGTTCTACGACGAGTCGGCGGCATTGGCGGATATGATCCTGCCGGACACCACGTATCTGGAACGGTGGGATTGGGAAGATATGGTGTCGCCGACCCAGATTCCGGAGTATTACATCCGTCAACCCCTTGTTACACCAATGGGCGAATCGAGAAATTTTGCTGACGTGTGTTGTGACCTGGCGAAGATGTTGGGATTGAAAATCGGTGTCAAATCAATGGAAGACTTCGTTGAAAAATCCTGCAAGAAGACGAAGATCGTAAAGAAGAAGGCACGCGGCTTCCGCGGGATGAGGAAAAAAGGGGTGTGGCACGACAAACGCGCCAGACCGCAATTCTTCTCCTACCGACAGGATGTCAAGGATAAAGAACTGAGCAAGGAGACGATCATCTTCGACGATGCAACGGGGGTTTACTGGGACTGGAAGAAGGCCGGAGTCGACAGTCGCGAGGCAGCCGAGGCGCAAGGTTACACGAATACCAATAAGGCCTACCGGGGTTATGTCGCCCAACAGTTCGGTGAGCTGGTCTATGTGGGTTTTGCGCCGGATAAGCTCAACAAGTCCGGGTATTTCGAGATCTATTCATCGCTCATGGAACAACGAGACCTGCCGCCGATGCCCACCTACATGGCAATCCCGGAGCATGCCGATTTGGCACCGGACCAGCTGGTGTTGACGACGTACAAGGTCAACGTACATACCCATTCGCGTACCATGAACTGCCGCTGGTTGGCCGAGCTGTACCATGAGAACCCGGCATGGATTAACCCCGACACCGCAGAAGCCCTGGCTATCCGGGACGGAGACACGGTGAAAGTGAGTTCTGCGATCGGCGAGATCGAGACCGAAGTGCAGGTGACGCCGGGCGTGGTCCCCGGGGTTATCGCTATCTCCCACCACTGCGGGCACTGGCAGTACGGGCGTATCGCTGCGGGGAAACGAGCGCCTGAGGGAGTAGATGATATCCCGGATCGCGATAGACGATGGTGGGACGGTAACGGTGTGCATCCCAATTGGGTGATCCCCAATTCACCGGACCCGATCAATGGGCAACAACGTTGGATGGACACAGTGGTACAGGTCACCAAGATCAAGTCAACCTGAGACCGCAGCGATGATATGCATACTTGCGTTTCGTACTTGCCGATTCGGAGGGCGTAGATGAAAATCCGTTTTGGTGTTTCGATTGTCTTCGCATGCCTGGCGTTATTACCCGCTGTTTCCACGCAGGCTGCTGAGGTACGGGATGAGCTGGCCCAAATTGTGCGCCTGATGGGATACGGTGGTGGGATCCACAACTTCAAGAATTACGTGTTGCGGGATAGGGAGGAATACAGCAGCGCAGCGCGCGCGGACTTCGCTCGCATCTTAGACGTGATCGCCGGCCTTGAGCGCGGTGATGAATTGAACGCCGCAGAGCAGCAGGCGCTCAAGGCGGTCAAGACGGTAGTGGAATCCTACGCCACGACCCTGGATTGGATTGCCGATCTGCGCAAAAAAGAATGGCGAATTGAAGACATTGACCGCGTGGTGATCATCGACGACACCACCGCGGTGCAGGGATTGGACACCCTGCGCGCAAGATGGACGTGGACGGATTTAGAGGAGATCGAATTTCAATTTGGTTACGGCAAGGCCATTCACAACTTTAAGAACTATGTGCTGCGCGGACGCGAAAAATATCATACCGAGGCGCTGCAGAACCTGCTGGCGGTGGAATCGCTGGTGGCAAACCTACATGGCCAACCGGAGTTGACAAATCCGCAAACCGCCGCACAAAAGCTGGTCACTGCTAAGGGCGCAGTGGATCCCACTGATACAGTTGCCTTTGACAAAGCTGTACAGGAGATTACACACCTGTTCAGGGAGGATCGCGCCGCGCTGGAGAATGTGGAACGGACGGCTCGGGCCTACCGCGACCATCTGGGCCTGATTGAACGGTTGATCGGTATGCAGCGCTCGGTGCGCCAGATCGATCTGGCGGTCAAGATCAACGACGGGCCCGCTAAAGCGGGCTTGGTCCACCTCCGCGGACAAAGCGCCGATATCACCGCTCTGCGGTCGAAACCGTAAGTCCTTTTCCACGGTGCACTAACTAGCCCGGATATTGCTCCACGGCGCCCCGCGTCTATTCATGCTATGCACTGGAGAGACCCGCAACGTCACTTCTATGAAATGACGACATTCGATGTTCGATGTTGCTTGGCAAGAATAGACGCGGGGCTATCCCGGCTCCGGCTCGATCTCGAGCGTCTGGACTCGCGCTTCACTCAACTCATAGCTACGGCTATGGGTTTCGTTCCAGCACGGCGCTTGTCCCCGCACAGCAGGGGAACTATGCGCAGGACAAGTCTCTTCGCCAACATCCGGGATCCTTGGTGCAATATCCGGGCTAGCCACATGGTGGTTTCCCTGAGGAGTATTGTTACTGACTTCGATTCGCTAAATGCCGCTCTGGGAACCATCAGTTACCACGTGGTAACGGACCGGCGGAACCTCGACCGCCGGCGTTACTGGCGGGTAACAAGAGGCTGTATTCAATCCGGCGACACTTCTCGATCTCATTGATTTGTAATAAAAAAATAAACTGGTTCAGATATTGCAAGGAGATCATGCGACCGTTGCTGTTCGCCGGTTCGCGCCGGTTGAAATGGAGCAAATCTAACGCAACTGGCGACGAAATCTCAACAACAGGAGGATCTAAGTATGACGACAGTCTCAGCGCCGACGATGACTCGTCGGCAGATGTTAAAGCGCGTCGGGGCGGCAACGGCCGGCGTCACGGTAGTTGCCGCGGCGCCGATGGCCGCGCGTGCCGCCAAGCAGGAAGTGCGCTACGCCATGGTCATCGATACGCGGCGATGTTCCGGATGCCAGGCGTGTAGCATCGCCTGCAAGGCGGAGTTCGAAGTTCCCCTGGGAGCGGTACGCTCGTGGGTCGAGCATGTCGAAGCAGGCGCGTTCCCGAATGTCGAGCGCCGCATGCTGCCGCGCTTGT
>CAMYNX010000251.1 GCA_947259875.1 uncultured Gammaproteobacteria bacterium | reverse complement strand
GATAGAGGGTATGGCGATCTCCGGCTATGCGATTGGCGCCACCGTTGGCTACAACTACATTCGTGGTGAATTTGTCGAACCGTATCAACGATTTGAGCAAGCCCTGGACGAGGCCCGCGCCGCCGGATTGCTTGGTACCAATATCCTCGGAACCGGGGTCGATTTTGAGATCCACGTCCATCTCGGCGCCGGCGCGTATATCTGCGGCGAAGAAACGGCGTTACTGGAGTCCATCGAAGGCAAGAAGGGCCAGCCAAGGTTTAAACCACCGTTTCCCGCGCAGTACGGGTTGTTCGGCCGTCCGACGACCGTCAACAATACCGAATCGTTGGCGTCACTGCCCACGATCATGCGCAACGGTGGTAAATGGTTTTTAGATCTGGGTCTGCCGAACAATGGCGGCACCAAGATTTTCTCGGTGTCCGGGCATGTCAATAAGCCCGGCAACTTTGAGGTCCCCATGGGTACCCCATTCGTCGAGCTGTTGGACATGGCCGGCGGTGTTCGCGATGGAAAGAAACTCAAAGCGGTGATCCCAGGCGGCTCGTCGGTGCCGGTCATGCCCGCAGATATCATCATGGGTTGCAACATGGATTATGACTCGCTGGCAAAGGCGGGTTCCATGCTTGGTGCCGGGTCGGTGATAGTCATGGATGAAGATACGTGCATGGTAAGGGTGTTAGAGCGGATCGCCGATTTCTACTACGAGGAATCTTGCGGTCAATGCACACCGTGCCGCGAAGGCACCGGCTGGCTATACCGGACCATTCACCGTATCCGCATCGGGAAGGGCCGGCCGGAAGATCTTGACATGCTGGTGGACTTGGCGAACCGCATCGAGGGCCGCACCATCTGTGCATTGGGGGATGCCGCCGCTTGGCCGGTTCAGAGTTTCCTCAAACATTTTCGTGATGAGTTTGAAGCGATGATAACGTCCCGGCAGCGTCGACCGGTAAGTCTGCGGCAAACGGAAGCGGCAATCTACTAAAGGAACCACAAATGCCAACCATCGAGATTGACGGCAGAAAACTGGAGGTCGAAGCAGGGAAGATGGTGATACAGGCCGCTGATGAGGCTGGTATTTACATTCCACGTTTTTGTTATCACTCAAAGCTTTCTGTCGCGGCCAATTGCCGCATGTGTATGGTGGAGGTTGAGAAGGCCCCCAAGCCGATGCCTGCTTGCGCCACCCCGATCACCGACGGCATGAAGATTTTCACCTCTTCACCGGTGGCGGTAGACGCTCAGAAGGGGACGATGGAATTTCTGTTAATCAACCATCCTCTCGACTGCCCGGTATGTGACCAGGGTGGCGAGTGTCCGTTGCAGGACCAAGCCATGGGTTACGGTAAGGATGTTTCCAGATTCACTGAGAACAAGCGGGTGGTGAAGGACAAGGACATTGGCCCCCTCATTGCTACCGAGATGACGCGGTGTATACACTGCACTCGCTGTGTGCGATTTGGTCAGGAGATCGCGGGAATCATGGAACTCGGCGCCATTGGCCGCGGTGAACATATGGAGATTGGCACTTACATCGGTCACACCGTTGATTCAGAACTTTCGGGCAATATGATCGATCTATGCCCGGTGGGCGCGCTGACGAATAAGCCTTACCGGTTTACCGCCCGGGCCTGGGAGTTGGTCGCCGGGTTAGGGGTCAGCCCGCACGATTGCGTCGGCTCCAATTTCGAGATGCATAGCTTGCGTAACGTTGTCAAGCGTGTGATACCAGTTGACAATGATGGAATCAACGAGTGTTGGTTGTCCGACCGCGATCGTTTCAGTTACCAGTCTTTTAATAGCGCGGATCGTTTGCTGGCCCCGAAGATATACGAAGCCGGTAAGTGGATAGAAACCGACTGGGAGACCGCGCTCCGGCATACCGTGCAAGGCGTTAGAGCGGTCCTACAAAACCATAGCGCCCAGCAAGTGGGGGCGTTGGTGACCCCCACCGCCACCCTGGAGGAGTTCTACTTAACACAGAAGTTAATGCGGTCGTTGGGTTGTCACAATGTCGACCACCGCTTACGGCAGTCGGATTTTAGCGATGACGATATCGCACCGTTGTTCCCTTCGTTGGGATCGTCCATCGAACAACTGGAGCAGGCCAAGGCGATTCTGTTAATTGGGGCCAATATCCGGAAGGATCAGCCGCTGTTAGGGTTGCGCGTGCGCAAGGCTTATTTGCGGGGTGCGCGCATCGTGGCCATAAACAGCATAGATTATCCATTTCATTTTGATCTTGCCGGCAAGGCAGTCGTCGCCCCCGAACAGCTTCCCTATGTCCTGGCCCGTGTGGTGGCGGCGATGAGTAACGGCAGTGACCCGCCCCAGGGCTTGCGTGCTTGGGCGTCGGACGCGCCGACGCAGGCCGAGCGGGAAATGGCCGAGATTCTGAAACAAGCTGGCGAAGATGCGCATATTATCTTAGGTCTTTCGGCCATTGCGCATCCTTGGTTTTCAGTATTGCGGGGATTGGCGCAAGCGATTCAAGCCCGGACTGGGGCCCGATTCGGTATTCTACCGGAGGCCAACAGTGCAGGCGGGTGGCTTGCGGGTTGCCTCCCTCATCGAGGACCGATCGGTCAGGATGTTGGTGATGGCGGCATGCATGCCGTTGACATGCTTCGCGATCCTCGCAAGGCTTATCTGCTGGTAGGGGTTGAACCGGAATACGACTGTCTCGAAAGCCGGGTCGCGGCGGATGCAATGACATCCGCTGAGTTCGTCGTACGTATGACTGCGTTTGATATTGAAGACGGCCTTCCCGGTGACGTGTTGTTGCCGATCGCGCCGTTCAGTGAGACATCAGGCACTTATGTGAATTGCGAGGGACGCGCACAAAGCGTGACCGCCGTGGTGCCGCCGAAAGGTGAGGCACGGCCGTTATGGAAGGTGCTGCGCGTCGTTGGCAATTTATTAGACCAACCAGGCTTCGAATATATGTCCTCAGACGACGTCCGACGGGAGTTAACATGGGACATCGATGATTCCGAGCCGGACACCGTAATACGGCGGCTGAGCGAGCCTGGCAAACCGGCAAACGGCAAAGGCATCGACGTTGAGCGGGTGGCAGACGTGCCTTTGTATAAAGTTGATCCGTATGTACGACGGGCGCCGGCGTTACAGGCTGCGAAGGACACGCCGGAACCGGCGGCGTACATGAACTCGGAACAAGCCAGCAAACTGGCGCTAGTAAATGGCGACCGTATTCATGCACACATGGGTGAGTCAAGTGTTGAACTTGATCTAATCATTGATGAACGTGTGCCGACGCACAGCGTTTACATCCCGTCGGGTTACCGGCAGACGGCACCCCTGGGGGGGGTTGGTATGGTTCGAATCGTGAAGGTGTAACTGTATGGATCTACTGCTCTCTTACATGCAGGGTTGGCCGGGATGGATTCAAGTGACGTTGATAAGCGTCGTCAAGATCTTATTGATCTTGATACCGCTGTTGCTGGCGGTGGCTTATACGACCTATGCGGAGCGCAAGTTAATCGGTTATATGCAGATACGCATCGGACCCAATCGGGTGGGTCCACGTGGTTGGTTGCAACCCATCGCCGATGCCCTCAAGTTGTTGTTGAAAGAAGCGGCGATCCCAACCAATGCCAACCGTTACTTGTTTCAGTTGGCGCCGGTGATATCAATTACCGCGGCGCTGGCGGCATGGGCGGTGATACCGGTAGCGGATACCTTGGTGTTGTCCAATATCGACGCCGGCCTGTTGTACATCTTGGCGTTGACGTCCATGGGTGTCTACGGAGTCATCATCGCCGGTTGGGCGTCCAACTCCAAGTACGCCTTCCTAGGGGCCATGCGTTCCGCTGCGCAGATCGTCGCTTATGAAATCGCCATGGGTTTTGCGTTGGTGGGGGTGCTGATGGTCGCCGGCAGCCTGAACCTCGGTGACATTGTGCGCGGTCAGCAAGGCAGTTTTCTCGATTGGTATATGTGGCCCTTGTTTCCGCTGTTCCTGGTGTATTTCATCTCCGGTGTCGCGGAAACAAATCGTGCGCCGTTTGACGTCGCCGAAGGTGAATCGGAGCTGGTTGCTGGGTTTCACGTGGAGTATTCGGGCATGAACTTCGCGGTGTTTTTCATGGCCGAGTACGCCAATATCATCTTGATCTCGGCGTTGACTGCAATAATGTTTCTCGGTGGATGGCATGCGCCCATAAACACGCCGTTTACCATCGTCCCGCCGGGTTTATGGTTCATTGGTAAGACCGCACTTGTGTTGTTCTTCTTCTTGTGGTTCCGCGCCACATTTCCGCGTTACCGGTATGATCAAATCATGCGGCTGGGCTGGAAGGTATTCATTCCCGTGACCTTAGTATGGATAGGGGTGCTGGGCTTTTTCATGTTTTTCACGCCATTTGGTCATTTGTTTCACTGATGCGAGCCAAGAATATATGAACACTAGAGTGAGACAATTATTTCGAAGCTTCTTGCTGTGGGAATTATTGAAAGGTCTGCAGGTCACTGGCCGGCACCTGTTTGCAAGGAAGATCACCGTCCAATATCCCGAAGAGAAAGCACCAAAATCGCCACGATTTCGTGGATTGCATGCGTTACGTCGTTATCCCAATGGAGAGGAAAGGTGTATTGCATGCAAGCTATGTGAGGCGGTATGTCCAGCAGCGGCAATCACCATTGAGTCAGAAGAGCGGGAAGACGGGACACGCCGCACGACTCGTTATGATATTGACCTGTTTAAATGCATCTATTGTGGATTTTGCGAAGAGGCATGGGACTCGATTGTCGAAACGCATATCCATGAATTTCACTTCGAAAATCGCGGTGAAAATATCATCACTAAAGAGCAGCTGTTAGCGATCGGCGATCAATATGAGGCGGAGATTGCTGCGGCACGGAGCGCGGATGCGCCGTATCGATAAAAGTCACGGGAGCGTTTGAGTAACAGCAGAATATAAACAACAACGAAACGGGTGGCGAAAGCCTGAGACGCGGCCGGAAGTCGTTCCCGAAATCATAACAAATCAAACCCTAATGTCATTTACACAACTGGCTTTTTATTTTTTTGCTGCGGTGATGATTTTTGCCGCGACGATGGTCATAACGATCCGTAATCCGGTCAAGGCAGCATTGTTTCTGGTGCTTACTTTTGTCAGTGGTGCCTGCGTTTGGATGACACTCGAGGCTGAGTTTTTAGCCATCGTGTTGGTTCTTGTCTACGTCGGTGCGGTGATGGTGCTGTTCCTATTCGTGGTCATGATGTTGGATATCAATTTGAGCCGGTTACGTGAAGGTTTTGGAGAGTATTTACCCATCGGTGGTTTAGTCGCGGTGTTGATGGTGCTGGAAATGGCTATCGTGTTAAGCGCTGACAGCTTTGACCAGCAGAATATGCCCCGGCCGGAGCCCGAGGCGGAAGGTTACAGTAACACCAAAGAATTGGGCCGACTGCTTTACACGTTCTACGTGTACCCATTCGAGATTGCCGCATTGATTTTGCTCGTCGCCATCATAGCGGCAATAGCGTTAACGTTGCGCAAGCGGCCGGAGACTAAATATCAGAACCCGGCTAAACAAGTGGCGGTGCAACGTGAAGACCGCGTCAGATTGGTGAAAATGGCCGCGGAACGACGCAAGGATGACCGATCATGATTCCGCTCGCTCATTATTTGATTCTCGGTGCGATCATGTTCTGTTTGAGCGTGATTGGAATATTTTTAAACCGAAAAAACGTAGTCATTCTGTTGATGTCCATTGAGTTACTGCTGCTTGCGATAAACATAAATTTCCTTGCATTTTCTCATTACCTGCAGGATACCGCCGGTCAGGTCTTTGTTTTTTTCATACTCACCGTGGCAGCTGCAGAGTCCGCTATTGGGCTGGCGATTCTAATCGTGTTGTTCCGAAATCGTCATACCATCAACGTGGAAGATTTGGATACGCTGAAGGGATGACGAGATATGTTTGAGAACATGCAATTGGTTTATCTGGCGATTCCCTTGAGTTGCTTGGTTGCATCGATTATCGCCGGTGTGTTCGGGAAGAAGATCGGCCGTGTGGGTGCGCACACGGTCACTATCCTTGCAGTGGCGCTTTCCTTTGCGTTGTCGTTGGTGGTCTATTTCGATGTGCTGGCCGGTAACAAATTCAATGGTGCTATATACACGTGGGCGGTTAGTGGCGGAGTGCCGTTCGAAATCGGATTCTTGATCGACGAACTCAGCGCTACGATGATGGCGGTGGTGACGTTCGTGTCGTTTATGGTGCATGTGTATACCGTCGGGTACATGCAGGATGATCCCGGCTACCAGAGGTTCTTCAGTTACATCGCGTTGTTTACCTTTGCGATGCTGATGTTGGTAATGTCCAACAACTTCCTGCAATTGTTTTTCGGTTGGGAGGCGGTGGGCCTGGTGTCCTACCTGCTGATTGGTTTCTGGTTTCAACGGGAATCGGCCATTGCCGCCAACCTCAAGGCATTCTTGGTTAACCGGGTCGGCGACTTTGGATTTTTGCTC
>CAMYNX010000250.1 GCA_947259875.1 uncultured Gammaproteobacteria bacterium | reverse complement strand
CACATTACGGCGAATGGAATGATGTTGTTCCTCGAGCCGAGTATAGCGGCTTTTCGCTTACTCAACGTCAAATATGTGCTGACTAACAAAGACTTGAAACACGAGCAGTTGGAAAAAGTTCTAGATACCAACGGTCATTTCATCTACCGGATCAAAAATTGGTTGCCAAGGGCGTACTGCGCATCGGACGTGATTCCAGCAGCGACAATAACTGCACAAGGTATCAAGCAAGCTATCAAGCAGTATGATCGGCCGGCGGTGGTAGAAGAAGATGTTGATATCAAGGCCTCCGATTGTGATATCCACGGATTACAGGTGTATACCAATAATTTCAGCTTTAATGTCCGCGCTAGCGACGACGCCTTGGTGGTGTTGCCGTATGGGTTTCATCATAACTGGCGTGCGTCCATCAATAATCGGCCGGCGAGGATCATCGAGATCAATTATGCATTGATGGGATTTGTGGTGAATCGAGGAGAGTCTCAGGTGCATGTACATTATAACAACGCCTGGGACACCGTCCACGCGGTCGTATTAATTATCGGCGCTATTGTGGTTCTAGTACTAGCGTTTGGATTGCGCGGGGGCATTGGAAAGGTGGCGCTGATTGTGGTGTCGGTGTTGGCTATCGGTAAGTCCGCGCTCTCGTTGCCGGTTGTGCGTAACGACAAAATCCCGGAACGGGCGGCTTTGCATGAGCCATTGCGGGTTGAACAACGAGTCACCGTCTGTGAGCAGAAAGTCAAACCCTCAATCAGAATCGGCCGCGATCATCCATTCAGCGCGGTACTGGACATTCCCGCTAACGGACTGTCCAGATTACAACTTCTCGCGGCCACGTATCATCAAGCCTCTTTGTCCTACACTGTCACCGTTGCTTTGTATGACGCTAAGGGCGACTTGTTAACAAAACAAGAGGTGATAGGAAGCAGGGTCAGGGACAACAGTTGGGTTCAAGTTCAATTCCCAACCATTCGCAATCATGGCGTTCTAAAATTGACCGTGACATCGGAAAATGATGATGACGAAAAAGAGTTTTCACTTTGGCTGGACAAAGATGATCAGCCATGCATAACCCCGTGGTACGATCGTGCTGTAGTTTCCTCCCGTGAATCTAACTAACCGATCTTATTTCAAAACTTTCCCATGAATATCCTGCTTCTTGCGCCACATCCGTTTTATCAGGAACGGGGCACGCCGATCGCGGTGGATATGTTATTGCGAGTTTTGGATCGGGATGGTCACCAGGTTGACGTGGTGACGTTTCATGAAGGTAGGGAGCGTAACTACAACAATGTCGCGATTCATCGAATAAAGCCATGGGTGAATGTGCAGAACATACGTCCAGGGTTCTCTTTTAAGAAGCTCTATTGCGATTTGTTCTTAATGTTTTCTGCATTTGGATTACTACGAAGACGTCGTTATGATCTTATTCATGCGGTGGAAGAATCTGCATTTATGGCGCTTTTATTTCGTCGAATGTTTAAAACACCTTTCGTCTATGACATGGATTCGCTCATGTCCACGCAACTCCTCGATCGTTTCCCAATGTTGTCCTTCGCCATCAGACCAATGGCATGGATGGAATCGTTACCCATTAAACGCGCGAAGATGGTGGCGCCAATGTGCGATGATCTGGCAGATGAAGTGGGCCGTTATCGTGATAGCGGTATTGTGCTCATCAAGGATGTATCGCTGGTCAAAGCGGATGATGATAGTGAAAAGGGAGATGACCTGCGTCAGGAGTTGCAGATAACGGATGGCAAGATCGTTATGTATATCGGTAATCTGGAGTCGTATCAGGGTATCGACCTGTTATTGTCTTCGTTTAAGGTGCTTTGCCGGTCACGTAAAGTTGTTCACCTAGTATTGATAGGTGGTGTGTGGCGGGATATGGAGTATTACCGTGCCTATGCGATGGAGTTGGGGCTGGAGAGACTGGTTCATCTGATCGGGCCAAGACCCGTTGATCACATCGGTCATTATATGAAGCAGGCTGATCTACTGGTATCACCGCGAATACATGGTACGAACACACCGATGAAAATCTATTCCTATCTACATTCGGGAACGCCAATTGTCGCCACTGATCTGGCGACGCATACTCAAGTATTAAGCCACGAAATTGCCGTTCTCGCCGCACCGGAGCCGGAAGCATTCGCAAAGGCGATGGCGGCGTTACTCGAAGATGCCCAACTGCGTCATGAGCTAGGACAGCGGGCAGTGGCCTACGCAGAACGTGAGCATAGCTATGAGCGGTTCATCGATAGCGTCCGGCAATTGTATCCGCCCGTTTCTGGAAGCCCCGAGGCTGCGGTATGAACGGAACTCGGTTACCGTGAAGATTCGTGACCACTATGACGTTGTCGTCGTAGGGGCGGGGATACACGGCGCTGCGCTAGCCTGGGAATTGACGCGTCGAGGGATTTCGACGGCGTTGCTCGAGCAGGGTGATTTCGGAAGCGGCGCGTCTGCTAACAGCCTCAAGATTATTCACGGCGGACTTCGATATCTACAACACCTGGACTGGGTGCGAAGTCGCCAGTCTGCCCAAGAGCAGCAGTGTCTGCGGCGCCTTGCGCCACACTTGATTCGGGCGCTCCCCTGTGTGATGCCGACCTATCGAGGGCTACGCAAAAGTCGTGCTGCTCTATTCTGCGGCTTATCCCTGTACGAAAAACTGGTCAGGCCGAATAACGCAAAAGCCCAAGATGAGAAATCCATGTTGATCACACGGGAGCAATTGCAAACACTGATTCCGATCAACCTGACCCCAGATATGACCGGCGGCGCAATCTGGCATGACGCACAGGCGTATAACACCGAGAGGCTCACCTTGAGTTATGTCATAACCGCCATGGAACAGGGCGCCGATGTCTTCAACTACTTAAAAGTAAACGCCTTGGAAGTCAGGGATGGCCGCGTTGAGGCAGCGCTGTCCGAAAATTGTCTCACCGGGGAATCCCATCGGTTTCGCTGTTCGGTGCTGGTCAATGCTACCGGAGCGGACATTTTTAAAGCGCCTTTCGATTCAATCCTGACGCATGCGGCGGCGCCGAAGTTCGTGCGTGCTGTAAACCTAATCCTCCCGGGTCACATCAGCGACTACGCCGTGGCGCTGAGTATCCGGAGTAACCAATCTCAAGGTCATGCGGATGATCGGCTGTTGTTTTTTACCCCTTCGGGGCAATCGACAATCGTCGGGACGTGGTATTTCCCCGATCGGCGCGAGCTCGGACACGCGATTACACGAGATGAGTTGCAGCAATGTGTACGCGACGTCTCCGGCCGATTTCGTAATTTTAACTTCGACGAATCAGATGTGCGTCACTTACACATAGGCCGTTTGCCCACCACTAGCTTGCGTAGATCTGGAACGGTAAAACTATTGGAACGGTCCAGTATCATCGATTCGAAGGCGGAACAAGGGGTGGAAGGCTTACTCAGCGTTGTCAGTATCAAGTATACGACCGCTCGCCTGGTGGCGGAGCAGTCCATTCCCTTGATCCGCGACAAAATCGATCATCAGTTGCCAAGAGAGATACTTTCCGCCCGTCTTTCCGGCGGAGATATCGATGATTTCGAGGAGTTCGTAGATAACAAGACGCGCCAATATGGTGATCAGTTATCCGCATCCACTATATACAGGTTGGTGAGTCATTACGGTACACATATTGATGCCGTTGTTGCGCTCTTGGATCGAGGTCAGGCATTGAGAGAAATTGTTCCCGGGTCAGAGGATGTGCTTGCGGCAGAAATACACTATGCGATGAAGTCGGAAAAAGCATTTACGCTGACCGATGTCATTCTGCGGCGTACCGGTCTTGGTCATCTTGGCCGTCCACCACAGGAATCCTTGGATTACTGTCTCGACATGATGGCTACCCACTATCAGTGGGATGATGACCGTCGGGTCCGCGAGCTAGAGGGCATTGACGAGAGCTATAACTGCATTGTAAACGTTTAACCCATATGTTGCCCCAAGGCGTCCCGGCCCTGGCTGGTTCTCGCACACCCACGCTTGGTCTTCACGCAACAGAAAACACGGGGTCGGAGTTACAAACGCTGCCTCCCTTTTTTCATTGCTCCAGGTGCGGCGCTCAATTGCCCGATACCGTCGCCATCATCCGGGATACTTGGTGCAATATACGGGTTAAGGTTGGCTCATATATGGGTATCGCGACGCCTTTCACGTTGTTCGCCGTGGCCGGAATGACGGTCACCGAAGCTTTTACGTTGGGGTTTGTGTAGGTGGTGGAGCGATCAGGAACTGCCACACAATGACACCGGTGTTTCGGCTTGTTCGTATTTTGTAAAACTGGCAGAATCGCGCGCGATCAATTAGTCACTCCCACTCAGCGAATAAATGTGATTACTAAACTGAAGGAAAAACTTACCTCCAAGGACGTGACCCTAGCGGTAATGAACTATAACGGCGCCGAGCGGTTACCCGGACTTTTCGAGTCTATTGAACGGCTCGAACAACCGCCAGGTGAATTAATGATCGTGGACGATGGGTCCACCGATGGTGGTGCGGAACTCATTCAGCAGCGATATCCCGAAGTCAAGGTCATCAGCATGGGGCGTAATACCAAGGTTCTCAACATGGTGAGAAACCGCGCGTTTCATGCCGCGTCAAAGCGCTTGGTTTTCATAGTCGACAACGACGTCGAATTACATCCGGACTGTGTCAAAGAGTTGTTGCATGCAATGAATACATTGCCCAAGGCGGCGGCATGTATTACACGTGCGGTATACTGGGATCAGCCGGACGTGATCTATCAGGATGGGCAGATCCTGCATTATGTTGGTGCATCACCGGGGCCCAACCGCAATCGTTTGGTCAAGGAGGTGGATGCTGAGCCACGT
>CAMYNX010000249.1 GCA_947259875.1 uncultured Gammaproteobacteria bacterium | reverse complement strand
GAGCCAAATTCAGCACTGCGCTCATGCGTCGTTCCACCGCATCCAGTCGCTGGGGGTCGACTTCAATACCACTCGACAACTGCCGCAGTTGCGTTGTCGCCTCATCTATGTGAATGGATGCCTGATTTACAAGATCGATGATCTGTGACAGCTTCGGTTCGTAATCCAGTAGTCCGTTTAACTCGTTTAGGCAGTGTGTGATTGTACTTGCGACCGCGTCTTGTTCAGCATCGTAGAGGTGTTGGTAACAAAACTCGATGCCTTCTCGAAGTTCATTTGCATGCGCAAGTTTGGCGTGTTCTTGTTCGAGATGTAAAAACTCGCGATCCTGTAGATCCATCTGTTCAAGCTCGGCGGTTTGAAATCTCAATAAGTCGATTTCGTGCAATCGAGTCGAGGATTCGCTGTTGAGATTATCCAGCTGGAACTGCAATCGTTTCAGCTCTTCATAGAGAGTCGCGAGCTTGTCAACGTGGTTAACAAGGGACGCAAAATCGTCAACGATTTGGCGCTGTGTTTCGATCCGCAGCAGTGATTGATGTTCGTGTTGACCGTGTATATCGATAATCCGCTGACTGAAGTCACGCAACAACTGCAGGGTTACTGGGCGTCCGTTGATAAACGCCTTGGTGGGTTTGTTGCGGTATACCAGCCGGCGCAGCACACAACTATCTTCTTCAAAGAGCTCATGTTCCTGCAGCCAAATAGCGGCATCTTCCTCGGGATGCAGTTCGAGGCCGGCGTTGATCTCCGCGGAATCAGAGCCGTGGCGGATGTTGTCCGCGTCGGTGCGCGCACCCAATGCCAGCATTAGCGCATCTACTAAGATCGATTTTCCAGCGCCGGTCTCACCTGTGAGAACGGTTAAGCCTGGTTCTACAACGAGTTCGAGCTGTGGGACGATGGCGAAATTGCGGATAAATAGCGATGTTAACATTGGCGTTAGATAGCCTCTCCCCAGCCGAGCTTTGATCGTAACGCGACGTAATGATCATGTTCCAAGGTGCGCACAAAACTTACCGTCTCCTGTGACCGGCGCACGCGAATTTTTTCGTCTCCATCAAGGTGTAAGACGATCTTTCCATCCACAGAGACATAGGCGCAACGTTCACAAATATCGATCAAGTTGAAATCGATGATGCTCGAATCCCTGAGCGCAATAGGGCGGTGGGATAGCATATGTGGGCAGATCGGCACCATTATCAGGGCTGCCAGCTGTGGATGCATAATCGGGCCTCCGGCGGATAGGGCGTAAGCGGTGGACCCGGTGGGTGTTGCGACGATAATGCCGTCTGCGCGTAATTTGGTTACGAAGTCGCCATCTACAAAGGTCTGGATCTCAATCAGGCGCTCCATGTCACCTTTGCCGATCACCATGTCATTAAAGGCGTTGTCGGAATAAAGAACCTCTTCGTCCCGTATCACTTCAACATTAATCATCATCCGATGTTCGAGTTCATATTCACCATCGAGAATTCGGCCGATGTCTTCGTACATCTCATTCAGGGAAATATCCGTGAGGAAACCTAAACGACCCATGTTGACGCCAACCAAGGGAACATCGTAGCGCGCCAAGGACCGGGCTACGTGCAACATCGTTCCATCTCCGCCGACGACAATGCCAAGATCGATGCGATTTTCTATGTCTTTATCGGAGACGTCCTGCACTAACGCAGAACGAATCTCTTGCGCCGTGGTTTCACCAACTAACACCTCGATATTGCGGTAGCGGAGGTATTCCGTGAGGCCGTTCATCGCGTCCCGGACACCGGGATCGTTGTATTTTCCAAACAGACCAATAGTTTTAAATTGTTTCGACATTGATGTGCGCCGTTTGTCCTAGAGGCCCTGACGATACTGATCAGGCGAGTGGTCGGTACGCGGGAACCGTTAATTCTCGTCGATTTCTTCGACAGAGTGAACTTTTTCGCGACTTTAGCCCGTATATTGCACCATGGATCTCAGATGATGGCGAGGGGACTTGTCCTGCGCGTAGTTCCCCTGCTGTGCGGGGACGAGCCCCCTGCTGTGCGGGGACAAGCGCCGCGCTGGAGTGAAATGTATAGCCGCAGCTATGGGTTTGCGTGAAGCGCAAGTTCAGGCGTTGGAGACCGAGCCGGGGCGCGTTGGTGGAATATGCGGGTTAGCCGGCGGTCCGGGCGCGCAGCGCATGACGGATTCGAGGTATTGTCAATAGAGTTGTCCGATATAACTGATATTGACAGTCCGGCGGGACGTTGATAGCGTGCCTCATTAGCACTCCGCTTATCCGAGTGCCAAGAACCACAGGCAACTAGCTGAACGGTAATGAAGCTGAATGATCGCGCGGAAACGCTGCTTAGAACTCTAGTCGAGCTATACATCAATGAGGGACAACCGGTCGGGTCCCGGACCCTGGCGCGTCAATTAAAACTCAACCTCAGTCCGGCGACGGTCAGGAACGTGATGTCGGACCTGGAGGACCTCGGCCTAATCCATTCGCCACACACTTCCGCTGGGCGGATTCCGACTCAGGAAGGCTACCGCTTTTTTGTCGATTCTCTGTTACGAATAAAGCCGCTTGAGCAAATTACGCTCGAGGAGATGCAGGACAAATTCTCCAATGAGAGCGATCCGCAACTGTTGCTGACCAAGGCGTCCGAACTTTTGTCACAAGTCACTCATTTTGCCGGTGTGGTTTTAATACCCGGCCAACGGAGTTCGTTGTTCCGGCAGATAGAATTTGTGAGGCTGGCGTCGCAGCGCGTGTTAACGATCCTGATCACCGATGACGGCCGGGTTCAAAATCGCGTGATACCCACTGATCGCTCTTATGCGGCAAGTGAGCTCGTTGAAGCTGCGAATTTTTTCAATCAAGTCTACGCGGGAACCTCGTTGGCGGATGTTAGGCGCGGGCTACTCAAAGAAATGCAAAAAGACAGTGACGAAATGCATCGAATTACGGCCACTGCCTTGGCCGTAGCAGGCAAACTCTTTGACGATGAGGATGACGGCGGCGATGCAGTCATGTTGAGTGGCGAGGAAAATCTATTGAACGTGCCCGATCTTTGCCAGATAGAAAAACTGCAAAAACTTTTCGATGCGTTCAAAACCAAACAAGATCTATTGGATCTGCTCGATCGTAGCATGAAGGTCAGCGGCATCAGCATCTTCATTGGCGGGGAATCGGGCTACCGGTCACTGGACGACTGTAGCGTGGTAATGGCCCCCTACGACCACGACGGAGAGATCATCGGAACTGTGGGAGTAATTGGACCGACACGTATGTCCTACGAGGAGGTTATCCCAGTTGTGGATGTTACCGCACGCCTGTTGAGCGGGGCATTGTCCACCAGCTCCGATCGATTGGAATAGACCCAATTAAAGCGAAGTTCTCTTAATGGGTTGGGGATAGCCCGGTAATGCAAAACCGCATCTCTATCGGGGATTGTCGCGTGCGGCTTGAAATCCGCCCGGAGTGACCCCAACTCGAGGTTCAGAAAGCTGTGGAGTGATTATACAGGTGAAGAAAAAACGCAAGGTGGAAACCAATTCTCAAACTGAGCATCAAGAATCGCACGCCGATAAAGCCGAGTCGGCAACCCTTGCGGAGGCAGCCGTGCCCGGATGTGAGGCGGAGAGTCCGGTCGGAGAGGGGGCTGCGCCGGTGGATGAGGCGGGAACCCACACACCGGATGGGGATGATGTCAACGTTGGGGCCCTTCGACGCGAACTGGATAACGCGATGACGGAAGTCCAAGAACTCGCTAATGTGCGCAACTACGCGATTGAACGTTTCGCCTCAGAAATGCTTACGGTTCGAGACAGTTTGGAGTTGGCGAAGGCCGTTGACCTCGATGAACAAGGCGCGACGGCCTTGGAGAAGATGCTGGAGGGGTTGGAGCTGACCTTGAGGCAGATGGACAGCGTTTTCGAGAAATTCGCGATTCGCATCGTGGCACCGGAACCCGGTGAGAAATTGGACCCAGAACGGCACCAAGCGATGAGTATTCAGGAATCCAGCGATATTCAACCCAATCATATTGTTTCGATTATACAAAAAGGATACACACTTCAGGATCGCTTGATTCGGCCGGCCATGGTGATTGTTGCCAAGGCGGTGGAACCTGCGGCTAGCGAGCCGCCAGAGCAGGAAAAGGCTTGAAAAAACCGAGTTTGTACCCATCTTTATTAACAATTCGACTATTGAACAGGCACAACGAGTTTTAGGGGAAACCACTATGGGAAAGATAATCGGCATTGACCTTGGCACCACCAACTCCTGCGTGGCAGTGATGGACGGCGAGAAAGCCCGGGTCATCGAAAATAGCGAAGGGGACCGCACTACGCCGTCGGTGGTCGCGTATACCGAAGATGGTGAGGTACTGGTAGGGCAACCGGCCAAGCGTCAGGCGGTGACCAATCCCCACAACACGTTATTTGCCATCAAGCGATTGATTGGCCGCAAATTTGACGAAGATGTCGTGCAGCGCGATATCGGGCTGATGCCTTACAAAATTGTCAAGGCCAGTAACGGAGATGCCTGGGTAAATGTAAATGGCAAGGAGATGGCGCCACCTGAGCTTGCGGCGCGCGTGCTGCAGAAGATGAAAAAGACCGTTGAGGACTATCTGGGACAAGAAATCACCGAGGCGGTGATTACCGTGCCCGCTTATTTCAACGACTCGCAACGCCAAGCCACGAAAGATGCTGGACGGATTGCGGGTCTGGATGTGAAGCGTATCATCAATGAACCCACTGCCGCGGCGTTGGCCTATGGTCTCGAGAAGCGAAAAGGCGATCACAAGATCGCGGTGTACGATTTGGGTGGCGGAACCTTCGATATTTCAATAATCGAAATCGCCGAAGTGGATGGCGAACATCAATTTGAGGTGTTGTCGACGAATGGCGACACGTTCCTGGGTGGCGAGGACTTCGATCGCCGATTGATCGATTATCTTGCCGACGAGTTCAAAAAGGATCAGGGAATCGACCTGCGTGGTGATCCGTTGGCTATGCAACGTCTCAAGGAGACGGCGGAGAAGGCCAAGATTGAATTGTCTTCTGCGGTTCAGACCGAGGTAAATCTGCCCTACATTACCGCGGACCAAAGTGGCCCCAAGCATTTGACGATGAAAGTGACGCGGGCCAAGTTGGAGTCGATGGTTGAAGAACTGATACAAAGAACCGTGGAGCCGTGCAAGATTGCATTGAAGGACGCAAGCACTTCGGCCGGTGATATCGATGACGTGATTTTGGTCGGTGGTCAGACGCGGATGCCGAAGGTGCAGGAGACTGTGAAGAATTTCTTCGGCAAGGAGCCACGTAAAGATGTGAACCCCGACGAGGCAGTGGCCGTGGGCGCGGCGATACAAGGCGGTGTGCTAGGCGGTGAGGTCAAGGATGTGCTGCTCCTGGATGTGACTCCCTTGTCACTTGGGATCGAGACGCTCGGCGGTGTCATGACTAAGTTGATCGACAAAAACACCACCATACCGACTAAGGCCAACCAGATATTTTCCACTGCGGACGATAATCAGACTGCGGTCACCGTGCATGTGTTGCAAGGTGAGCGTGAGATGGCAAGTGGTAACAAGTCGCTGGGGCGGTTTGACCTAACCGATATCCCGCCCTCGCTTCGGGGCATACCACAGATCGAGGTCATATTCGACATCGATGCCAACGGCATTATGCATGTTTCAGCTAAGGACAAAGCGACGAATAAAGAGAACAAGATTGTGATCAAATCCAGCTCGGGATTGAGCG
The DNA here is from genome assembly GCA_947259875.1 of uncultured Gammaproteobacteria bacterium. Taxonomy (GTDB): domain Bacteria; phylum Pseudomonadota; class Gammaproteobacteria; order Arenicellales; family JAANXG01; genus CALZGZ01. The sequence continues at coordinate 2,889 of CAMYNX010000249.1, read as the reverse complement.
ATGACGAGATTGATAAAATGGTCAGGGATGCGGAGGAGCATGCCGAGGAAGACCGCAAAGCGAGGGAACTGGTGGACGCCCGCAATCAGGGTGACGCCATGGCTCATAGTGTGCGCAAATCGATCAACGAGATGGGTGATAAACTCAGTGAAGACGAAAAGAGCAAGATCGAAGATGCCCTCAAGGAATTAGAGGAAAGTATGAAGGAAGACGATACCGATGCGATCAAGACGAAGACCCAGGCAGTAGCAGAAGCCAGTCACCGTTTGGCTGAGGAGATGTACAAGCAGTCAAGCGCCGAACAGGCGCAGACCGCAGACAGCTCATCGACGCAAGAGGGTACTGCTTCGGAGGAAGAAAATGTCGTGGATGCCGAGTTTGAAGAAGTCAAAGACGACGAAAAGAAGAGCTGATTGTAGTTACAAGGGTGCGAGTTCTAGCCCGCATGTCTCGCCAGGATCCCGGATGTTGGCGCCGGGCTCGTACAGCTGAGCGCAGCGCCTGGAGCGAGACCCATAGCCGCGCTATGGGTCGAGTGAAGGCCCAGCGCAGAGGTGCGAGAACCAGCCAGGGCCGGGATAGGCGTGACTGCGGTATCGCCCTGTACTTCGTAACTTCGGCCGAATGACTTTGGTTCCAACGTGGACTTTGAGTTTGGCGCCGCCTGGTGAGACATGCGGGCTAACACAGGCGTGGACGGAAGCCCACGCCTGTTTTGTTTACGCGGCAAGATTTGATTTCCAGGGGTGGACCCGTGGAATGATTGGTTAAACGATTCCGTTGGTCGGCGATAACAAACGCTGGAAGTATTATGGCAAAGCGTGATTTTTACGAGACATTGGGTATTCAACGTAACGCGTCGGAAAGCGAGATCAAGAAGGCATACCGGCGGTTGGCGATGAAATATCATCCGGACCGGAATACCGGTGATAAGGATTCCGAGGCTAAGTTCAAAGAAGCCAAAGAGGCCTATGAGATTCTCAGCGACGGGCAAAAGCGCGCCGCGTATGACCAGTTCGGGCATGCAGGCGTCGATCCCACGGCCGGCGTTGGAGGCGGATTTCATGGGCCTGGTGCAGGCGGATTTAGCGACATCTTCGGAGATATATTTGGCGACATATTCGGTGGCGGTGGCCCGCAGCGCTCACGTGGGCGCGCGCGCGGTGCCGACCTGCGATACAACCTGCAGTTGGGCCTCGAAGAGGCGGTACGTGGCACGGAAGCCAAGATTCGTGTTCCGACTTCAGTAGTCTGTGATCGGTGCAACGGTACCGGTGCCTCACCGGGGACTTCGCCGGTGTCTTGCTCCACATGCGGTGGCGCGGGCCAGGTGCGAATGCAACAAGGTTTCTTTTCGGTGCAGCAAACTTGTCCCGCATGCCGGGGAAGAGGATCGGTGATCAAAGATCCCTGTGGCCGATGCCATGGGTCCGGTTTGGTCAAGGAAACCAAGACATTGTCGGTAAAGGTGCCGGCCGGTATCGACGAGGGTGACCAGATACGTCTCGCCGGAGAAGGCGAGAGTGGAGGCAAGAATGGCGTACCTGGCGACCTGTACGTGTCGATCCAACTCAAGCCGCACCCCATTTTTAAACGTGACGGCGAAGACCTCTATTGCGAAATGCCGGTGAGTTTCGCGACCCTGGCGCTTGGCGGTGAAATTGAGGTTCCGACCCTGGATGGCCGGGCGCGTATCAAGGTGCCGCCGGAGTCACAGACTGAGAAAGTCTTTCGATTGCGTGCCAAGGGTGTCAAAAACGTGCGCGGCGGACGCGTGGGAGACCTGTATTGCAAAATCACCGCGGAAACGCCGGTGAACCTCACCAAACGGCAAAAGGAATTGCTAAATGAAATAAATGACTCTATTCGCGATGGCGGCGCGCGCCATAACCCGCGTGAAAGTTCTTGGACCGATAAACTGCGCTCATTCTTCGACGACTTGGTAACCTAATATGTAATCGGACAGATTTGATTCAACAGATAGTGTCAGATTTATTCTCGCTTCACCTATTCCTCATCGACGGGTCGCGACCGATACTGTTGAGAAACTCCCTCAGCGACAGAGGGCCAGATTTCATTTGCGTTTTCGGTGGCGTTTCGTGCCCTACATACGAGGGCGGTACGGAGCGATACATGAAAACTCGCTCAGACGGCTCTGGGAGGCGGACAAAGTTGCTCTAGATTGCGTGTCTAGCTCTCGAAAAAATTCCAAGGCATTTTACTGCCGCGGAATGTCGGAGTTCTTCAACAGTATTGACCCGCTGCAGGCATTTGAAATAAGTATGTGTCTATGCCCGGTTTGAAAGACTTACCGGACTGATTAACACTTCTCGCAAATTTGGTATCAGGCTAACCGTGGCTTACGCCACCCGCAGGTGAGTTTTGCATTGCGAATGTTTGGCGATTCGTTTGCAAGCCAGTGTTGGTTCAAGACATCTTGTTCGGAAGCGCTCACCCTTGTCCGACTGGTGGGATTGAGACCGGAGGAAATGCTCAGCATGGTGTCGGTTTTCTTTACAATCCTGAGTATCGGCTAATCCATTGAACAACAACCGTTTTTGCGACTACGGTCGCATTTTCCAATGATTTTTGACCCTGAACGGGCTGAAAGTTGTCGCATTTCTTTACAGCTTACTATGAAGTCGATGAGCTAACTCTTTGACTTCTATAAAATATAATACCGGCACGATATTTGCGTGTAATAACTGTGGAATTAGAAACGTAAGGTGGGAACAAGACATGGGCCTCCAACGGCTTGGCGCGTTTCTGATCAGCGCGCTGTTTTCGACCGCAGTCTTCGCGGTATTTACGGAAATTCGTATCGGCGATGTGGACGGCTTCGGCTTTGACCCGACCGCTGGTTTGAAGAATGCGAACGGTGGGAGTGCG
>CAMYNX010000248.1 GCA_947259875.1 uncultured Gammaproteobacteria bacterium | reverse complement strand
AATCTCGGGCCGGTTGGTCGCCGACAGCAGGATCAATCCCTGGCTGGAATCGAAGCCGTCCAGTTCCGAGAGCAATTGGTTCAAGGTCTGCTCGCGTTCATCGTGCCCGCCGACACCGGGGAAGGCACCGCGCGCGCGGCCCAGGGCATCCAACTCGTCGATGAATATGATGGCCGGCGCATGGGTGCGCGCCTGCTCGAACAGATCCCGCACCCGAGCGGCGCCGACACCGACGAACATCTCCACGAACTCGGAACCGCTGATGGAATAAAACGGCACCCCGGCCTCCCCCGCCACCGCCCGCGCCAGCAGCGTCTTGCCGGTGCCCGGTGGACCCACCAGCAACACCCCCTTGGGCACCCGCGCGCCGAGCTTGCCGTATTCGGCGGGGTTCTTGAGGAACTCGACGATCTCCACGAGTTCCGCCTTCGCCTCGTCCACGCCCGCCACGTCCGCGAACGTGGTCTGCGTGTCCCGTTCCATATACACCTTGGCCTTACTCTTGCCGATGGACATGAATCCGCCCATCCCCTGCTTCTCGGCGATCTTGCGAAACACGAACAACCACACCCCGACGAACAATAACACCGGCAACACCCATGACAGGATGTCCTTGAGCCAAGTGCTCTCCACCGCCGCGGTGTACTCGACATTGGCGCGGTTCAGGCGCTCGACCAGATCGGGAGACACCCGTGGGGTGATGAACTGCGTCTTGCCGCTCGCTCGCGGACTTTTGTAGGAACCGCTTATATATTGCTCGCGGATGACCACGCTCTCGATCAGGCCCTGCTCTAGGTCTTGTTCGAATTCGCTGTAGGGAATCGATTCGAACTGCCGTGACTGTGTCCAATAACTCTGAAACATCAGGATCAGCATCAACGCGGCGGCGAAGTACCAGAAATTGAATTGGGCTTTCTTTTCTATAGCCATAGCCGGTGTATTACCTCAGTAGTGTGACTGATACTGCGACGGGTCGATGCGTGCGCCGATCACCAGCGGCCGTGCTTCATTTTCCGCTTCGCTCAACACCCGTTCGAGTTCGTCGGCTCGGTCCACCATCACGCCGTCGCAGTCCATCGATTCGGCGAGCTTGGCAACATCGGTGGGCGCCATGCGCGTGCCGGTGCTCGGATAATCGGACTGCAATTGCCGAAGCTCGATGCGGTTCAGGCTGTTGTCGCAAAACACGATGACCTTGATGCCCAGCTTCAGCGCCGCAGCCAGACGCAGTTCCGACTGCGCCATCGCCAGACCGCCGTCACCGGTCAGGCACACCACCTGCTCATCCGGCAGCAGCAGCTTCGCGGTGATCGCCGCCGGCAACGCGAACCCCATCGAGGACAAACCGTTGGTCATCAACATGCCCTGGGGGCGGTAGGTCGCCCATCCCTGCCCCACCAACAACTTGTGCGAACCCACATCGGCGGTCGCCACCGCGTCGCGGCCTGCCGCCGCGCGCACCACATCAACGACGTCGCTGGGATTCAACTTACCCGCCACCCTGCCGCTGAGATACTGGGTGCGCAATGCGGCCCGGTGCGCGGCCACCTCCTGCTCGGTCCACTTCTCGCCCGCCGGCAGTTGGCGTTGCAGTTCGGACAGGATCTCGCGAATCGGCCCAACGAGCTCGAACGGCGCGGCATACACCTGGTCGGTGTTGGGCACCGCGTCGATGTGGATGACCGGGGCCTTGGGGATCCAGGGATTGATCAACTCCACCGGGTCGAAGCCGATACACAGGATCAGATCCGCCGCACTGAGCAGATCCCACAACAGCTTGTAACACGCCATGTCGAGCACGCCGGCGAACCACGCATGATCCTCGGCCACAGTACCCTTGGCCATCGGCGAGGCGATGATCGGGCAGCCGATGTGTTCGGCGAGGGCAGCGATGTGTGATCCGGCCTGCGCCCGTGCTGCGGAATTCCCGCATAACATGACCGGGCGCTTGGCATCGGTGATCGCCTTGATGGGTTCGCCGCGTCCGTCCCGGGCGATCACGCTCATGTGATGCGCGGCCAGCGACAACGGCGGCAGTGCAATGCTGACATCCTCGGCGGCGGCACCCACCACATCGGCGCGGGTGGTGATGTGCACCGGGCCGGGGCGTTCCGCGGCGGCCACCCGGAAAGCCTTGCGCATCACCGTGGCGACGTTATCGGGCCGCACCTCCGCCGCCCACTTCGAAACCGGTGCGAACAGACGGTTGTGATCGATAACCTGGTGGGTGAAGTACGGCGCCTTCTGCGCATCCATCTGGCCGGAGAACGCGAGCATCGGCACGCGATCGAGATAGGCGTTGGCCACCGCGTTGACCAGGCTGGTGGAGCCCGGACCCAGGGTCGATATGCACACCCCCGGCCGGCCGGTGACCATGCCGTAGGCCTGCGCCATCAACCCCGCAGTGCCTTCCCGAGACGCGAGGATAAAATCGATGCCGATGCGGCGCAGCCCCTCGATGAGTTCGACATTGGTCTCACCGGGATAGCCGAACACCTGGCCGATCCCTGCCTGCGACAAAAACTTCGCGATGACTTCCGAGGTATTCATTGACTGTGCCTATCGATAATCCGCCTGCGGCGGTGCAGGATCCCATCGAGCAAACATTATATTGTATCCCGTATCGATGCCGCCGCGGTCACCGCGCACCGACGGTCGCTCCCCCAAATCCATACACCCGGTTGGGCCGTCTTGTTTCCTGCTTTGAGGGCCCAGTGCGCAAATCACCGTCCGCGGCACGCTTTGAACTCCCCGGGCCGGCAATTGTCTTCTTTTATTAAAGGTGGCGCCGGCAGGATTCGGCGGCCGGTGGCAGACGCGATGAGGCCGCCCGTGCGCAGCCGGTCTGTGAGTGCGCCAAGGTCCGGCCCAAGAAACCCTTTATCTTCGGATCAGGAAAAATTATTATCTGACTTTTGGGCCACTTGGGGGTGGCCGTCACCATGAGCAGCGAAAAGATTTGGAGAATCCACGTCGACGAGGGAGAGGATTTCTCCAAGCCAAACGTATTTGGCCGGCGGGTCGAATCCACGGTCCGCTATTCCACGGATCCCCGGGAAATAGGCTGGGTTAGGGAAAACGTCCCCTGCCAGACCGCGTGTCCCGCCGACACCAACATTCCCGCCTATATCCGCATGATCGTCGAGAACCGCTATGGACGGTCCTACGAACTCAACCGCATCGCCAACGTGCTGCCCGGGGTCCTGGGACGGATCTGCAGCCGCCCGTGTGAACCGGTGTGCCGCCACGGCTGGCCGGGCAACGGCGAGCCGGTCAACATCTGTCACTTGAAGCGCGCGGCGGCGGACCTCAAGACCGAGGGCCATCGCCTCAGCGAGGATCTGTATTCGCCGTCGGGGAAGACCGTCGCCATCATCGGCGGCGGGCCGGCCGGGCTTGCGGCAGCCCACGATCTGTCGTTGCTCGGTCATGCGGTGACGATCTACGAGCGCGAAACACGCGCCGGCGGCATGTTGCGCTATGGGATTCCGGAATTCCGCCTGCCGCGGGAGATCCTCGATGTCGAGGTGCACAACACCACGCGCATGGGCGTCACCTTAAAGACCGGGGTCACCGTCGGTAACAACGGCAGCGACATCAAGCTCTCACAGATCCGCGAGCAATTCGATTCGGTGTTGTTGACAACCGGTTGCATGGCCGCCATCGCGCTGCCGCTGCGCGACCTGGAAGACGACCGCGACATCGTGTTGGACCTGCCCAATGTTGAATACGGTCTCGACTTTCTGCTCGATCTGCATCGCGGCAAGACCAAGACCGTCGGCAAGCGGGTGGCGGTTGTCGGCGCCGGCTTCACCGCGCTCGATTGCGCGCGAGTCGCCAAGCGGTTCGGGGCCGAGGAAGTCACCATCCATCTGCGCACCACCGAAAAGTACATCCCGGTGATGGAGGAAGAGATCCTGGAGGCCAAACGCGAGGGCGTCGCCATCCGCGGGCTGCGCACCCCGGTGGGATTGATCACCGATGATCAAGGCAACGGCACCGGCGTGCGCTTCGTGCAAAATCGGCTGGGCGCATGGCGCGCCACCGGCAGACGCGAGGCAATTCCCATCGAAGGCTCCGAATTCATCGAACCCTTCGACACCCTGTTGGTCGCCATCGGTCAGAAGACCGTCAACGATTACATCGACATTGAGGTGGAATTGGATCGATGGGGCAATGTCAAGATCGACGACAACGGCATGACGTCGGTGAACGGATTGTTCGCCGCCGGCGATTTCGTCAGTGGCGCCTCGACGGTGATCCAGGCAGTGGGCCACGGCCGCGACATCTCGCTGCAAATCGATGAGTGGTTGATGGGCCGTCAGCGGCGCCGCAAGGTAGTGCGTATCGAGGCAGTCGACGAACCGCTCAGGGAGCGGCGTTTCGACTTCATACCGCGGCAACACATGCCCACCGAAGCGGTGTCGGACCGTTTCAACGACATGACTAGCGAGGTCGAGTTGGGTTTTGACAAGGACGCCGCGTTGGAAGAGGCGAAACGCTGTTATCTGTGTTATCTCAATTATGAAATCGACATCGACAACTGCATCTATTGCCGGGCCTGCATCGATGTTGCCCCACGCGATTGCATCAAGCTAGTCAAGGACGTCGCGATCCAGCCGGACGGGACCTACGGATCCTTGGAGGAGACCAAGGAGTGGGACCAGGTCGGCGCAATCTGGATCGACAACGGCGAGTGCATCCGTTGCGGCGCCTGCTACCAAGTGTGTCCGACCCACTGCATCTCGATCAGCCGCAAAGAGATCATGTATCAGGACATCTAGCATGCATCATGTCATCATCGGTAACGGCATCTCCGGCAGCCATGCGGCCCGGGTATTGCGCGAGCGTGACCCGGGCAGTCAGATCACCATCATCTCCGCCGGTGCGCT
>CAMYNX010000247.1 GCA_947259875.1 uncultured Gammaproteobacteria bacterium | reverse complement strand
TTCGAGGGAACAACGCACTAGCATCAAGCGGGATGAATATGAGGAGGCCCCATTTGCATGGATATCACAACAATAGATCGAGTCACGTTTTAGTCACATTGGGTAATTTGACTAAAGGCGTGTTATCGAAAACTCATTGATTGTCAGAAGCTTATCGGAGGAATGTGAGATAGGTCACTGCCTTCCGTGGACAGGGCTCGGTGCCACTAATAAACAATGACTTACAACGAGGGCGATGCGGGTAAAAGCTGAGTAAATCGCTTGGGTATTCGCTGTAACTTATTGTTTTTGTTGATTGGTCGGGGTGAGTGGATTCGAACCACCGGCCCCTGCCTCCCGAAGACAGTGCTCTACCAGGCTGAGCTACACCCCGAACGATGAGTTTCGACAACTAAAGTAAAAGTATAACGGAATATCTAGAAGCTTCTCTCGACCGCGAACACCGCCAGATCCATGAGCGCTTGTTTGTGCCGTGAATCCGGCACGATGGCCAGCGCCTGCCGGGCCAGTTCGGCCTCGTTTCGCGCCCGGCGCGCAGTGTACGCAAGTGAGCCGGTTGATTCAATGATCGCGCGGACGTCATTGATATATTCACGACCGCCGTTCTTGATCGCGTTCTCAAGCAGTTCGCGCTGGGCGTCGGACCCGCGCTGCATGGCATTGATAATCGGTAGCGTGGGCTTGCCCTCGTCGAGGTCATCGCCGATGTTCTTGCCGATGTTGTCGGTATCGGCATCGTAATCCAACACATCATCGATGAGCTGGAATGCGGTGCCAAGATGAATGCCGTACTCCGCCAACGCCTGTTCCACGGCGCTGGACTGATTGCTGATCACGGCGCTGAGCTGGCTGGCGGCCTCGAACAACTTGGCGGTTTTGCGATGTATGGTGTCCAGATACTGCGCCTCGGAGGTGTTCGGAGAGTGGCAGTTCATCAACTGCATGACCTCGCCTTCGGCAATCTGGTTGGTGGTCTCGGCCATGATCTCCATGATCCGCATGCTGCCGAGTTCCACCATCATCTGAAACGCCCGGGTGTACAAAAAGTCCCCCACCAACACGCTGGCCTCGTTGCCCCACACGTGATTCGCGGTGGCCTTGCCGCGGCGCAATTCTGAGGCGTCGACCACATCGTCGTGGAGCAGGGTGGCGGTGTGAATAAACTCGACAATGGCGGCCAGGCTGATATGGGCATCGCCGCGGTAATCACAGGCGCCGCTGGCGAGCAGCACGGTGACCGGGCGCAGCCGCTTGCCGCCGCTGTGGACGATGTAGGCGGCGAGTTGGTTGATCAGCGCGATATCGGAGCGCAGGCGCTCGTCGACGAGCCGGTTCACGGCGGCCATGTCGGCATCGACCAGCGCCATGATAGCGTTGAGATCGACCCGCGAGCGGTCGGTGGTCTGGATGGGGACGGAATGGATGGCCAAGCGTTAAACTCCGACGATTCTTGTGGGTGATCGTTCTTCCCGTGGTTCGCTGTGAGTAAAGCATGCCGGGAGTGAGGAAAACATGCAAGCCACAGCTGGGCATGCCGGGGGTGATTGACCTGGTCACGGCCCGTCGCTACAATCGCGCGCCTGCTTTTTCTAGCTGTTTTTCTTGAGGAAACAACCATGTATGCGGTCATCGACACTGGCGGGAAGCAACATCGAGTGATGCTGGGGGACCGGCTCAAAGTCGAGAGCCTGAAGGCCGAGCCGGGTTCGAAAATCAACCTGGAAAACGTCCTGATGGTGGCCGATGAGGGCGATATTAAGGTCGGGACGCCGCACCTCGATACCGCGGTCGAGGCCACGATTATCGGTCACGGGCGCGGCAAGAAGGTACGCATTTTCAAGATGCGCCGGCGCAAAGGGTCGCGGCAGCACGCGGGTCACCGGCAGAATTACACCGAGCTGGAAATCACCCGGATTGGCGGCGCGAAGGCGAAACCGGCCAAGCCCAAGACTGAAAAGACCGCTCAAGCACCAGAGGCCGAGGCTCAGAAGCCGAAACCGGCGGCGCCAGAGGCAACGGCAGCAAAAGATGATCTGACCCAGATCAACGGCATTGGCCCGGTGATTGTGGACAAGCTCAATGGCATCGGCATCACCAGCCTAGAGCAGATTGCGGCGTTTACCGACGAGGACAGCGAGCGCATCAACGGGGAACTCAATTTCAAGGGCCGCATCGAGCGCGATGATTGGGTTGGGCAGGCAAAGCAATTAATTAAAGACAGTAAAAAGTAAACGGGCAAAGGCCAAAACAAACCCCGATCCTTTGCACCTCACTTTTTACCTTTACTATTTAGAGTCGAGAGTTGAGTTATGGCACATAAAAAAGCCGGCGGCAGTTCCCGAAACGGGCGCGATTCGATTTCCAAACGCCTGGGCGTGAAGCGTTATGATGGCCAGCAGGTATTGGCGGGTAATATCCTGGTGCGGCAGCGGGGCAGCACATTCCACCCTGGTCGTAATGTCGGCATGGGTAAAGACTACACCTTGTTCGCCAAGGCGGCTGGCCTGGTGAAGTTCGAAATCAAAGGCCAGCGCAAGCGCAAGATTATCAGCGTCCTGTCGACATAAGCAGAACCCGCCTTCGAATTCTGACCAACCCCACCTTGGCAACAAGGCGGGGTTTTTTATTTTTATAGATGCACGAGCCGGGCTTCACGATGCGTGATGCCGCCATCCAAGTTGCTTGTGTTGGTTACCGGTCCACTTGTATCTTTCGATCATGAAATTTGTTGACGAAGCGACGATCTCGGTGCAGGCCGGCAAGGGCGGTGACGGCTGTTTGAGTTTTCGCCGCGAAAAGTACATCCCCAAGGGAGGTCCGAACGGCGGCAACGGCGGCAACGGCGGCAACGTGTACCTGGTCACCAAGGCGGGACTGAACACCCTCGCTGATTTTCGGTATGCGCGCGTGTTCCGGGCCAAGAACGGCAGCTCCGGCAGCGGGCGCGACAAGACCGGGCGCGGTGGTGATGCTTTATATATAGAAGTGCCAGCGGGGACCGTAGTCAGCGATCGCGATACCGATGAAATCATCGGTGACATCACCGCTGTTGGCGCCACGTTGCTGGTCGCCGCGGGCGGCCGCGGCGGGTTGGGCAACGCCCATTTCAAGTCCAGCACCAATCGCACGCCGCGACGGACCACCAAGGGCAAGGCCGGGGATGCGCGCCATCTGCGCCTGGAGCTCAAGGTGTTGGCGGATGTCGGGTTGCTGGGCCTGCCGAACGCGGGAAAGTCCACGTTTCTGCGCGCCGTGTCCCAGGCCCGTCCCAAGGTGGCGGATTACCCGTTTACCACCCTGCACCCCGAGTTGGGGGTGGTGAGTGTTGATCCGGCCCGTAGTTTTGTGGTCGCCGACATCCCCGGGTTGATCGCCGGGGCGGCGGATGGCGCGGGGTTGGGGATCAAGTTCCTGCGTCACCTGGGCCGCACGCGGCTGTTGCTGCACCTGGTCGATATCGCGCCGTTGGATGCGCAGCGCGACCTCGCCGCCGATGTGCGTGCGATCATGACCGAGTTGGATCGCTTTAGCGGCGACTTGGCCAGGCGAGAACGCTGGTTGGTGTTGAACAAGATCGATCTGCTACCGGAAGCGGAACGGCAGAAGCGAAGCGGTGAGTTGATCGATGCGCTAGACTGGCGTGGTCCGGTATATCAGATCAGCGCCATCAATAGCGCGGGTTGCCGGGAGCTTTGTCAGCAAGTTATGACACGATTAGAACATATGCAGGCCGAAGTGCAGCCGGTAGCGGACCAATTGACATGGTGACCCGATCCGTTCTTAAAAATTCCAAACGTTGGATAGTGAAGGTCGGCAGTGCGTTATTGACCGATCACGAGGTCGGCCTGAACAAGGCACTGATCCAGGGTTGGGCCGGTCAACTCGCCGAGTTGCGCCAGGGCGGTCTGCAGACGGTGATCGTCTCGTCCGGGGCGGTGGCCGCGGGCATGCGGCGCTTGGGTTGGCGCGAACGGCCGCCCGCGCTGCACCACTTGCAGGCGGCAGCGGCGGTGGGCCAGATGGGCTTGGTGCATCTGTACGAGTTCGCATTTCAAGCGCACGGGGTACACACCGCCCAGGTGCTGCTGACCAATGCCGACCTCGCCCACCGGCAGCGCTACCTGAACGCACGCACCGCGCTGCGCACCTTGTTGGAGTTGGGCATCATTCCGGTGGTCAATGAGAACGATACCGTGGTCACCGATGAGATCCAATTTGGCGATAACGACACCTTGGCGGCGTTGGTAGCCAATCTGGTGGAGGCCGATGTGCTGGTGATTCTCACCGATCAGGCCGGGTTGTTCAGCGCCGATCCCCGGATCGATGCCCGCGCGAGCTTGATCGACGAGGCCAATGCCGGTGATCCGGCGCTGGACGCCATGGCGGGGATGGGGAGTGCCGTCGGCCGGGGCGGCATGGTCACCAAGTTGGCTGCCGCTGGGAAAGCGGCGCGGTCGGGGACGGCAACGGTGATCGCGTCGGGCGAGGAACCCGATGTGTTGTTGCGTTTACGCAGCGGCGAACCGCTTGGCACACTGCTCAAGCCGGTCACCAACCGCATGGCGGCACGCAAGCAATGGCTTGCCGGACACTTGCGGCCCCGTGGCCGGTTGACCTTGGACGACGGCGCGGTGAAGGTACTACAAACCGCCGGGCGCAGCCTGCTGCCGGTGGGGGTGACCGCGGTCTCCGGGGAGTTCCGGCGTGGCGAACTGGTGATCTGTGAGGATCCAGGCGGCCGCGAAATCGCCCGCGGGTTGATCAACTACCCGGCCGCCGAGGCGCGGGCGATCATCGGCCGCGCCAGTGATGAGATCGAGTCCATCCTCGGTTATGTCGATGAGCCGGAGTTGATCCATCGCGACAATATGGTGATCGTGTAGCGCGCTCTGTGGCCGGC
>CAMYNX010000246.1 GCA_947259875.1 uncultured Gammaproteobacteria bacterium | reverse complement strand
ATCGTCCAACAGACCTGCCGCTGACGCGACTTCAAAACAAAGTTGCTTATTGGTATACAGACGGTGGATTTTGACTTTCTTTCCGCCGATCGGTGGACTTCCTTCGCTACTCACCTCCTCTTCGGTGAGATCAAACATTTTCGGTTTGTCGAGATTAACCGCTTTATCTGACAACACCAGCACTGACCGGTTTTCGTGATCCACACTGTAGATGGTTTTCTGGTCGCGGTTGAACAGCACGAAACCACTCGATTTCTCTCCATCATCGATGCGAAGATATCCGCTATTGGCGATCATTCGCACAAGATAATAATCGGTCCCGCTCTCACGTTCCTGGAACCATATCAAAGTCGATACCGACGTCGCGTTATCCACCCTTGATTCTACAGTTGCGCTGACGGACACGGTGCAATACAACACCAACGTCAGGAAAGAAACGGTAACCCCTGGCCACTGCCGTCTTGACATAGCTAACGCAAATCTTCCAAGCGAATGTCCGCTTGAATATCGGCGATATCTTCCAGACCTACAGAAATACGGATCAAGTCGTCGCTAATACCGGCAGCCTCGCGTTGCTCCGCTGTCCATCGACTGTGCGTGGTGCTGGCCGGATGCGTAATAGTGGTCTTCACGTCCCCGAGATTCGCGGTGATAGACAACAACTCGGTGGCGTCGATGAGGCCCCATGCGGCGTCGCGACCACCTTTCACTGCAAAGGACACGATACCACCAGGCGCGCGTTGCTGTATGCGGGCTAGATCATACTGGGGGTGGTCTTCCAGCCCGGGGTAAAACACTCGTTTGACTGCTGGCTGTTGTGTCAACCATTGTGCGAGTTTGTTTGCATTTTTGCTGATCGCATCCATACGCAGTTCGAGGGTCTCTAGCCCTTTAAGAAACACCCAGGCATTGAACGGGCTCATTGATGGACCCGCGCTACGTAATATACTGAAAACTTTCTCGCCCACCAGCTCTTCGTCACCCACGACAGCGCCCCCGACACACCGGCCTTGTCCATCCAAATACTTGGTTGCCGAATGAATGACGATATGCGCTCCCAGATCCAGGGGACGCTGTAACGCCGGGGTACAAAAACAGTTATCCACCGCCAACAAGACATTGCGGCTACGTGCGATCTCTGCGAGCGCCGCGATATCGCCGATTTCCGTCAACGGGTTGGCGGGCGTTTCAAGGAATAATAATTTCGTGTTTTTACGGATGCCGTCCCGCCAAGCATCGATATCATGTAGGCGCACAAAATCGAATTCCACACCAAATCGACTCAAGATATTCGCAAACAGCAATCGGGTCGCCCCGAATATGCTCTGCGAGGTCAACACGTGATCACCCGCCTCGAGCAGGCCGAGACACATGCTCAAAATCGCCGCCATCCCGGATGCGGTAGCCACGCAACTGTTGCCACCTTCGAGTGACGCCAGCCGCGCTTCAAAGGTCCTGACTGTTGGATTAGTAAATCGTGAATATACGTTGCCTTCCTCCGTGTAAGCGAATCGCGCTGCAGCCTGGGCGGCGTTTTCGAACACAAAGCTGGAAGTGGTGAATATTGGTTCCGACTGTTCTCCCTCGTTGGTGCGTCGATGGCCGGCTCGAATTGCGCGCGTCGAAAACGAATGCCGGTTTTCGGGATTATGCATAGCAGGAACTTAAGAATAGCTGTAACTATTTACTTCGCCAAGATCCAGTAACCTCGCGTTGGATTTGGCTTCTTCATTACGAACACGCTGTAGATCGATCAGATAATCGTCGCTAACATCGCCGGTTATATATGTAGCATCGAAACAGGATGTATCGAACTTACCAATAGATGGATTGCCCTCCTGCGCTGAGTTGACAAGATCTTTCAAATCCTGAAAAAACAATTTATCCGCGCCAATCTCTTTCGCCACCTCCGCTTCGGATCGACCATGGGCGACCAATTCGTGGGCGTCTGGCATATCGATCCCATAAACGTTCGGATAACGCACGGGAGGCGCCGCCGATGCGAAATAAACCTTCTTAGCACCGGCTTCACGGGCCATTTGAATGATTTGTCTAGAGGTCGTGCCACGGACAATTGAGTCGTCCACCAACAAAACATTCTTGCCTGCGAATTCCAGGCCGATGGCATTCAGCTTCTGACGCACGGACCGTTTTCGTTCCGCCTGTCCGGGCATGATAAACGTGCGCCCGATATAGCGGTTCTTGATAAATCCTTCCCGGTACTTTAATCCCATTTCATAGGCCATTTGCAGCGCCGAGGTTCTACTGGTGTCGGGGATCGGGATGATTACATCAATGTCATGATCTGGCCACTCGCGCATAAGCTTATGCGCCAGCTTTTCTCCCATACGAAGTCGAGTCTTGTGAACGGCGATACCGTCGATTATTGAATCAGGACGCGCGAGATAGACAAACTCAAAGATACAAGGTACATGCTGTGGGTTCTCCGCGCACCCTCTGGTATGCACGTTCCCTTTCATGTCCACGAACACCGCCTCACCTGGCTGTATATCATTGACAAGCTCGAAGTCGAGAACATCAAGCGCGACACTTTCGGACGAAATCATTGTTTCCACACCGTGCACAGTGTCGCGTTGGCCATAGATAAGAGGCCGAATACCGAAGCGATCCCGAAACGCGAGAATGCCGTGGCCGACAATCATGGCCACTACCGCGTAACCACCGCGGCATCGTTGATACACCTTCGTAACCGCCCGGAAGATGTCGTCCACGGTTAATCGTGTACGTCCTTTACCGAGAACCTCCCGTAGCTCATGGGCTAAGATATTCAACAGAATCTCGGAATCAGAAGTCGTATTCAAATGACGCAGATCGTCACGGAACAACTGCTCGCGTAATTCTGCGGCATTGGTGAGGTTGCCATTATGCCCAAGTGCCACGCCAAACGGCGAGTTCACATAGAACGGTTGTGCTTCTGCCGGAGAACTGGTCCCAGCAGTGGGATAACGGCAGTGGCCGATGCCCATATTACCCTGCAGCTGCCGCATGTGCCGGGTGCGAAATACATCCCGGACGAGACCGATATCCTTACGAAGAAATACACGTTCCCCATCGCTGGTGATGATTCCAGCGGAATCCTGTCCGCGATGTTGAACAACAGTCAACCCCCCGTAAATTGCCTGATTCACGAGTGATCTGCCGAGAATCCCGATTACGCCACACATCGTAGTCCCATACCCTTGCAATTAATAATAAGAAACAACAACGCCAGGCCTGTAACTCCGCCCACCAATTTGCACCGAGCTTCCGCATCCGAGCCCAGAACGAGAGTTTAATCGATTGATCTCCATCAACGAAATAAGTCCACCCTCATTTTGCAATCAACTGCTCTGATACCGCAGCCGGTAACAAGTCCCGCAACAACAGTATAAGGGGCTGAAAGTACTTCGTCAGCATGGATTCTCGCCACCAGGGTTCCTCCGGTAGGGGAGTCACTCCCGCTACCAGCATAAATCCGGCAATTATCGCCGCCGCCCGGAACAAACCAAACACAGCGCCCAACATCCGGTCGGTTCCACTCACACCGGAAATAGACAGCAGCCGGTAGATCAAGAAACTAATAATGGTGAGAACTAGCAAACTGCCGACAAATAAAACCGTGAACGCCGCGGCAATTCGTAATGTTGACGCGTCTAAATACTTTTCAAAATAAACGCTGGCGACCGAAGCGTAGGTGAAGGCAAGCCAAAATGCGAGAATCCAGGAAATCAAGGAAAGCACTTCACGAACAAAGCCACGTACCAAACCAATCAACGCGGATAAAACAATTACCCCCAGGATAACGTAATCGAATCCGTTGAGCATTTCGCCTCAGTTGCTTTTTTTACACGAACGCTTAATAGCGATTTTATTATGGGAAAGCGGCGATTAGTCCTTTTTCACCAGTTGTCTGCTGAATGCGGGTTCGCGCTCGTCCCGCCTCTACTCGTTGTGCATAGGGACCCACCCAAACCCGCGTCAAGACGCCTCCACTGGTTTTCACGCGTTCCGAAGACGGCTCAAAACCAAGCGCTTTGAGTGAACTCATAATACGGGCGGAATTCTCCGGCTCGGAGAATGTGCCAATACGCACAATCCAACCACGTTCGATCGATTTGTTATCCGGTTTTGTAATGGATGCGGTATTCGCCGTTTGTTTATTTTCCGGTTTGGTGTTTTGCCTGTCAGTCTTGTCTACGGCCGATTCCGATGTTTTCTTTGTGGCTTTTGCCACCAGCTTTGCCTTTGTGGTCTTCACGGCCGGTTTGGGCGTGGCTGCCGACTTTGGTTGCGCGGCCGGTTTGGGCGCGGTTTTAGCAACCTCGGGAGAGGGCATCGGTCACCGGCAGATTGGCGGCGGGTTTGGGCCCGGACAGTATCATCGGGACCACAACCACACTCAAGATGATAAGTATCAAGGCCCCAACAATACGATGTTTGAGTTCGAAACTAGACTCGAGAACAGGGGGATTTTGCGACATTCCTCTAGCCCGCATATTGCACCGAGGATCCCGCCCCTATTCTTGCCAAGCAACGCGGCACATTGAATGTCGCCATTTCTGGTAGAGACACTGCGGATTTTCCCGATGCATTCCAGGAATACGGGCAAGATAAGCGAAACTCGGCATACATAACGCCGCACCGAACATGTATAGAGTTCGATATCTCAAACAACATTAGATCTTTTTTAATGCCTTGGTGTTATATGCGGGCTAATGGGATGGCAACTTCAGATGCGCGATTATATCACCCACCGTGTGAAACGACCCAAATACAACGATCCGATCATCATCGCCCGCCAAGGTATGGGCTTTTTCAAAGGCCGCGGTAACTGATCCGCACGGGACAACCCGGTGATCGGCCCCCGCGCCCAGGCCCTGCAATATCCCGCTGCGCATGTCCTCGCCGGTGGCACCGCGGGCGTCTTCAATCGGCGCCACAAACCAATGGTCAATATCCCCCGCGAGTAAAGTCGCGATCTGCTGGACGGGTTTGTCTCGCAGCATGGCACACACCGCAATTGTGCGGTCTCGCCGTTCCATGGCGCGTAACTGAGCTTGCAAGGCCGACACTGCTTCCAGGTTATGTGCTACGTCCAAGATTATTTCTGGTGCTCCTGGTATCACCTGGAAGCGCCCCGGCACGCTGACCGATCGCAGTCCGTGGTGAATCGCCTGATCATTCACGCACAGGCGGCGTGACAGGGACTCCAACACCATCAATACCCCTGCCGCGTTGCGGACTTGCCAAGGTCCGACCAAAGCGGGCCTTGGTAACGCGCGATGCTGCCGTTGCTGTGGCCCCCACCAATCCCAATCGTCGTCACGTGCCCGGTAACCAAATTGTTGGTGCAAGCGATAAACACGGGCGTCAATGTTATGAGCATGCTCGACTAATGACGGCGGTGGATCCGGATCAACCACCACTACTGGCCGGGCCGGCCGCATAATACCCGCCTTCTCGACCGCGATCTGCGCCCGATTCTGTCCTAACCAGCGCACATGGTCGACGCCAATACTGGTTATCAGTCCGGCGTCCGCGTCCACCGCGTTCACTGCGTCCAGGCGCCCACCCATACCGACCTCCATCACCGCGACGTCTAAGTTGTGGACGCGAAAAATCAGCAGCGCCGCCAAGGTACCAAATTCGAAATACGTTAACGCCACGTTTCCGCGGGCCGCTTCGATCATCTCGAATGCGCGGCACAATTCCGATTCACGCGCCGGTGTCCGTTGCACCCGGATTCGCTCTGTATAGTGAACCAGATGCGGGGACGTAAACGCGCCTACCCGGTAACCACTCTCCGTGAGGATGGCTTCGAGCAGGCCAACACTCGAGCCCTTACCGTTGGTACCGGCGACGCTTATCAGGACATATCCCAGCGGCACAATATTCAGGCGGTCCAACACCTGATGCACCCGCTCCAGGCCCATATCGATGGACCGCGAGTGGATGGTTTGGATATACGTCAGCCATTCGTCGAGAGAACGGCGTGGACTAAGCCGCAAATTGCTCATTGCACGGCCTGGGTGAGGCGAATTCAAGGCTCAGCCGGCGATATCTTTAGTGTCCGGCACCATATCTTGCCCACTGACAACCCTGACTTCGGGGTCAATCTCCGGCTCCAGCGGCGCGCTCATCAACATCGAAAACATAGCTTGCGTCAGGTCACGCAGTTCGCGACGATCAACGATCATGTCGATGGCGCCGTGTTCGAGCAAGAACTCGGAACGCTGGAAACCCTCAGGCAACGTCTCGCGGACGGTCTGTTCTATTACCCGCGGGCCGGCAAATCCGATCAGCGCATTGGGCTCGGCAATAATGATGTCCCCCAGCATCGCGAGGCTTGCGGATACGCCGCCCATGGTCGGATCGGTGAGCACCGAAATGAATGGGACGCCATGCCGACCCATCTTGGTAAGCGCGGCACTAGTCTTGGCCATCTGCATGAGGGAGAACAACGCCTCCTGCATACGGGCGCCACCGCTCGCGCAAAAACACACCAGGGGTATGTGTTGTTCGACGCATACAGTGATCGCCTGCACGAAACGTTCGCCAACCACTGAACCCATGGAACCGCCCATAAACTCAAATTCAAATGCAGCAACGACAATCGGTTGCTGTTTCAATGCCCCTTTGATAACCAACAATGCGTCCATTTGGCCGGTCTTCTTCTGGGCCTCTGACAAGCGGTCCTTATACTTACGGCTGTCCCGGAACTTGAGTATGTCAACCGGGCGCAATTCCCCACCGATTTCTTCCCGTGGCTCCGGATCCAAGAAAGTATCCAACCGCCGCACCGCGCCGATACGCATGTGATAATCGCATTTCGGACAGACATCCAGATTTCGATCCAGTTCAGCACGATAAAGCACCGCATTGCATTGCGGACATTTGGTCCACAGCCCTTCGGGGACGCCGCGTTTCCCAAGTCCCGTGCTGGACTTGATTTTTGGTGGGAGAATCTTATCGAACCAGTTCATGGCGTCGCGGCCAAGGGTTGCGGGTGTTTCCCAATGGCTTGTCTCAGACTTGCGATAAACGCCGACAAAGATTGACGGATTTGCTGAATGTCTCCATCCGCTTGCTCGATACGCCGAACCACCGCACTGCCAACAATGACGGCGTCCGCAAACCGTGACATTTCCGCAGCCACCTGTGGACTGTCAATACCGAAACCGACTCCCACCGGTAAGGCACATTGCGTTTTGATGTCCCGGACATGGTCTTCAACGTCGGCGACGTCAATGTGTCCGGCACCAGTAACACCGCGTAGCGACACGTAATAAACGAAACCACTCGCTCGGTCGCAGATCATGCGCACACGGTCTGGGGCAGTGGTCGGTGCGAGCAGATAGATCGAATCTATGTCTCGAGTTGTTAGCGCAGCACTCAAGTCCGCGGCCTCTTCCGGTGGCATGTCCACGGTGATTACCCCGTCGACTCCCGAATCGGCAGCGCGTTTAGCAAAATTCTCGTACCCCATCACTTCAACTGGATTCAAGTATCCCATCAATATCACCGGCACATCGGGTTGATTTTCGCGGAACTTCGCAACCATGGCCAATACGTCACCGATACTCACTCCGTGAGTGAGTGCACGTTGGCTGGCACGCTGAATCACCGGGCCGTCGGCCATGGGATCGGAAAATGGGACACCAAGCTCCACCGCATCCGCACCGGCCTCCACCATCAGGCGCATAATCTCCACGGTCGCGGCAGGTTGTGGGTCGCCGGCGGTAATATAGGGGATCAGCGCCGCGCGCTGTTCACCTCGCAATTCCTTGAACATCGCGCTGAGCCTCGACATCAGACCTCGATCCCTTCGCGTGCGGCTATCGTGTGCACGTCCTTATCACCGCGGCCCGATAGATTGATCACTACTATCTTGTTTGGTCCCAGCTTGTTGGCCAGTTTACCTGCGTAGGCAATGGCGTGGCTGGACTCCAGCGCCGGCAAAATCCCCTCCTTGCGAGTCGAGCTGTAAAATCCCTCCAGTGCTTCCTCGTCGGTCATCGCGACGTATTGCGCGCGCCCAGAGTCCTTGAGCCAGGCGTGCTCGGGTCCAACGCCGGGGTAATCCAATCCTGCGGAGATTGAATGGGTCTCAATAACCTGACCATGCTCATTCTCCAACAAATAACTGCGCTGGCCATGGAGCACGCCAACCTTGCCGGCACATAACGATGCAGCATGATAACGCGTGTTGATGCCCTCCCCCGCGGCCTCCACCCCATACATCGCCACTTCGCGGTCACCGATGAATGGATAAAACAGCCCCATGGCATTGGAGCCACCGCCGACGCAAGCGACCAGAGCGTCTGGAAGCCTTTGTTCCGCAGCCAGGATCTGCTCCCGCGTCTCGCGCCCAATGACCGCTTGCAGATCGCGCACCAAGGCTGGGTAGGGGTGCGGTCCGGCAACCGTGCCGATGATATAAAACGTATTCTCCACATTGGTCACCCAATCCCTAAGCGCCTCATTGAGCGCATCCTTGAGGGTCCGCGAACCAGATTCCACGGTCACCACCTGCGCCCCCAGCAGCTTCATACGGTATACATTGATCGCCTGCCGCTGTATGTCCTCGGCACCCATGTAGATCACGCAATCAAGCCCCATGCGCGCCGCTACGGTGGCAGTGGCAACCCCATGCTGACCCGCTCCAGTCTCGGCGATCACCCGCCGTTTGCCGAGCCGTTGAGCCAACAATATTTGGCCAACCGTATTATTAATCTTATGTGCCCCGGTATGATTCAGATCCTCTCTTTTTAGATATATCT
Source organism: uncultured Gammaproteobacteria bacterium (assembly GCA_947259875.1). Taxonomy (GTDB): domain Bacteria; phylum Pseudomonadota; class Gammaproteobacteria; order Arenicellales; family JAANXG01; genus CALZGZ01. The sequence continues at coordinate 465 of CAMYNX010000246.1, read as the reverse complement.
TGGCGCCACCATAATGGCTGGTTAGCCGCTCCGCGAAATACAGTGGCGATGGCCGACCCACATAGTGTTGCAAGTCGCTGTCCAATTGGGCCAAAAATTCCGGATCCTTCAGAAAAACTTCATACGCTTCACGCAGTTCCGCCAGCGGACGCATCAGCGTCTCGGCAACGAAAATGCCGCCATAGGGACCAAAATGTCCCCGTTCGTCGGGAAAGTCGTAGTCCGTTGCCTGATTGGGTATAGCCATATTCAATTCCGCTGATCTCGGTATTGATGTTATCGATCCGCCGCCCGGACCGCTTTCACCAGGCGCTCGATTTCTCGCGCCTCTTTAACGCCTGGCGTTTTTTCCACACCGCTGCTGACGTCGACCGCAAACGGCCGCACCGTTTTAATCGCCTCACCGACATTCGCCGGAGTGAGTCCACCGGCTAATATTACCGGTTTTGTCATCGTCGCGGGGAT
>CAMYNX010000245.1 GCA_947259875.1 uncultured Gammaproteobacteria bacterium | reverse complement strand
GCGGCAATGGGTTACCTTCTATGCTCGTAGAAGCGTAGGTGGAATGTTCTCTGGCATCCAACTCCAACTTGGCCAGTGCCGTATCACTCAAACGTAGCGTTTTTATCTCCCCCATAGATTCACCGATCTTACGGATAGTGAGGAGAAGTTTATTGCTGATAGTATATTTTGGCTGCCACAACATAGCCTTAAATTAGCCGATAAGCAGCCGTAAAACAAGCAAAAAACTTAGCCAAAAAACTGCCTTAAATTAGCCGCTATTAACGAAAAACAAGCAATCCTGCCGCCATACCGCATGTTCGGCCAGAATATGCATCCACGCACAAACGAGAAGCTTTTACCCATCGAGACGCGCATTGCCATGACCCCAGCGGGAGTTGCGCGTCTGATCCAAACGTTGACGACAACCTTGCGCAATCTTCAGCAGGGACCCAAACAGCCTCCGAGCACTGAGGCAGGGAGCGTCGAATCAGAAAGAGACACTAGCGTGAGTACGCTAGCTGATTCTGGCGCGGCGATACTCCATGGCCGTAGCACATCCTCCCGTGCAGCCCCACGATTACCCTGAAAAGTAGAGCGTGGCTGTTAGGGTATAGTTACCGTATGCAACATCCCTATCGAAACTCGCTCATCGCGTTGGCATTCGCCCTTGTTGCAGTGCAAAGCACCGCAGAGGATCGGCTACCGATCCACGGCATCAAGGGCAATGACGATCGTGTTCTGGTTGAAACAACAGACTACCCTTGGAGCGCGATTGGTCGTGTCAACAGTACCTTAGGGGGATTTTGTACTGGCACATTGGTGGGACCACGTCAGGTACTCACGGCAGCACACTGCCTGTGGAACCGCCGCACCGGCACTTGGTTGCCTCCCTGTGCGTTGCATTTCCTCGCTGGTTATCAACGCAACAGCTATCTCAAACACTCGTTAGTCGTCTCATACCAACTGTCGGGCAATGATGCACTGCGCGAGGCTCGCAAAGCACCGCGCCCCGGCCAAGACTGGGCGGTGATAACCCTGGCAGAAGACTTAGGCGCTTCGGTTAGCATCCTGCCCACAGCAGCGCTCGACCGAAAGCATATGAGCGACTACCAACAGCAAGGCGGCGTGTTCTTGCAAGCCGGCTACAGCCGCGACCGGGCGCATATCTTAACCCAACACAACGAGTGCACGTTGACAGGCTTTACCAACAACGGACATCTGGTCTTGCACGAGTGTGACGCCACCTTCGGTGATTCGGGTTCGCCGATCCTGCTGCGCCGCGACGGCAAGTATCACATCGTCGCAATGCACGTGGCGACTGATAATAGACAGGCGAAGGGCATCGCCGTAACGGGCGCGGCGTTTCATGATTGGTTGCTAATCCTACCACCCCCGACGCCGGTGAGTGGAGAGATCAAGACTTGCCAGTTGCCGGCCCGCGCTTTTCAGACAGCTATGTGGAACTGAAAAGCGCCAGCCGTTACTTGCCTAAGGTCATAGGTTTCAAGAAGCCCATGCCCTCAAATTGAATTTATCAGTGTAGGGGGGAGTTCTCAGGCGTATTATCACCTTCCTCATCCAAGGATTCACGGACGCTGTCGTCTCCTTTAAAACGTGCCAGCATTGGACCTAAATTGCGCATTGACTGTAGATGTGTATACATAAGCTCAAGCTCGCCGGTTTTAGCTAGCTGCGCCAGCTTATCGCCAGGCAACGCCTTCAGCTTGTCCCGATCAATCGCCATGAAGCCAGTCAACTGGGCCTTTTGGCCTGACGGCAGCTTGAACTTGGCCGTCATCGGCTCAAGCAGATCCAACTCCTTCAGCGTGCGGCAAAAAACCCGTGTCCGCTCAGCTTCACGTTGATACTCTTTTGTGAAATCAAACATCTTGTTAAAGTACGCCGTCTTCTCACCGTTTTCATCAAACAGGCGCCTACCGCTGCCGTCCTGCGCCCAGCCATCGTACTGCTCATCGATGCACAGAATGAGCTTGCTCTCATCATCCTTGCTTTGCGAGAACACAAACGGATAACGGCGCACAAATGCGGGGATGTAGCGGGCACTCCATTTACCCTGCTCATCGAGATATAAATTCTCGTCGGGATTTAGCCCCAGAATGACCAACGGCTGTACCACCTCCTTCGTCCCAGTGAACACGATGGCATACTCCCCCGCCGCGGCCGGAAACTCCACCGCCGCCATGGGTGCTGAATTCGAATGGGCCGCAAACTCATAGTCTGTGCGCGCTGCAAGAGACCAGTCCCGATGGCGCTTTGCTGAAACCGGTACAGCTCTCTCGTAATACTGTAATTGTTTGGTCACTTAAAACTCCTTATGTTTAGTTTGCTCGATCTATATATTATTTGCTCATCAAGTGAGCGAACTGACGTTAATACCGCACCCTCAACCGAGGCAGCCGAGCGTGAGCCCTTCGCTCGCTTGAGGTGCCAGGCTCTCCAGGAGACGTGACGCTAAGCACTGACTAGCTTCACGTACACGTCCCCGAGATCACCGCCATCGCAATTCAGCGACTAGCATCAGCCAAACAGCAGATCATTCTCAATGCCTGAATCAATCGTGAATTCATCGTCGTTGCTGTCTTGCAATGGAAGCTCTCGTTCACCAATGGCTAAGGTCTCACCCATGGCATCGTGGTCGTAACCCAGCACATGGCCGAACTCGTGGGTTACCGCAGACAACAGGTCGATCTCGCCAGCATCGACCCCATCCAGAGAATCGGACCAACCGTAACCTGCCGCATCGTCGTCTATCGTCACAACCCCTCCAGTGGTCTCGCCTAGCAGGTTACCGCCCAGATCCTCGATTCGGATGTCTGTCTTGAGAAGCGCCCTCAGATCGTGGGCATCCACACCCTGCTCGGCCCAGTAGTCGATGGCCTCAGCGACCACCGGGGCCAGCATGGCCTGCGTGAGATCGGCACCGGATTGCTCACCGGTGTTGGGGTCTTCGTCAAGGTGGAGAGGGGCGTCCCCGTAGGTAATGTTCACTACCTCTTCCGTGATCCCGCCTTCGAATGTCACCGTGATGCTGTAAAACTCACTGGTTACGACCTTGTTACCGAAGAAAAAAGCTACCTTCAGCGCTTCGCCAGGCTCAATAGTCCGATCGGCTTCCGTACCAAGCCACAGGGTATCGGCGTCCGTACCGTCGTCGGGATCGCCATCAATAATAGTGGTGGCAAGATCATTAACTGTCGATTCGCTCCAAGAAGCATCCTCCGCTGAGGCATCCCAGATGGTGTTGTTGCCAAAAAGCACCTCCACCAGGTCTTTGTTGCCGCTCTTACCGGAACCATCCGGCCAGGTGATTTCGACGTTTGTGATTATCAGATCATCTTCACCGGTGTTGAACAGCAGCACGTCGGCCTTCTTACCTTTGAGCGTGATGTCGCTACGCTCTTCAATCTTGAGCTGGCGAATGATCTGCACCGTGGCGGTATCAGAGACCAGCTCATCAGTACCGAGCAGTGAATTGGAGTCGGCTGCATCCGCATAGGCGGTGTTGGGCACTTCCCACGGCACGACCACATCGCCGCATCCATGGAAGAAGCCATTAGCGTTGTACCGCAGGATCGAGTAGGACGCGATCTGCCAGTCCGGATTGTCTTCTTCACTGGGCCCACCCGCCTCACCCCAACCGCCATGGAAGTCGTCGGAACAGGACAGGTGCATCGTGAAGCCTTCTTCACCACCCTCGCCGTCCGGGTCAAAGAAGATCTCGTTCTTGGTACCATCGTACACAATCTCGGTGCGTTCGCCATCCGGTGCAGTGAGCAGCACCTCATGGACCCCATCGGGCTCGAACTCCCCGCCGGTCTCCTCCCACCAATCGGTGCTATTTCCGTCCGTCGAACCTTCCAGGATGTAGCCACTGACAAAGACGAATTTGAAGTCGTCACCTGCTACTGTGCCGAACGGCGATAGGTCATTCTTTTCAGGGCTTCCCAAGAACTCGGCCGCCTCGAATTCCGCGCTGATAGTGAACGACTCGTCCACACCCAGCGTGGGTATGACCCAATCGATGGTTTGAGCATTACCGTCAGCATTCGCGTCAGAGCCCAAATCCGTAGGATCACCCGTCGCCGTCACAGCGGCGAAGTCGCCATCTACATCGGTCACCCGCAGCAGACCATTGACGAAATCTGTCACCTGCACATCCAACGCATCGGACGGGCCAGAGTTGGTGACGGTGAGCTCGAACTTTCCGGCCAGCCCCTGTTCCACAAAGTCGGATTCTACCCACACGTCGTCGTTGGTGTTGTTCGGCGTCTCGTTATCGTCGAGCCTGTAGAAGGTCTTGTCGATGGAAAGGTCGATTTCGGTGAGGATGTCGATGTCGTCCGAACCCGTGGCTCCGATGTCGTCAGCGGTATCACCTGGATCGCCCTGAGGTGCCTCGGCAGCTACTGTGGCGATGTTCAGGACGTTACCCGCGTCGTTGACTCCGTCGGCTCCGTTCGCCTCTGGGACCGACGCATCGACTGCAAAGTTGACGGTGATGGTCTCAGAATCACCTGGACTTAGAGTCGCGAACGACACCTCGATGGTCTGCGGATTACCGTCACCGGTGCCATCGTCGCCGTCGTTGTCGAGATCGACCCAGCCTGTGGGCAAGATCAGACCAGAGACCTCCAACCGTGTGTCGACGTTGTCGAAGACGAGACCGTCACTGAGCGTCACGTTCCCATCGTTGCTTACGACCAGCGTGAACGAACTGCCGTCTCCGCCTGCGGTGACATCGGCAAAGCCGTCATCGTTCGCGTCAGAGACAACATCAAACGTCTTGATAATGCTGATCGCCGGGTTCTGCGGCACCGGCGTGATGGTCGGGTCGTCTTCGCCACCGGTGTCGTCCGCCGGATTGGTACTGTCCGAGACATCGGTGACGTCCTGAGGCCCGTCAATCGGGTCGATATAGGTACCG
>CAMYNX010000244.1:5042-7371 GCA_947259875.1 uncultured Gammaproteobacteria bacterium | reverse complement strand
CGGCAGGTGGCGGCGTTGATGTTGGCGGCGAGCTCGGTGATCTGGTGTTCCAGGTGTTGCAGGGGGGCCTGCGGGTGGGGGGTCGGATTCATGGCGGCGTTCCCGATACTGTATATAATCACAGTATACCCCGAATCCCTATTCGGATCAAAGGGTTATGCAACCAAGAAGCAGGAAACAAGGGGCAGGTCTGTCATTGCCACGTTGAGTGAAAGCAATGTCGCAAAGAAAGACCCCTCGAATCAGTCGCGTCCCCGTGTTCGTGGATAATCTGCAGCGACGCCACGCTTGCAGTTACTTGTCAGCGTCTGAATGTGACCTTTCGGTTACGTCTATTGTGCACAAGCATGTCTGCCAGCCCGTGCAAGCGGACATTCGCCTGATTCGATCTGGATGACTGGGTCGTGCCCGTTGCCGCCGTTCCAGGAAAACATCAGAACGAGTTGGTGCGCTGCAACATCAATGTTCGAGAACGACCCGAAAGAGATATCGAGACGACGAGTTAGTAATGACAAGTCACCAACACTAAGCGGACAATCGCGCGTTAATAACGAATATATAGTCGGATACGCTATACACCTGCCAATAAGAATAAGTCCAACCTTCCCCTTTTCTCTTTACCTTCGCCCACCGTGCACTTCTTTAGCATCTTAATGCCTTAATTTTTTGTTGGGTTGAAAAACCCCATTAACGTAGTTAATTTCCGTCAAATAGAACTGAACGGGGGAGTCAGTTTTATCTCATCAATCTTTGATCCTTACCAGCGGTTTTTCACAGGCCGGAAGCGGCGGTTTTATTGCGGCCAGCTCAGTGGGATTTGCGTTCCCCAATTTATCAGCGAGGAGGAAACGATAATGAAGTCATTTTCAATGCGTGGTTTCGGTATCGGACTTGTTATCTTAGTCTGGATCGGTTCGGTGAATGCAGATTTGCTACCCCGTCTTGGAGGTGTCGCCGTCTACGATACCGATCGCGATATCACCTGGCTCGCGGACCCCCTTGCGGGTGCGGGCTCAACCTTCGACGATGGCGCCGACCCAAGCGATGGGCTCATGACCTGGGCCAGTGCGCAAGCCTGGGTTGAGAGTCTGACCGTGGGTAATGTTTCCGATTGGCGTTTACCGAGGACGCCGATTCAGGATGACAACATTTGTCAACCCGTGCCTTCGGGATTTAATTGTACTAACAGCGAACTGGGCCACCTCTTTTACGAGGAGCTGAGCGGCATAGCCGGCAGCCCAGTCACCGACAGTGGTGACCAAGACCTCGCCTTGTTCGATTCGCCGGCAGTAATCGCCTGGTCCGAAATTCCTTACTTTAGTCCTGAACAGGCTTACACTTTCAATATGTTAACCGGTGGCCAGTTTACGCAATCCATAGCTCTGTATCGAGCCGTCTGGGCCGTGCGTACGGGAGATGTCGGCATTATCGCAACGGTCGATATCAAACCGGGTAGCGACTCTAACAGCATCAATCTTTGCTCCAACGGTGCCATACCAGTTGCGATCTTGGGATCGGATACCTTCGAGGTGCTCGATGAAAACAACAACCCCCGCATAGATACCGAGAGCCTCAGATTTGCGGAGGCTGCTGTTAAGGTGGTCGGTAAGAAAGACCCGCACTCCCTGTGTAGCTACGAAGACGTCAATGGCGATTCATTTATTGATCTCGTCTGCCATTATGTGACGACGGATATTGCAGGGATTGATGGGGAGGCGACCTCAGCCACGGTGAATGGCGAGCTTGTTGACGGAACGCCGATCGAGGGCACTGACAGCGTCAGCATCGTCAAGGATACGTGTAATTAGTCGGGTTACATCTCGCAGCAGGATAAATGCCAGATCTATCTTAGCTCGAAGTTACGAAAGGCCCCGCCTCGGCGGCGGGGTCTTCCGTTTACATTAATCCATCCTCAACGCATCTCACCCAGCAATGCTCGTACTACATAGGCTACTTGCTCATATCGCAAGGTGGTGCGTCTGTAACACTTCAAGCAGCGGACATTAGACCTGGTTGCTTTACGAGTGCATGATTGCCCGGTCCTGGCCGTGAACCGCACCTTACGGTGCAGCAACGAGCATCGATTCTTTCGATCTAGCCAATGACGGCAACGAGTATTCTGGAGACAATTCGTGGATTGCGATCGATCGTCTCTGTCGTGCCCTTTCCGGACCTTCGGTTGGAAGATCAAATCGACTTGCTGCGTTGCAACACCAATGCTCCAAAACGACCGATAGTGTTGAAAAACTCCTATATTCGGTGACGACAAAATTCCTTGGAATTTTTTTGAGAGGTAGGCATGCAATCTAGAGCAAAGTTAGCTGCCTCC
>CAMYNX010000244.1:0-5028 GCA_947259875.1 uncultured Gammaproteobacteria bacterium | reverse complement strand
CCGATAGTGTTGAAAAACTCCTATATTCGGTGACGACAAAATTCCTTGGAATTTTTTTGAGAGGTAGGCATGCAATCTAGAGCAAAGTTAGCTGCCTCCGAGAGCCGTCCACGCGAGTTTTTGTGTATTACCCGCTTCCCCGTCGTATGTAGGGTACGAAAGTCACCCTAGAACGCAAATGAAATTTGGTCCTTGTTCGCGGCAGGACTTTTTCAACAGAATCGGCCGCAAACCGACCTTCTAGCGATGAGAACAATGAATTAATTCATGGCTTCCACGTCACGAATTCCCAAACGATCAAATATTTACTCTGATCGCAGATCAAACATCCATATGGATGCCGGAATATTTCCATTTTGCCAGCCGGTGTGAATGAGCCAGGAGAATCTATGAGCAGGTGGCCTGAGGTATCGTTCTATTGTCTAGGAGTGGTTTAATTCGGCCCAGCGGCATAAAATCCTTTATGTCAGGAGGGATTAGGTATTGAGGTTATCGTCATGAAGTTCACACGTATTACGGTCAACCCGAAGCAAATGGGAGGCGTGCCATGCATCCGTGGTTTGCGAATACCTGTCGCGACAGTGGTCGCAATGGTCGCCGATGGTGTGACTGAGACCGAGATACTGAACGAGTATCCCGATCTCGAACCGGGAGACATTCAAGAAGCGCTCAAATTTGCAGCTGAGGCGGTTCGAGAGCGTGAGCTACCTCTGGCTGCGCCTTGAGATTCCTCATCGACAACGCATTATCCCCCAAGGTAGCGGAAGGGCTCCGGCAAATTGGCCACGATGCTGTTCATGTGCGCGACTATAAATTGCAAGCTGCGCTGGACGAAGAAGTATTTGATCGCGCTGCGCAAGAAGAAAGAATTATTGTCTCGGCGGATACCGATTTCGCCGCGTTACTGACGCTTCGGGAGGAAACTAAACCGTCCGTGATCCTGTTCCGGCGCGGAACGGAGCGAAGTCCCGAAAAACAATTGGCCCTAATACGCGCGAACCTGCCGTCCATTCAAGAGCCGTTAGAGCTTGGCAGTGTTGTTGTCTTGGAGGAGGCGCGTATTCGTATTCGCTCACTTCCGATCAGTCGTGCGGAATAGAACGAGAGTTTTACCACATTGTGGTGGACTTATCTTCCGTGCGGGATTTTTGCGGGAGTGGGTCCTGCATCGTTATGCAATATAGGGCAAATCTAGCAACGGGCGCCCCGAATAAAGTTAATGAAAACAGAATGTTACGACTTTCCTGTCGTCCTCATAATGCCGGTGTCGGTGGTTCGAGTCCACCCATAGCCACCAAGTTTATCAATAGCTTAGCTGACATCTTCTCGGATTGGCTGATGCCTGCTGTGACTCAATTGTGACGCGGATCCGTCTAAAACCGCGGCGCGCGAATTGTCCGGTGCGAGGTGGGCATACTTCTCCATCATCGTAGCCGTCGTGTGGCAGCGCAAGTCCTGCACCTTGTTAATAATACGGGGACAGTCTTCTGAGTATCGGTGTTTGGGGTCCGGTTTACCGCTGCATAAGGATCTTCCAAAAATATTTTTGAGTTTCGATATCAACCTGTGGTCTTCGATCGGGCGACGGGTCTATGCAAGCGTTGGCATCGTGTCTAAATCCGCGTCAAACGTAGTTCGTAGTGAGTATGCCGCTTGGAGTGTTTCCGCAGTTAAGTAAACTGTCACCAGAATTCGCCCCGGTGAGTCGTCAGTGAGTCTCTCCCTTGGTCGCCCGTAGGCAGTGATCCGCGTTGCCGTTGGCCATCGATGGGCGTACGAATCAGTAGGGTCAGGTGTGATTAATTTTAAGTGTGAGGTGGATCCCTCAATACTACGACAGCAGGGTAAGTCATGGATGTCCCCAATTCCCCGTTGCCTCAAGCGCCAACTGACATCCCCATAATAATTCCCTTTAAGCCAAGAAACGAGAACGCGTACGCCCTATGTGGGGCGTTTTCTTGGCAAATAGTTTTGTGTTTGTGCGGACCTATGGCAATATTTTTGGGCTATTTGCTGAGAAAACGGTAACCCTTATGTTGTGGAACATTATGATGCATACCTTAATGGGATGGTTTGGCCTCCATTTCTTTGTTTTAACACCTGGAGGAATCGGTATGGCCATATTGGTCGTATGCATCATGCAGGCCGTCGATCAAATCCGGATAAAAAAGAGAAATGGGCTACCGTCGAAAAGTTACCGAAAAAAGAACGCGAAGTAGCTGCTAAGGAATTAAGTGCCAACATCAAATCCATATTGGCGATGACTTACATCCAAAATCTTCTTATATATACAGGCATTGTGCTTGCCACAGCGCATGTGTCGCGGACATACGGTTGGCTGTGAAAGTGGATTCAGAAGGGTCAGGTGCGATTGATTGGGTTCGAGCTTGCGTTAGCGGTATCGCCAGACTTAAACAATGGCACAACGCCCAAAGCCATGACACCGACCGGGCTCGCGTAACAGACGGATGCACAGCGTTGCCCATCGATGACCGAACTGGTTATGATTCACCGGCACCTAGGTAACACCTGACCAAAAACACGTTTTATGTTGCTATTGGCCGATAAAGTGGCAGTCGTGAGCGGCGCGGGATCGAGTTCCAGCATCGGAGCGGCTACCGCACGAACGTTCGCCGCCCACGGTGCTCGCGTCGCCCTGCTCGATATTAACGAACAGGCGGTGAGACAATCATGCGAGGACCTCGGTGAGCCGCATCGTGCGTACGTCACCGATGTAGCCGACCAGGGTCGGTGCCAACAGACCGTGACCGATATCGTTGCCCACTTTGGAAGAATTGATATCCTCGTCAACAGTGTCGGTATCGTCCATGGGACCCGCATACTCGATATTACGCAGCAGGAATATGACGAGGTCTTGGACAATAATCTGCGTGGAAACTTCCTGTTGTCACAAGCCGTCGTACCGCACATGAAGGCGAGAAGCGCCGGCAACATCATCTGTATATCCTCGATCGCCGGGCAAAGCGGGGGCGGCGTATTCGGAAGTTCTCATTACGCTGCCGCCAAGTCGGGGATATTCGGCCTGGCCAAAGCGCTGGCCCGGGAACTTGCCGCGGAGGGGATACGTGTGAACGCGGTTGCGCCAGGTCCTGTGGATAACGATTTCACCAAAGGTCGAATGACCAGGCAGATCAAAGACGAAATCGCCAGCAAGGTCCCGCTTGGGCGTTTGGGCACCCCGGAAGACATCGCCAACGCATGCCTGTTCCTCGCCTCGGATCTCTCGAGCTACATCACGGGTATCGTGTTAGACGTTAATGGAGGTTTGTTGATCCACTAATCGATGATGCGGCGATATGCCCTGCAGAACGCAGTCTTTTAGGATCAATAGGGTCAGGTTCGATTGGTTTACCGACAAGTCCCTTTAGATCGCCGAACCTTCGATACGGCGCTCCTGACGCTACGCGGTGTAGCCGCGTACGTCCCTTCCAAGCCACCCTCTGAAACGACCTTAATCAATCCATCACGATTCTGTGATACAACAGCCATTATCGGAGATTCTAGCGTGCTAAAATAGCACTCAGAGGTGATCGATATAGACACGCAACCGAAAGACCCAACCGAAGAGTTGATTAGCGAGATCAACCAAACCCCGGAAGAATATCGCCCGTTGCTGCTGCGCATCGTGCGTTCGTTCCGGGAAGGGGTCATGTTGCCGTCGGCGGAAACCAGCTTTAAAGCCGGTTGGCGCGACACGATGGAAGACAATACCCAGCCACTCGACACCCTGTGGGACGGTATCGACGCCAACTGAATGGAGATCTTGTACACGGAGGCCTTCAAGCGCCAGCTACGGCGCCTGTCGCGAAGGTACCGTAATATCCGCTCTGATTCGCTCCCGTTATCGAACAGTTGGAGGCGGGGGAGATCTTGGGCGATCAAATCCCTGGTGTAGACTACACCCTGTACAAGTTGCGTGTGCGTAATTGGGATGCCCAACGCGGCAGGCAAGGCGGTTACCGCTTGATCTATTATCTGAAAACCTCTGACCAAATCATTTTGATCACCGTGTACTCCAAGTCCGACCAGGCAGACATTGACGCCCGCCGCATCCGAGACATCATCGCGGCGTTTGAGGTATCGCGGCAATAATTCTACCTGCGGAGAATAACCTCCAAGAAATCTGCGTCCACGTGATTTCTTTAGCGGGCGAGCGAAAAACCCCTTTACAGCCTAAGTTCTGGAATAAACGTCGGCATCCATAGAGATCGTAACGGCTTAGTTCGTGTTTAATGGCGAGGATTCGCCACGTTTCATCACCGCGTATCCTGGAGGTAGCTGATGACGGTAAAAGTTCTCGATAGCGTGGTTTTGAAAAGAGACCTGCCAGAGCATGGTCTGAAGAAGGGTGATATTGGAGCCGTCCTGGAACTATATGAAACGGGTGGTGTTGAGCTCGAGTTCGTGACCGGTTCTGGAAAAACGCAAGCCATTTTCACATTGAAACACTCCGATGTTCGCCCAATGGGAATTTCACCGTGCTGAGCACATACCCCGATTTTCGGTCGGTCACCTTGTAGGTAAGTTCGACAAACTTGTTGTGTTGGATAGTTTCATTCATACAAAATCCGCACCGAGTGATCAGGAGACGGGTGCACCAATAAATCCTGACCTTCTCTTTCCATAGCCAAGCACATGTCCACCAAGCCGTTCGCCTTACTTTTTCGGCGATCGACTGGGCCAAGTTTGGGGGCCATCCGGAGGTTTCGATTGAGATTCCTATGGCCGCGCAAACCTAAGGAAGCTCGATCAATTCAACCTGAATTGCCAGAGTATCGAAAACCCTACAGCGCTTTTTGAAAAAACAATCACTTGTCAGCGCCTGTTCTTGCCGCTACATAAGTGTACCGCAGAACCTCTAAAGAGATTCTCTAAAAGCTTGCGCGGCTGTAAGCTCATGGCTTTTTTGGGGTGGTGTACTTGGCTTCTTTGTGAAACGGTTCCCAGATGGTCTCGTAACCGACGAAACCCTTTTCGTTAGGCTTTTTCTGGCGGGTTATCAGATAG
>CAMYNX010000243.1:2254-9379 GCA_947259875.1 uncultured Gammaproteobacteria bacterium | reverse complement strand
TGTGACCAACCCGATGCTGGATGTCGATGACTTCATGGGCAAGTCGTTCACCACCGGCCCGGACGGCAAGCTTTATCAGCTGCCCGATCAGCAGTTCGCGAACCTGTACTGGTTCCGTTATGACTGGTTTCAGCGTCCCGAGCTGAAGAAGCAATTCAAGGAGCGCTATGGATACGAACTGGGGGTCCCGGTCAATTGGTCGGCATACGAAGACATCGCCGAGTTCTTCAGCGTGCACGTCAAGGAAGTCGACGGCGTGCGGGTTTACGGCCACATGGACTACGGTAAGCGGGCGCCCGATCTGGGGTGGCGCATGACCGATGCCTGGTTGTCCATGGCCGGCGCGGGCAGCAAGGGCTTGCCCAACGGTGTGCCCGTCGATGAGTGGGGTATCCGCATGGAGGCTGGGAGTTGTAACCCGGTGGGTGCCTCGGTGTCGCGCGGCGGTGCGGCCAACGGACCTGCCGCAGTGTACGCCATCCGCAAATGGGACGAATGGTTGCGTAAATACGCACCCCCGGGCGCGGCAAGCTACGACTTCTATCAGTCGCTGCCCGCACTGTCCCAGGGTAATGTAGCGCAGCAGGTCTTCTGGTACACCGCCTTCACCTCTGCCATGGTGGCGCCAAAGAGCGAAGGCAACAACACCGTCGACGACAGCGGCAATCCGTTGTGGCGCATGGCGCCCTCGCCGCATGGCCCGTACTGGGAGAAAGGCCAGAAACTCGGTTACCAGGATGCCGGTTCTTGGACGCTGTTCAAATCGACACCGGTAGACCGCCGCAAGGCGGCGTGGCTGTACGCCCAGTTCGCTGTGTCCAAGACCGTGTCACTGAAAAAGACCCACGTGGGCCTGACTCCGATCCGCGACAGCGATATTCGCCACGCGTCGTTCACCGAACGGGCGCCGAAGCTCGGCGGTCTGGTCGAGTTCTACCGTTCCCCCGACCGCGTGCGTTGGTCGCCGACCGGCGTCAACGTCCCGGACTATCCCAAGCTCGCGCAGATCTGGTGGCAGCAGATCGGCGACGTCAACTCCGGCGCCTTTACGCCGCAACAAGCCATGGACCGCCTGGCGTCCGAAATGGATCAGGTCATGGCGCGCATGCAGGCGGCGGATGAGAAGGCCAAGACCTACGGCGGTTGCGGGCCGCGTTTGAACAAAGCGCAGGATCCATCGGTGTGGCTCAACAAGCCTGGCTCTCCCAAGGCCAAGCTCAATGAGAAGCCCAAAGGGGAAACCGTCGACTACGACGAACTGGTGAAGCGCTGGCAACAAAGCTGAATCCCACCGTACGCAGGTATTGCATGTGGCGTGGCGTGGTGAGCAAGTGAACGGCTCGCCGCGCCGGCCGGCCACAACGATGATCCGTGATCGCGCAATACGGATGAATTCAGAACCGCACGTGCGACAATTCTCTGGAAGCATCGTTCAAGCCGAACGTGAAGAGTTTCTGCCGCGTTGGGATTTCGGGCTCTGGCGAGAGTGTACTCGGACATCGATCGTGGAAACGTGTGTGCGAAATCAGTTGAACATGTGTGTGTCGCGCCTCACTACCCCTGTTTGCCGTGACCCATCGGACTGCGATCATGGGCATTGAGCTGCGAGGAGTCAGCAAACAACAGGGAGGTGAGACCCATATCTACGAGACCGATCTGGCGCTCGAGAGTGGTGAGTTTAACGTCTTGCTCGGCACGACGCTTTCGGGCAAGACCACGCTCATGCGATTGATGGCCGGCTTGGAGAAGCCCACCAGCGGAGAAGTGTGGCACAACGGGGAGAATGTCACCGGATTGGCGGTGCAGAAGCGCAACGTGGCCATGGTCTACCAAGCGTTCGTCAACTATCCGAACTTCACGGTGTTCGACAACATTGCCTCCCCCCTCAGAGTTGCAGGCGTTGCGGTAGACGAGGTGCGCCGGCGAGTCGAGGACATTGCCGACCTTCTAAAGCTCACAGCAATGCTGCCGCGTTTGCCGAACGAGTTGTCCGGCGGGCAACAACAGCGCACGGCGCTGGCCCGGGCTTTGGTCAAGGACGCGGCCCTGGTACTTCTGGATGAACCTGCCCAAACTGTTCCAAGACACGGGGGCCACGGTGGTGTACGCGACCAGTGAGCCGTTGGAAGCATTGATGTTCGGCGGCTACACAGCGACCCTCAAGGAGGGACGCGTAGTCGAGTACGGCCCTACGGTCGAGCTTTACCGCGCGCCTGGGTCGTTGGTCAGTGCCAGGGTGTTTTCCGACCCTCCCATCAACACGGCGCAGGTTCAAAAACGCGGCGCGAACTTTTTCCTGACGGAATCCGTGTACTGGACCGCCCCAGCCGGATATAGGGATCTTGCCAATGGTAATTACACGGTCGGCGTGCGTCCTCATCATTTGACGATCGGTGCGCGGGACGAAGACAGCGTTAAGTTACGGGCCCAGGTGTTAGTGGCCGAAATAAGCGGTTCCGAGAGCGTCGTTCACGCCGATGTCGAGGGAAACCTGTGGGTGTCGGAGTCCCACGGCATACATCCCTTCGAAGTCGGCGAAGTCGCGGAACTGTTTCTCAATGTGAAGCGATGCCTCTATTTCGATCAGGATGGGAGCCTGATCAATCACTAGCGAGACACCGCTTTCCGCAACCGAGCAGTGTAAAACAACACCGTGGCGAAGATCAGCTTAGAAAAGGTAAAGCACAGTTATCTCGCGCAGCCGACCGCGCCCGAAGACTACGCGTTGAAGCAGATCGACGCGGAGTGGCAGGACGGCGGTGCCTACGCATTGCTGGGCCCCTCGGGCTGCGGGAAGACCACGTTGCTGAATATCATCTCCGGCTTGCTGGTGCCCTCGCAGGGCCGGGTATTGTTCAACGATGCCGATGTTACCCAGGTCCCGACCACCGACCGGCACATCGCTCAGGTGTTTCAATTCCCGGTGGTCTACGACACGATGACCGTGTTCGACAATCTGGCATTCCCGCTTCGCAACCGTGGCATCGCTGAAGCGAAGGTCCAAAAACGCGTGCAAGAGATTGCCGGCATGCTTGATCTTGAAAGCTCGCTGCGCCGCCGCGCCTCGGGCCTGACCATGGACGGCAAACAGAAGATATCACTGGGCCGTGGCCTGGTGCGTGATGATGTCAACGTTATCATGTTTGATGAACCGTTGACGGTGATCGACCCACATCTCAAGTGGCGGCTGCGTTCCAAATTAAAGGAGTTGCACAAGCGGCTTGGCCTGACGATGATCTATGTTACTCACGATCAGACCGAGGCACTTACTTTTGCCGACCAGGTCGTTGTGATGTATGACGGCACTGTGGTCCAGGTCGGCACACCGGTGGAGCTGTTCGAACACCCGAACCACACCTTTGTCGGGCATTTCATCGGTTCACCGGGGATGAACATCCTCCCGTGCGAGGTGGAGAACGGGACGGTTCGCTGTGCCGGTCATGCGGTACAGACCGCGTCGTCGGGAAGGCCTGGATCCGATGCGGAAAAGACGGAAATCGGCGTCCGACCGGAGTTTGTGCGTTTCGATGACCACGGTTTTCCGGTGGAGATCATCAAGGTGGACGATCTGGGCCGCTACCGCATCGTCGAGGTGCGCTATGAGGATCAGCGCGTCAAGATGATTGTCGAGGAGGATCTCTCGATTCCGTCCGAGAGTGCACGCATCTCATTCGATCCGGCCGCCACGCGGATCTACGCCGATGGTTGGGTCGTCAACTAATAGGCATAGTCCATCAATGCGTCCGATATGAAACATCATCGATTATTTCAACCAGGGCGCCGATGCAGCGGCACCCTGGCGATAGACGGGTGAGGTACCCCTGAGCATGACAAAGACGACGAACCACAAGGCATGGTACTTCGTTGTGCCGGTCGTTGTCTTGGTGGCGTTCAACGCGCTGATTCCGCTGATGACGGTCGTGAACTACTCGGTTCAGGAGACCTTCGGCGACAACGTGTTTTTCTGGGAAGGCGTGAAATGGTTCGAGGACGTGCTCAACTCGGACCGGTTTCACGCCGCTTTTCTGCGCCAGCTGGCGTTTACCGGGATGATTCTGGCCATTGAAGTGCCGCTTGGGATTGGTGTGGCGCTGTCGATGCCGCGCAAAGGGCCCTGGGTATCGGTGTGCCTGGTGCTGATGGCCTTACCGCTGCTTATTCCGTGGAACGTGGTCGGTGCGATGTGGAATATTTTCGCCCTTCCGGACATCGGCCTGCTTGGGCGCGGCATCAATGCGCTCGGTATCGACTACAACTTCACACAGCAGCCGGTGTCAGCGTGGATGACCACGGTGTTGATGGACGTGTGGCACTGGACGTCGTTGGTCGTGCTGTTGGCCTACGCCGGACTTTGCTCGATCCCCGATGCCTACTACCAGGCGGCCAAGATCGATGGCGCGAGCGCGTGGTCGGTGTTCTGGCGTATTCAGCTACCCAAGCTGAAGCGGGTGCTGACGATCGCGATATTGTTGCGGTTTATGGACAGCTTCATGATTTACACCGAGCCGTTCGTGCTCACCGGCGGCGGGCCTGGTAATACGACCACGTTCCTCTCCATCGACCTGGTGAAGATCGCCTTGGGACAGTTCGACCTAGGACCGGCTGCTGCCATGTCATTGATCTATTTCTTTATCGTGCTACTCGTGTGTTGGATTTTTTACACCCTGATGATGCGTAACGAGGAACAGTGATGCGGACTCACAGGTGGTTGGTGCCAACGCTGTACATCGTGTTCCTGATGTTGCCGATCTATTGGTTATTGAACATGTCCTTCAAGACGACCAACGAGATTCTTGGGACGTTTTCTCTGTGGCCGTTGGAGTTCACGCTGGACAACTACCGCAAGATATTTACCGACCCGACCTGGTACAACGGCTACCTCAACTCGATCACCTACGTGGTGATGAACACCGTCATATCGGTGTCCGTGGCGCTACCGGCGGCCTATGCCTTCTCACGTTACCGGTTCCTCGGTGACAAGCACTTGTTCTTCTGGCTGCTCACCAACCGCATGGCGCCGCCGGCGGTTTTTGCATTGCCGTTTTTTCAGCTCTATTCTGCAATCGGCCTGTTCGACACCCATATGGCTGTCGCGTTGGCCCACTGCCTGTTCAACATTCCCCTGGCGGTGTGGATATTGGAGGGCTTCATGTCGGCGGTTCCTAAAGAGTTGGATGAAACCGCCTATCTCGATGGCTATTCGTTCTCGCGTTTCTTCGTCAAGATCTTTATTCCGACCATCGCCGCCGGCATCGGGGTCGCGGCGTTTTTCTGTTTCATGTACTCGTGGGTCGAGTTGCTGTTGGCCAAGACCCTGACCTCGGTGGCGGCGAAGCCCATCGCCGCGACGATGACCCGCACCGCCAGTACGGCCGGCTACGAACTCGGGCTGCTCGCCGCGGCCGGAACCTTGACCATCGTGCCCGGCGCCTTCGTGATCTATTTCGTACGCAACTACATCGCCAAGGGCTTTGCCCTGGGGCGGGTATAAGGGGCGGGGGAGACGGTAATGGACCTGTCGTGGATGGCGTGGACGTGGCCCACCGCAGCCTTCTTCGTGTTTATACTGGTGTGCCTGATCACCATGGGCATCTGGGAGCACTTCGTCCCCGGCGGGGCACCGCGGCGCGGTGTGCTCGGTCTCGACACCACGCGCGGTGACCGGTTGTTCATCACGCTGCTTGGCAGCGCGTTTATTTTCCTCGGCTGGCTTGGCTTGTTTGGCACGCCGCTATGGGGTGCACTGATTGTCTCTATCATCTACGGTTTCGTGGTGTTCAAATGGGTCTAGGTTTGAACAGCACATGCTTAAGATTCCAGGTGACACTGAATCGAGTGAAAATTTTCAGGACACGCCGTGAATACATCCATGTAGGCTCGACGCCCCGCCCTTATTCCCAGAAAAAGACCGGAGACGCCAACAGTGTTTGTTCTACGACATGATGATTGTCGGTACTCCAGGATCCCCGAAGACATTAAAGGGGGGGCGACAGTCCCGAAAACTCTCCCTCGTTTCAGCTCTTGTGCAGTTTCGATTGCTCACAAGTAAGCACCGTGCGGGCAGGGACGTTAAATGATTCCAACGTAGGTTAAGCGTTATGAGCGATTTCATACTCAGCATCGATCAGGGCACCACCAGCAGCCGTGCCATTTTGTTCAACGAGCGCGGCGAGCCGGTGCGCACCGCACAGCGCGAGTTTACGCAGCACTTCCCCCGGTCGGGGTGGGTGGAGCATGACCCGGAAGAGATCTGGGAGACCACGGTAGCGGTGTGCCGGGAGGTATTGAGCGGGGGAGAGCCCGTGACTGCCATCGGTATCACAAATCAGCGTGAAACGACCATCGTTTGGGATCGCGACACCGGCCAAGCCATCCACAATGCGATCGTCTGGCAGGACCGGCGCACCGCGGATCGGTGCCGTGAGTTGCGCGAGCGCGGTGTTGAAGACACCATCAAAGCGAAGACCGGGTTGGTAATCGACCCCTATTTCTCCGGCACCAAGATTGCCTGGCTGCTCGACGAGGTCGAGGGTGCCCGCGAGCGTGCCGAGGCCGGACGCTTGGCATTCGGGACGGTGGATAGTTACCTCATCTGGCGCTTGACCGGCGGGGCGCTGCACGCCACGGACGCCACCAACGCATCGCGCACCCTGCTGTTTAATATCCACACCCAGGATTGGGACGATGAGCTGCTGGAAATCCTCGCGGTGCCGCGATCCCTGTTGCCGGAGGTGCGGGATTGCGCCGCCGATTTCGGGACCACGACGCAGGCCAGCATCGGCGCCGCGATTCCCATCGCCGGGGTTGCCGGCGATCAGCAGGCGGCGACCGTCGGCCAGTGCTGTGCGACCCCGGGTATGATCAAGAGTACCTACGGCACCGGTTGCTTTGCGGTGATGAACACCGGCGCCGAACCGATGCCGTCACAGCATGGTCTGCTGACCACCGTTGCCTACCGCCTCGATGGAATACCGACTTATGCGCTGGAAGGATCGATCTTCGTGGCCGGCGCCGCGGTGCAGTGGTTGCGCGATCAGCTGAAGATCATTGCGGCGGCCGGGGATACCGAATCCCTCGCACGCAGCCTCGACGATAACCAGGGGGTGTATCTGGTGCCCGCCTTCG
>CAMYNX010000243.1:0-2205 GCA_947259875.1 uncultured Gammaproteobacteria bacterium | reverse complement strand
TGACCTGGTGGTGGCCATGGCGGGCGACGCCGGCAAACCGGTCGACTCCATCCGCGTCGACGGTGGCATGGTGGCCAACGACTGGATGTTGCAGCTGCTCGCCGATGTGCTCGATGTCGTCGTAGAACGGCCCACCGTCACTGAAACCACTGCGCTCGGCGCGGCGTACCTGGCCGGCCTGCGATCCGGAGTGTTTGATTCACCCGACGCGTTATCGGCCATGTGGCAACTCGACAGGCGGTTCGAGCCGTCGATGGCCCCCACCGATCGCCAGCGTTTGCTTGACGGGTGGCGCGATGCCGTCCAGGGCGTCAACAATCTGGGTCGAAATTGACGGTGCAGGTCGATGGGCTGGATGAGGCGATCAGTAACGAAAGGCGCTCATTATGAATAACGAAACATTATGCTCCGTTTGGCTTGACTTTAGTTCCGTGCATCCTGCCGTGGGACATCACCATGCCAGCCCAACATTCGGTCGTCCGCGGTGACGAGGGTTGCGCGTCGCTCTAACGCCGTTGCAGTGATGAGCCGATCAGCCGGATCGCCGTGGAAGTTTTCGAGTCTTGCCGCCTGAATACCAATCGATCCTGTCACTGGGATTTCCTCAAGCCCGTACTCGAGTAACTCTCTTCGCCAGTCTGCAAGGTCCAGTTTCAGTTCCACACGGCCCTTTTGAACCAGCATTGCAACTTCCCAAAAGCTGATTGCCGATACGCCAAGTGCGTCCTCGTGCAAGGCGTCGTCGATCAACCTGCGGCTTTTAGCTCCTACTCTTTGGCTGCCTTCGTCAAGCCAAACCAAGACATGGGTATCGAGCACGATCACCCGGCGGCGTCCCATTGCACATCGATGGGAGAAACAATATCGCCGCTGCTTGTGATCTTGCCCTTGTGGCCGCCGAACAGCGTGGACGGTTTTACCCGATACGGCACGAGTTTAGTCATCGCTATCCCGTTTTTTGTGATCACGATTTCCTCGCCGGTTTCCGCTACCTCATCCATCAATTTCAGGCACTTCGCCTTGAATTCAGATGCCTTCAAGCTCTTCATAATGTCAGTTTAACCGCTCATACATATATAACTATGGTCAGGACTATAGTCATATAGGATGCGGAAGGCAACCGCAGCATATTTGTTTAAGACATCACGCTCCCTTCTTTCTTGCTAGCGAGAGGCGAGGGTAAGTGCCGCGTGGCAAGCGAGTGACGAAATATCGTCAATTTTCTTGGTCACGGTGCAAACGGGTGCTACGCTGTATTTCCGCCAATACCTATTGCGAGCGATGGCTGCCCCGAAACAAGAAACAAACCGGGAAACGCACCGAGACCAGCCCACCACGCAGGCAACCAAGACCCACGCCGAATCCCCGGTGACAGACCGCATGCCGATAGAGCCGGTGCTGGAAGAACGGCTGCAGTTTGAACAGCTGCTGTCGGAAATCTCGTCCGATTTCGTCCGCGGCGATCTCGAACTGATCAACGAGTTGATATCAGCTGCATTGGGGCGGATCTCGGCGTTACTGGGATCGGACGTGACGACATTCCTGCAGGTTGATCAGCAGACCGGAAAACTCCGGCACACCCATCAATGGGTCACGTCCGACCTAAGTTTCGAAATGGATTTCACGAACGCCGACTTCGACATCTACGAGTCGGCACCGTGGGTCGTAAGGGAGCTGACCAAAGGAGAACCAATAGTCGTTTCGTGCACGGACGACTTTCCTAAACAAGCGGCCAAGGAAAGGTTGATTGCCCAAAGCGCCGGCATCAAATCCATCGCTTGGGTCCCGGTTTCGGTCGCTGGGACCGTTGTTGCGTGCATTGTATTCAATTCGCTCCAGCGGGAAGTGGCTTGGTCGCAGGACCTTGTTCAACGCTTGCGAATATTGGGCGAGATCTTTGCGAACGCCTTGCGCCGCGGACTAAGTGAACAATTATTGAATAACCAACTGGTCTTCGAGCGGCTTCTGTCAGAGCTGTCAGGCATATTCATCGCTTTGCCTGTTGCTGAGATCGATGATTCGATCAACGATGCGCTGCGAGCGGTCGGCGAGTTCATGGCGGTGGATCGAGTGTTTGTCGACCAGTTCTCGGATGACAAGCGCGAGTTCCGGCTCACCCACATGTGGACGGCGGCCGGTGTCCCGCGCGACGATTTTGCGTTTGAGATGGTGCTCAGCGAATACACACCGTGGTACACGAAGACA
>CAMYNX010000242.1 GCA_947259875.1 uncultured Gammaproteobacteria bacterium | reverse complement strand
AGACGGGGCCGTCAGGTGCGATGAAATCCATGATCTCGGCACGGCCACCAAAAGCTCCCACCGGCATGCCGCCCCCGATAATTTTTCCGAACGTGGTCAAATCCGGTTCGATGTCGTATAGCCCTTGTGCACCCGTCAATCCCACTCGAAACCCGGTCATCACCTCGTCAAAAATGAGCACGCTTTCGTGTTGATCGCAGAGCTCGCGCAGCCCCCCGAGGAAACCCGGCACCGGTGGCACGCAGTTCATATTTCCCGCCACCGGCTCTACGATGATGGCCGCGATTTGATCGCCGATCTCCTCGAAGATCTCCTGTACCTGCTGCAGGTTGTTGTAATCCAGGGTCAAGGTGTGTGCCGCCAGTGCCTTAGGCACGCCGGGAGAAGTCGGTACACCCAGCGTCAGCGCCCCAGATCCGGCTTTTACTAACAGGCTATCCGCATGCCCGTGATAACAACCCTCAAATTTCACTAAGTTATCGCGCCCGGTGTATCCACGGGCCAAACGAATTGCGCTCATCGTTGCCTCGGTGCCGGAACTGACCATGCGCACCTTGTCTACGGTGGGTATACGATCACAAATCATCTTCGCCATTTCGGTCTCGACTTGCGTGGGGGCGCCAAAGCTCAACCCCTTATCCGCTGCCGACTTGACTGCCGCGATGACGTCAGGGTGGGCATGGCCAAGGATCATTGGTCCCCACGACCCAACGTAATCGATATAGCGGTTGTCCTCCTCGTCCCACAAATATGCTCCTTGAGCGCGACGGATATATACTGGCTCGCCGCCAACACTTTTGAATGCTCGCACCGGTGAATTAACGCCACCGGGGATATACTGTGTGGCTCGTTCAAACAATGATTCTGTCATCTTGTATTCGTCTCATTGGTAAAATAATTTCGCCAGCTGTTCCGTCGCTATGCGCCGGTCTGCCGCTCCGAACACAGCGTGGATAACTGCTAACGCATCGGCGCCCGCCTTCAACAGTGACGCACCATTTTCCAGCGTTATTCCGCCGATCGCAATGATCGGTATCGGTAGCTCTTGCCGGGCACGCCGCAACAACGCCAACGAGGCACGCCGCGCCTTGGGTTTGGTAGCGGATGAATAAAAGCTTCCAAAGGCGACATAATCGGCGCCTCGTTCCCATGACCTGCGCGCACGGTTAAGGTCGTTGTAGCATGAGACCCCAATCAACCGTGTCGGCCCCACTACGCGACGCGCATTTGGCAACGCCAAATCTTGTTCGCCGATATGAATTCCATCGGCGTCGAGCTCGACGGTTAATTCCGCATCGTCGTTGACAATGAACGTCACGTTGCGATCCCGACAGATTTGTCGTATCTCCCGTGCCTGCTGCAGCCGGGTCGGGTAATCAGCAGTCTTGTTTCTGTATTGAACTATACGCGCACCGCCAGCGATTACCTCAACAACGTCGTTGAGCAATCGGTGCGCCGGAATCAGTTCGGGGTCAGTGATCACATAAAGGCCACGGATACTCATGGATCGATCCCATGCAAACGCCATAAACGTTGCGGGATGCTTTGCCCAGATCCTGGCCGATAGGCACGCCGGAGCGACTGCCAGGTATATTCCAGGGCGTGATTGACCGCATCGGCCATGGCCTCCCCATGCGCCAAGTGCGCGGCCACCGCGGTGGCAAGCGTACAACCGGAACCGTGAAAGACCCCGCTCAGTCGCGGCCATTGTGACATCTCCACCGCCTCGCTCGACGCCTGGTACAGGCGGTGCACAACCTTGGGTGTCGGTACGTGCGTGCCAGTCACCAGGACGTTATTACAGCCGCGTGCCATTAGCTCTCTGGCCGCCTGATCTGGTTCCGCGGTGGAAGTTAGTGCCCGGCACTCGTTGACGTTTGGGGTGGCAAGTGCGGCATGGGGCAGCAACGAGGTTTGCAACGCCGCGACCAAATCGGGTTCGCCCAGCGGCCCTCCACGGTCGGCGTATAGCACCGGATCTACCACCAGCGGGGCGGTCGACAACGCCGTGACGGCCTCGGCCACGGCGGCAACGATAGCCGCCGACCCCAACATGCCAGTCTTACAGGCGGCGATAGGGGTGTCTTCCAGCAGCGCTGCCGCTTGCGCCGCAATCAGCACTGGGTCCAGGAGCTGATAGCGCTGTAGTTGTTTTGTGTTTTGGACCGTAATGGCGGTGATTACCACCATCGGGTGACAACCCAACGCAAGTAGCGTTGAGATATCGGCGGCGATGCCGGCACCCCCACTGGGGTCATGTCCGCCGAATACCAGCACCGTCGGTATCTGTTGTGGTGGGCCTGTCTTGGAGGGGAGCATGAGGGAAAATGCCTTAGTAAGAGCGCTTGCACTTAAGTAAAAGATTATCGAGTAAAAGATTATCGTCGCCTATAATAGCGCATTGCGTCTAGCCCGCATTTCTCATTGGCCGGGGCGCCTGGTGAGAAATGCGAGCTAGGTCACTATCAACGTTCGGAGTCTGGCCGGTGGAATACAAGACGTACATGTGCGTTATTTGTGGGTTTGTGTACGAGGAAGAGAAGGGTTTACCGGAACAGGGTATCCCGCCGGGTACGTGTTGGGAGGACGTCTCTGATAGCTGGCAGTGTCCGGATTGTGGCGCCGGCAAAAGTGACTTCGAACTCGTAGAAATCTAGTCTATTTATTGTCCCCGGCACGCCCACAACAACAGACAGGCTGGTCAACCAGGGGGCATTAGACGACGTCTGGTAAACCCTGTTTTCCGGCCTCGACCCCTTTCTCTGCGCCGCAGCCGCTGACTCAGGCGCTCGACGTTAGCACATATATTGCACCAAGGCGGTGAAAAGAAGAGCTAACATTTTGTTTGGAATACGGAATTTGCTCAATGCCCTGGGTGACGCATGGTGCCCGAGTGTGCGCCTAATTATCCGGGATCGTTGGTGAAATATACCAGTTAGGCGGGCACCGCCAGGGTCTCACAGTAACCGTGAGTTGCCCGGCGACGGATGGATGACGCCGGATGGTCAGATCAGGAGGGACGGCCGTACTTCTGTTTGAAACGGCCGACCCGGCCCGCAGTGTCGATAATCTTTTGCTTGCCGGTATAGAACGGATGGCAAGCGGAGCATATTTCGACATGGAGATCCTTCCCGAGCGTGGAACGGGTCTCGAACGAGTTACCGCACGCGCAGCTTACCTTAATCACATCATACTTGGGATGGATAGCGGCTTTCATCTCATTTTCCTGGTTCGTCCCCGAGGGGCCGCGGATGATAGGCGAAACACCTCGCAGTTGCAACCCACTAGAATCCCCGCTCCTGGTCAACCCTGTACATCGCACAATACACGGCAGCAACAACCGCTAGCGTTTCATAGACTGAAAAAATTCCGCGTTGCTTTTGGTGGCGCGGAGCTTGTCCAGCAGGAATTCTATGGCCTCAACGTCGTCCATGGGGTGCAGCAATTTGAGCAGCAGCCAGATTTTTTGAAGTTCCTGGGGGTCGGTCAACAATTCCTCACGGCGGGTACCCGATTTGCTGATGATAATTGCCGGGTATACGCGCTTCTCGGAAATACGGCGATCCAGGTGAATCTCGAGGTTACCGGTCCCTTTGAACTCTTCGTAGATCACGTCGTCCATTTTCGAGCCGGTATCGATGAGCGCAGTCGCCAGGATGGTTAGGCTGCCACCCTCTTCGATGTTGCGTGCGGCGCCGAAGAACCGTTTCGGTTTCTGAAGCGCATTAGCATCCACCCCACCGGTAAGCACCTTGCCGGAGGCTGGTTGCACCGTGTTATAGGCTCGCGCCAGACGGGTAATGGAATCCAGCAAAATCACCACGTCCTTTTTGTGTTCCACCAGCCGCTTGGCCTTCTCAATGACCATCTCTGCCACCTGCACGTGTCGGGCCGCCGGTTCGTCGAAGGTAGAGGAAACAACCTCGCCCCTGACCGACCGTTGCATTTCCGTGACCTCCTCCGGGCGCTCATCGATCAATAGAACCATCAAGATACAGTCGGGATGGTTGGCCGTGATTGAGTGTGCAATCTGTTGCAATATGACTGTCTTGCCACTCTTGGGCGACGACACGATGAGGCCACGCTGGCCTTTTCCGACCGGCGCAACAAGATCGATCACCCGTGCGGTCAGATCTTCGGTGGTGCCATTTTCCTGTTCCAGCCGGATACGCTCATCGGGATGTAACGGCGTGAGGTTCTCGAACAGAATCTTGTTCTTGGCCTCGTCCGGAGATTGGAAATTGATCGTCTCGACTTTGAGCAGCGCGAAATAGCGCTCCGATTCCTTGGGCGGACGAATAAGGCCGGTGATGGTGTCCCCGGTACGTAAGCTGAATCGTCGGATCTGGCTGGGAGACACATAGATATCGTCCGGTCCTGCGAGGTAAGAACTGTCCGCCGAGCGCAGGAACCCAAATCCGTCCTGCAGTATCTCAACGACCCCCTCGCCGGTGATGTCCTCACCCTTTTTTGCCTGGGCCTTCAGGATTGCGAAGATTTGATCCTGTTTGCGCATCCGGCCCAGGCCATCGAGGTCCATGGAACGCGCAATATCAGCGAGTTCCGTGGGCGGCTTCTTTTTTAATTCTCCCAGTGACAGTGACATAAGCGATTAAATACAGTGATGGCGCCTTGCTGGGCACCTGAAATCGGAGGTAATAGGGTAAGCTGGTGAAGTTAGAGGGAAAACTTTATCGTTACCTATAAAAGATAGCACGGGCTGAACCTAAGGTCCAGCGGTTGATTCATAGGTTTCCGTCAAGAAATGCGGTCAGCTGGGACTTAGACATAGCGCCAACCTTGGTGGCCTCGACGTTTCCATTCTTGAACAACATTAACGTGGGGATACCGCGGATTCCATACTTTGGCGGAGTGTTTGGATTATCGTCGATATTGAATTTGGCAATGGTCAAACGACCAGCGTATTCCTCGGCGACCTCCTCCAAAACCGGAGCGATGATCTGGCCCGCACCACTCAGCCCAATAATCAACCAGTACTGGATGCTCGTTGTGGAGTACGGTTTCATCGAAGTTGTCGTCAGTAGCTTGAACGATATTGGGAATTGACATCTAAAATATGCGCCTCTTTAGCTTAGTGTTATGTCTAATTTTGTGCCCATTCAAATCGGGATTGCAAGTCCACTAAGCCAGTGATTCCTGGTATCCTTGTTATTACATGACGGAAAAAGTTGTTATATGACGGAAAAACATCTTAGCAGCCAAGCGTTTACAGATCTTGACCTGCCTTCTCCTTTGTTGCAAGGCGCCAGCGACGCCGGTTTCGAATACTGTACCCCCATCCAGGCGGAAGCACTTCCCATAGCGTTGGCTGGCCAAGATGTGGCGGGGCAGGCAAAGACGGGAACCGGCAAAACTGCCGCGTTTTTATTCGCACTTTTCGCCCATTTATTACGCCACCCAGCCCCCGCTAAGCGAACCGCCCAACAACCGCTTGGGTTCGTGTTATCCCCGACCCGGGAATTGGCGATCCAGATTCACAAGGATGCCCAAGTGTTAGGTCGGCACACCCCATATAAGCTTGGATTGATATATGGGGGTACGGGATACGAAAAACAACGCCAAACGCTGGAGGAAGGTGTAGATGTCCTAATCGGCACGCCCGGGCGCGTGATCGATTATTTCAAGCAGAAGCTGTTTGATTTGAACGCCTTGCAGGTGGTGGTACTGGATGAGGCGGACCGTATGTTTGACCTCGGGTTCATCCGCGATATCCGCTATCTGTTTCGTCACATGCCGGCCCCTGAGCAGCGACTAAATATGTTGTTTTCGGCAACACTCTCA
>CAMYNX010000241.1 GCA_947259875.1 uncultured Gammaproteobacteria bacterium | reverse complement strand
CGCGAGCGTATGGGGCACATAGAACTCGCAAGTCCAGTCGCACATATCAGGTTTTTGAAATCACTGCCGTCGCGTCTGGGACTGATTCTGGACATGACCGTGCGTGAAATAGAGCGGGTGCTGTATTTCGAGGCCTATGTGGTCATTGACCCGGGCATGACGCCGCTCGAGCGCGGTCAGCTGCTTACCGAAGACGGGTATCTGGACGCGATTGAGCAGTATGGGGATGAGTTTCACGCAGAAATGGGCGCCGAGGCGGTCTATGAATTACTTGGGTTGATCGATATCAACACCGAAGCTGCAAAACTTCGTGACGAACTGGCAGCGACCAGTTCGGAGACCAAGATCAAAAAACTTACCAAACGACTCAAGGTTGTGGAAGCGTTTGTGAACTCCGGCAACAATCCACAATGGATGATTATGTCGGTGTTGCCGGTGTTACCTCCTGATCTACGCCCGTTGGTGCCATTGGATGGTGGTCGTTTTGCCACCTCGGACCTGAACGATTTGTATCGCAGGGTTATTAACCGCAACAACCGGCTCAAGCGGCTGCTGGATTTGAATGCGCCGGATATCATCGTGCGAAACGAAAAAAGAATGTTGCAAGAATCAGTTGACGCGTTATTGGATAACGGTCGACGAGGCAAGGCTATTACCGGTGCTAACAAGCGCCAACTCAAATCTTTGGCGGACATGATCAAGGGTAAGCAAGGCCGATTTCGCCAAAACCTTCTTGGAAAACGTGTTGATTATTCCGGCCGTTCGGTGATTGTTGTCGGCCCGACCCTGAAGCTTCATCAATGTGGGTTGCCGAAAAAGATGGCGCTTGAGTTGTTCAAGCCATTCATTTTCAACAAGCTCGAGCTACGTGGCTTGGCGACCACGATCAAACAAGCCAAGAAGATGGTGGATCTTGAAAGCGCAGAGGTTTGGGATATCTTGGAGGAGGTGATCCGAGAACATCCGGTGCTGTTGAACCGTGCGCCTACTTTACATCGTTTGGGCATCCAAGCCTTCGAGCCGGTTTTGATAGAAGGTAAGGCAATTCAGCTGCATCCATTGGTGTGTACGCCCTACAACGCCGATTTTGATGGTGACCAGATGGCGGTGCATGTTCCGCTTTCCGTCGAAGCGCAGCTGGAAGGCCGTTCGCTAATGATGTCCACTAACAATATTTTGTCGCCGGCGAACGGAGACCCCATCATCGTGCCGTCACAGGATATCGTATTGGGTTTGTATTACCTGACCCGAGAAGCAGTGAATGTAACGGGTGAGGGCCGCGTGTTCGCGGATGTTGCGGAAGTGCATCGGGCCTATCAGACCGATCAGCTTTCTCTGCATGCCAAGATCAAAGCGCGCATCCGCGAGGATGTAAAGGATGACAACGGCGAGATGCATGCTTCGCACAAGATTCATGACACCACAGCAGGTCGCGCGCTGTTGTCGGAGATTCTCCCCAAAGGAATGTCGTTCTCACTGATCAATAGGGTAATGAAGAAAAGATCGATATCGGAAGTCATTAACTTCTGTTATCGAGAAGTTGGTTTGAAGGACACGGTGATATTCGCCGATCAGCTGATGTATGTCGGTTTTCATTACGCCGCCAAGGCGGGCATATCCATTGGTGTGGATGACATGGTGATTCCCGACGAGAAGCGTGGGATCCTGGGTGGTGCGGAACAAGAAGTCAAATACATTCAGTCGCAATACACATCAGGCTTGCTCACCGATGGAGAGCGGTACAACAAGGTGGTGGATATATGGACCCGCACCAGCGAACAGGTTGCAAAGTCGATGATGAGTGAGTTGGGTACTGAAGAAGTCGTCGACGTTGAGGGCAACCAAGTTCGGCAGGAATCCTTCAACTCGATCTATATGATGGCGGATTCCGGCGCACGCGGTAGCCATGCCCAGATCCGGCAGCTCGCCGGTATGCGAGGTCTGATGGCGAAGCCGGATGGGTCTATTATCGAGACTCCGATTACCGCGAATTTCCGTGAAGGGTTGAATGTGTTGCAATATTTTATTTCAACTCACGGCGCGCGGAAGGGTCTGGCCGATACGGCATTGAAAACCGCCAATTCGGGGTACCTGACTCGTCGGCTGGTAGATGTTTGTCAAGACCTAGTCGTTACCGCAGATGACTGCGGCACCAAGCAAGGAATAATTCGCCAAGCCTTGGTACAGGGTGGCGAGGTGGTCATCCTGCTTCGCGATCGTATACTTGGACGTGTCGTTATCGGTGACGTCGTCAGCGCGGTTGACGGCCGGGTGCTGGTCGCGGATGGCGAGATGATTGACGAGAGGGCGATTGAGCTGATCGAGCAACACAATATCGATCAGGTCATGGTGCGTTCTGCGGTCGCCTGCGAAATTCGCTATGGTATCTGCGCCAAGTGTTACGGCCGAGATCTTGGGCGCGGTCACATGGTGAATCGTGGCGAAGCGGTCGGGGTGATCGCGGCACAGAGTATCGGAGAGCCGGGCACTCAGCTTACCATGCGTACCTTCCACATCGGCGGAGCGGCATCCCGGGCGGCGGCAGTAAGCGCCGTCGAGGTCCGGACTAATGGAAACGCGAAGCTCAACAATGTTAAGGTCGTCAAGAACTCGGATCGCAAGAATGTCGTGGTAACACGCTCCGGTGAACTGCTGATTCAGGACCAACACGGCAGCGCCCGCGAACGGTATAAACTCCCTTACGGAGCCTTGTTGACGGTCGCAGACGGCGACGCTGTGGAGGCGGGTCAGGTGATTGCAACTTGGGATCCGCACACTCATCCCATTATTACCGAGGTCGACGGAATTGTGGCGTTCACGGACTTGACCGAGGGTGTGACCGTGACCCGCCAGACCGATGAACTCACCGGGATTAGCACCTATGTGGTGATCGATCCGAAGCAACGCCGTGGTGCCGCGCGCGATATTAGACCGGTGGTGACATTGATCGATAAGGCGGGCAAAACCTTGTTCATAGCCGGCACCGACGTTCAAGCGCGCTATTTCATGCCTCCCGGTTCGATCGTCATGGTTCAAGATGGACAGAAAGTCAGCGGCGGCGATGTATTAGCACGTATCCCGCAAGAGTCGTCCAAGACCCGCGACATCACCGGTGGTTTGCCGCGGGTCGCGGAACTGTTCGAGGCGCGCAAACCCAAGGATGCGGCAGTCCTAGCGGGAAACACCGGTGTGGTGTCGTTCGGCAAGGAAACAAAAGGGAAACAGCGTCTTATTATTACTGATAAAGACGGTGAGCCACACGAGTATCTGATACCCAAGGGCCGCAACATCACGGTATTTGAAGGGGAATCGGTACAACGAGGGGAGATGATCGTCGATGGCCCACCCATTGCCTCCGATATCCTAGAAATGCTGGGCGTTGAGGCGCTGACGAACTATATAGTCGATGAAGTCCAGGATGTATACCGTCTGCAGGGAGTACGGATTAATGACAAGCATATCGAGGTCATTATCCGGCAGATGTTGCGCAAGGGCCGGGTGGTAGAACCAGGGAGTACCCAGTTCTTACCCGGTGAGCAGGCCGAGCGTTCCCGCATCTTGGAGGAGAACGAGCGGATCAATACGGAGGGCGGTGAACCCGCGAAATACGAGCGGGTGTTGCTAGGCATCACCAAGGCCTCGCTCACCACTGAGTCGTTCATCTCTGCCGCATCGTTCCAGGAGACCACTCGGGTGCTTACTGAGGCCTCGATCAATGGCAAGATCGACCGACTCCGGGGCCTCAAAGAGAACGTGATTGTCGGGCGTTTGATCCCGGCCGGTACCGGTTTGGCCTATCACGACGAACGGCGACGCAAGCGCGCCGAGGCGGTCAGTAAGACGGAAGAGTTGGAGCAATTACTGGGTGGCGTGCCCGAAGAGGAAAAAGCAGAGGTACAGCAGGACGACGAAGCGGTCAACGCGTAACGAAACAGTGCCTGTCAGCGACGGTTTTAGCTTGACAGGGTAGGGGCATGTGCCTAGAATCGCCGCACTTTTCGGGCCGGAAATCCGGCCTGAGAGCTTTGTAATACCGAGAAATTATGCCCACGATCAACCAATTAGTCAGGAAACCGAGGAAGCGGCAGGTAAAGAAATCAACTGTACCTGCGCTCCAGGCCTGTCCGCAAAAACGGGGGGTGTGTACCCGGGTGTATACGACTACCCCGAAGAAGCCCAATTCGGCATTGCGGAAGGTGGCTCGCGTGCGCCTGACCAACGGTTTTGAAGTGACCAGTTACATAGGAGGTGAGGGTCATAACTTACAGGAGCATTCCGTGGTGTTGATACGTGGCGGGCGCGTCAAGGACCTGCCCGGCGTACGCTATCACACCGTTCGTGGTGCGTTAGACACATCTGGCGTGAGCAACCGGCGGCAAGGACGCTCCAAGTACGGCGCGAAACGCCCAAAGTCCTAAACCATTGTGCCTGTGCGCTGTGCTGGCCCTATGGTCAACCGGCGGTAGGCTTTTTTGCCCATTAGAATCTATGCCAAGAAGACGAGAAGTTCCCAAGCGTGAGGTCTTGCCGGATCCCAAGTATGGCAATCAAACGTTAGCTAAGTTTGTCAATGTGCTGATGGTCGATGGCAAGAAGTCCATTGCCGAAGGCATCATCTATGGAGCCCTGGATCTGATCGCCCAGCGCGGGAAGCATGAAGTGCTCGATGTGTTTAATGACGCATTGGGCAATGTACGGCCGTCGGTAGAGGTAAAAAGCCGTCGCGTCGGCGGTGCGACCTACCAAGTACCGGTGGAAGTGAGGCCCGCACGCCAGACGGCGTTAGCGATGCGTTGGCTCGTAGATTCAGCGCGTAAGCGAAACGAAAAATCGATGACGGCACGCTTGGCCTCGGAATTGATGGATGCCGCCGAGCGGAAAGGCGGGGCAGTGAAAAAACGCGAGGACGTGCATAGGATGGCGGAGGCCAATAAGGCGTTTTCGCATTACCGTTTTTGAGACGGCAGTTACTTTAGCGACGCATCCATTTAAATATAGCAGTCAAATATAGCAGTCAAACATATTAGCCCAGCGACCCAGGTAGATTATCGTGGCACGCTCAACACCAATCGAAAGGTATCGAAACATCGGCATCATGGCGCACATCGATGCGGGTAAGACCACGACCACCGAACGCGTCCTCTTC
>CAMYNX010000240.1 GCA_947259875.1 uncultured Gammaproteobacteria bacterium | reverse complement strand
TGTATCCAAAGAAGATATTCTGGAAACGATTAGTAATATGTCCGTCCTCGAGTTGTCTGAATTGATCAAAGACATGGAGGACAAGTTTGGTGTATCCGCAGCTGCGGTGGCAGTGGCGGCGCCGGCGGCGGGGGGTGGTGAAGTTGCCAGCGGCGCCGAAGAGAAAGATGAGTTCGACGTGGTGTTGAGCAGTTTCGGTGACAACAAGGTCAAGGTGATCAAGGCGGTTCGCGCGATCACTGCCCTTGGTCTCAAAGAAGCCAAAGACTTGGTGGAAAGCGCCCCGGCTCCGGTCAAAGAAGGCGTCGGAAAAGATGAGGCCGAGGAGGTCAAAAAACAGCTTGAAGAAGCTGGTGCATCCGTCGAATTGAAATAGGGAACAGAGCGCGCGAGTGACATTAAGCGAGGGAGCTAATGACGCAAAGTTGGTGGTGGCAGCTGCTGGCCGCTGATTGCTTGGCGTTCATTCAACATTAATGCGAGTGTGAGAGGTTTAAATGGGTTATTCCTTTACTGAAAAAAAGCGCTTACGTAAAAGCTTCAGTAAACGTCCGGGCTTTTTGCGGGTGCCTTATTTGCTTGCTACCCAAAAGAGCTCCTACCGGAAGTTTCTGCAAACTGATACGGAAGTAGGGGATCGTCTGGAACAAGGGCTGCAGGGTGCATTTAGGTCAGTGTTCCCAATCGAGAGTTACAACGGTAACGCGGCACTGGAATTTGTAAGCTACCGGTTAGGCACACCATCGTTCGATGTCAGGGAATGCCAACAACGAGGTTTGATTTACGCCGCCCCGCTGCGGGTGTTGTTAAGACTGGTCCTGTTCCAAAAGGACGAGACAACTGGTGCAAAATCAGTGAAGGACGTTAAGGAACAAGAGGTCTACATGGGCGAGATTCCATTGATGACAGACAATGGAACCTTTGTCATCAACGGTACTGAACGGGTAATCGTATCTCAATTGCATCGGTCGCCCGGTGTATTTTTTGACCACGACCGAGGTAAAACCCATTCGTCAGGCAAACTTTTGTTTTCTGCACGAATCATCCCGTACCGCGGTTCTTGGCTGGATCTCGAGTTTGATCCAAAGGATCTTTTGTATATCCGTATCGATCGGCGTCGTAAGTTACCGGCGACTATTCTGTTGCGGGCATTGGGCTACACCACCCAAGAGATCCTCGCGATGTTTTTCGATAACGATGTGTTCTATGTCTCCGCTAAAGACATCAAGATGCAATTGGTGCCGCAGCGCCTGCGGGGACAACAGGTCAGCTTCGATATTACAACACCGAAACGAACGATTATCGTCGAGGCAGGCAAGCGGATAACGGCGCGACACGTACGCGAGTTGGAAAAATCCCGAGTCAAGAAGATTTCAATTCCCGCATCGTTTCTGGTGGGAAGGACCTTGGCGATGGATATTCCAGACCCGGAAACCGGAGAATTGCTGGCGCAAGCCAATGATTTAATAACCGAAGAATTCGTCGAAAAACTCGTCAACATTGGAGTCAAAGAGCTACCGACGATCTATACCAACGATCTTGATCAGGGACCATATCTTTCGGAAACACTGCGGATCGACTCAACCAGCAACGAATTGGAAGCTCAGGTCGAGATTTATCGCATGATGCGGCCTGGTGAGCCACCAACAAAAGAAGCGGCCGCCGCACTGTTTCACAATCTGTTTTTCAATGTTGACCGGTACGACTTGTCAGCAGTCGGGCGCATGAAGTTTAACCGCCGGTTGGGTAGAGACGCCGATGAGGGTCCAGGGACATTGAGCAACGAAGATATTATCGATGTCATGAGGACGCTGATCGATTTGAAAAACGGTCACGGAGAAATCGATGATATCGATAACCTTGGGAACCGGCGAGTGCGATCGGTCGGTGAACTGGTGGGAAACCAGTTCCGCGTGGGATTAGTACGCGTCGAACGCGCGGTTCGCGAACGGTTGACGATGGCGGAATCAGAGAATTTGACTCCACAGGAGCTGATAAATGCCAAGCCGGTGTCTGCGGTGGTGAAAGAATTTTTTGGTTCCAGCCAGCTGTCGCAGTTTATGGATCAGACCAACCCATTGTCCGAGGTGACTCATAAGCGGCGGGTTTCGGCGCTAGGTCCGGGTGGCTTGACACGGGAACGGGCGGGCTTCGAAGTGCGCGATGTGCATCCGACACATTACGGACGGGTGTGCCCCATCGAGACGCCCGAAGGTCCCAATATCGGCTTGATCAATTCATTGGCGTGCTATGCACGGGCTAACAAGTATGGTTTTCTCGAGACGCCATACCGCAAGGTGCGAAATGGCAAAGTGAGCAATGACATTGAATACCTGTCTGCGATTGAGGAACGCACGTTCGTCATCGCCCAGGCTAATGCTACTGTTGACGAGAAGGGTACCTTGTTGGACGAGTTAGTGTCTTGTCGTCACGAGAACGAGTTCATGCTGTCGACGCCGGATCGAGTCAATTTCATCGACGTGGCGCCTTCGCAGATTGTGTCGGTTGCTGCGTCTTTAATTCCTTTTCTGGAACACGATGATGCCAACCGGGCTCTGATGGGATCGAACATGCAACGCCAGGCGGTACCCACCGTCAAGACTGAGAAGCCCCTCGTGGGCACGGGTATGGAGCGCATTGTTGCCGTGGATTCGGGAGTAACCGTTCTTGCGCGGCGCGGCGGTACCGTGGAAGCAGTGGATGCCAGTCGTATCGTGGTGCGTGTCAATGACGATGAAACCCGCCCCGGCGAGCCCGGTGTCGACATCTACAATCTGGTCAAATACCAGCGTTCCAACCAGAACACGACGATCAATCAGCGACCGTTGGTGCGTGTGGGTGACAAAATCGCCAAGCAAGATGTGCTCGCCGACGGGCCATCCACCGATATGGGTGAATTGGCATTAGGCCGTAACGTGTTGGTGGCTTTCATGCCTTGGAATGGCTACAACTTTGAGGATTCGATTCTGATCTCCGAAAAGCTTGTTAAAGACGATGTCTATACCACCATCCATATTGAGGAACTATCTTGTGTCGCCCGGGATACGAAATTGGGGGCCGAGGAGGTTACGCGTGATATTCCCAACGTCGGCGAAGCTGCGCTTGCCAAGCTGGACGAGTCTGGAATCGTATATGTCGGAGCCGAAGTAACTTCCGGGGACATCCTGGTGGGTAAGGTCACGCCCAAGGGTGAAACCCAGCTTACCCCTGAGGAGAAGTTGTTGCGTGCAATTTTCGGCGAGAAGGCCTCTGATGTGAAGGACACATCGCTGCGCATGCCTTCCGGGATGGCGGGTACTGTCATTGATGTACAGGTATTCACACGCGATGGCGTAGACAAGGACTCGCGGGCGCGGCAGATAGAGGAAACTGAGCTCGCCGGCATTCGTAAGGATTTGAACGATCAATTCCGCATCGTGGAAGAGGATGCCTATGCACGAATCGAGAAACTTTTGACCGGCCGCACCGCTGAGGGAGGACCTGGGGCGCTCAAATCAGCGGAGAAGGTCACCAAAGGCTATTTATCCGATCTGCCTCGGGATAAATGGTTTGAGATCCGATTGCGTAATGAGGAAGCTAACGAAGCTTTGGAACAATTACGCGCCGATCTTGATGCGCAACGGAAGCACTTTGACGCGCTATTTGACGAGAAACGCGCCAAGTTGGAGGCTGGTGATGACCTTGCGCCCGGTGTTCTTAAGATGGTTAAGGCCTTTGTGGCGGTGAAACGCCGGCTGCAGCCGGGGGATAAAATGGCGGGACGCCATGGAAACAAAGGCGTGATTTCAAAGATCGTTCCGATAGAGGACATGCCGTATATGGAGGACGGCACCACCGTTGATATCGTGTTGAACCCTTTAGGTGTGCCATCACGAATGAACGTCGGTCAGGTTTTGGAGACGCACCTGGGTTGGGCGGCGTTGTCACTGGGTCAGCAGATCGACAAGATGTTAAAGGAGCAAAGGTCGACCTCCGAACTCAGAAAGTTTATTGACAACATCTACAACCACAACGGCCGCAAGGAGCCCATTAAATCGTTATCCGACAATGAGATCGCTGAGCTCGCCGAGAATCTGCGTGGAGGAGTTCCCATGGCGACACCGGTTTTTGACGGCGCAAACGAGCAGGAGATCAAAGCCATGCTCGAGCTGGGCGGACTGCCTACTAATGGTCAGGCGGTACTTTGTGACGGCCGGACCGGTGAACCGTTCGACCGACAAATTACAGTTGGATACATGTATATACTCAAGCTCAACCACCTTGTCGACGACAAAATGCATGCGCGGTCAACTGGTCCTTACAGTTTGATCACGCAGCAACCGTTAGGCGGTAAGGCACAATTTGGAGGCCAGCGTTTTGGTGAAATGGAGGTATGGGCATTGGAGGCTTATGGCGCTGCGTACACGTTACAGGAAATGTTGACCGTAAAGTCAGATGACGTGGCTGGCCGCACCAAGATGTATGAAAACATTGTCAAGGGAGATCACTACATGGAAGCGAGTATGCCGGAGTCATTCAATGTGCTGATCAAGGAAATTCGATCACTGGCTCTCAATATAGAGCTGAAGCACGACTAGGCAAGCGCAACTTGACACTTCGTAAAAGTATTCTCGAGGAACGACGATGAAAGACTTGTTCAATCTGTTCAAACAACCTGGAAAGATAGAAGACTTCGACGCGATCCGC
The DNA here is from genome assembly GCA_947259875.1 of uncultured Gammaproteobacteria bacterium. Lineage (GTDB taxonomy): Bacteria > Pseudomonadota > Gammaproteobacteria > Arenicellales > JAANXG01 > CALZGZ01. The sequence continues at coordinate 484 of CAMYNX010000240.1, read as the reverse complement.
ATCTCTATTGCGTCGCCGGAAAAGATCCGGTCCTGGTCCTATGGAGAGGTTAAGAAACCGGAGACCATTAACTACCGGACTTTCAAACCGGAGCGTGATGGTTTGTTTTGCGCCAAGCTGTTCGGTCCCATAAATGACTACGAGTGTTTGTGTGGTAAGTACAAGAGACTAAAGCATCGCGGTGTCATTTGTGAAAAATGCGGTGTCGAAGTCACCTTATCCAAGGTGCGGCGCGAGCGTATGGGGCACATAGATCTCGCAAGTCCAGTCGCACATATCTGGTTTTTGAAATCACTGCCGTCGCGTCTGGGGCTGATTCTGGACATGACCGTGCGTGAAATAGAGCGGGTGCTGTATTTCGAGGCCTATGTGGTCATTGACCCGGGCATGACGCCGCTCGAGCGCGGTCAGGTGCTTACCGAAGACGGGTATCTGGACGCGATTGAGCAGTATGGGGATGAGTTTCACGCAGAAATGGGCGCCG
>CAMYNX010000239.1 GCA_947259875.1 uncultured Gammaproteobacteria bacterium | reverse complement strand
TATTGACTGTAGTTGTCCTCGGGTTGCAGCTTGTTCTTCCTTGAACTGTTGTTGTGCGACGGTTATTTCATCTAAGCTTTTCTTGGTAGCAAGCTCTGCCATCAGGGTTTCGCGGGCCGTTTTTGATTGGACAAGCGCCTGGCCTTGGTTGTTTAGCTCCTCGCCCATCTTGGTCAGCTCTGATGTAAGGTTTTGACGGCCGGCCTGTAACTCCTGCAACGATTCTTCTATTGACTGGAGTTGTGTCTGAGTCGTCGTGTGTCTTTTTGCTAATTGTTCTTGCGAACCCGTGGCCTCATCCAAAAATCTTTGTTGTGCACCATATAATTCGCTCACTTGAGCGTGGATAGAAGCCAGTTCCGACTGAATTGCGGTGATGTGCGAATCAAAACGCCGCGCGGCATCGCCTTGGGTTGTCAACTCGTTGCGTAGATCGGTGAGTTTTGAATCCGGTGTCTGTTGATTCGTGCGAATGGTTTTCATCGTGTCAGTCAGCGCGAACACCTTATCACGCAACCCGGAGAGCTCCGAGACCAGTGCGTGTCGCGCAATGTATGCTTGGGCCGTGGCTTGTCGTTGGCTATCAAGTTCATCATCCAACTCGGCCAATTTGGATATCAGCTCCTGGTGATTTGTTTGTATTTTTTCAACTAGTCCGGTCATAGATTGACGTTGTGAATGAGCCAATGCCGGTTGTTCACGCGACTGTTCGCGGGCGGGCACGAACTCGGTAAGAATCTGCGGGTCGTGCAACAAGCCACGAAAATCCCGGTCAAAGTCAATGGTGTCCTCCGCGGAGAGAGAGAGGGCGTCGGTGGGTGAAATGACCGCGACACTCGCACTTGGGCCCACTTGGTTCTTACTGTCGGCGAATAGTGCTTGCGGAGCAGCGGGAAACCGTTGTTTGAGGCCTTCGATATAACCGGCATTTCCTACGCACGTGGGGATGTTTGCGTCGTTGCACGGCAACTCCATTACCTCCCACGCGTCGCCGCGCTTAAAAAGTAGCCCCGACACATCCCCGTACTGTTTGCCCCTGTCAGCGGATTGAGCCAGGGCATGAAGCCACGCCCATCTGTGCAATACGTTCAGGCCGTGAACGACGAATACGACGTCCCGTCCGTGCCGTTGCTTGATCTCTTCTCGCAAGGCATCGAGGATCGCCTTTCTCTGGTTGCCGCCCGGTTCCAGTGCCGCCGCTGACGCCTCAGACGTTTCGGCTTTTACCCCGGGCTCCAGGACGAAAACCGGAACAACTAAAGTAACAAGAATCAACGATAAGTATCTAATTACTAGAGGCATTATTCTATTTTCTGTATTGTCAATATGGTTATCTGTCTGGCCCAGTCAACCGCCTACACCGTGCGCCCATCGCTGCAAGCCGGCGATTGGTAAATTCTATTTTAGATTACCATTTTTTTCATTTGTATGGCCGCAACTGCGGCCACAATTTTACAATCGGGTTGAGCGCCTCGTGCATTTACTGTTCATGTTCGCAGGATCAGTTCTCGGTGTTGAAAAACTAGAACTGACTGGGAGCCTCGCTATAGATGCGCGTTACTCGCTGCCTCATCAGGTATCGTAGCATCGGGTTACCTGCAACCGTGTCATTTCTTGTGCGCTTCCATCCACTCTTGTGCCAGACGTCGGGCTTCGCGTATTTGCCAGTGTGTCATTTTCGCCGCGATTTTTCGCCGGTTTTCTTCGCCCTGTTGGTAACCCTGAATTGCCGCTAGGTCAGACCACATGTGCGCCAATACGTCATTGCGCGCTATTCCCCTGCCGTTGCCATACATCGCACCCAGGTTGGACTGCGCGGCGGCGTATCCGTGTGCGGCGGCTTCCTGATACCATTGCACCGCCTTCTCGTTATCCTGAGGCACGCCTTTACCGGTCTCATACATCCAGCCAAGGTTGGACTGTGCAGCCGCGTCACCTTGCTCGGCGGCCTTGCGATACCACGCGATGGCCTGCTCGTAATTCTGAGCGACGCCTTGACCTTTGAAGTACATCCACCCTAAGTTGGACTGAGCAATTGCGTCACCTCTTTCGGCTGCCTTCTGGTACCACTGCGCTGCTTCGTTCGCATTCCGGCGCGCCGCCTGGCTTTGCGAAAAATTCCAGGCTAAATCGGACTGGGCGTCGGTGGCGTCCCGTTTGGTGGTGATTTGGTGTGACTCCAATACCGTATCGCGGACCCGGGGTATGCTCAGGCTTTCCCGGTACTGCGGGCCAAAGGATGCTTTGGTATTGTTTGGTTGCCTGGGTGGTTGGTCTGATTCAACTAACGCGTCGTGTTGGTTTTCCACGCTCAACTTTTCAGAATCATCCAGACCCAAGTTGTCTTGCTGCGTACCTGAGTCGTCTTCACCCTGGTCGCGAAGCGATTGATAAGTGTCATCATAGTCATCGCGGCTGGACAGCATAGTTTCATCGCGTTGTTCTTTGCTTTCAAACTCTAATTCGCTCTCCGCAAGGATTGCCCGGTCTTTGAGAGAAACATCATTAGATTGTAATTTTTCTAACTGTTGCATCGCTTCCTTGTGTCCGTGTCGATGGGCATTCGAAAACCATTTATGTGCTTTTTCTTTGTCATGCCACGCAATGGACTTGGCCAGGTTATACATATCTTCGGCATATTGATCGCCTTCGCCCGCCTGCATTTTAAAAATCACCCATTCTTCCAGTAGAGCCGCGCCCTTTGTGTTGAGCGTTAAATGGGTATATGGATGTGGTATCGGACTCTCTTTGTTTAAGTAAAGATACGCCATTTTTTGGACTGCATCCTTTTCTCCGGAATCGATTTGTTCTTGAATACTCTCAACGGAAGCATAAAATCGTTTTGTGTCTTGATATGTTGGAAAGCCTTCGACCAACAGTACACCAATCGCAATTGCAATGAACCCGATAAGGAAAACGGTATAAGGTTTTTTCCAAAAATCTTCGGTATCGGCCGTCCTTTTTGTTATTGTTTTGTTTACCGTCAATATGAATAAGGCGGGAAACGCCGCAATCAATACGCTGACTAATACCGCCTTATGTTGATGAAACAGAATTAGAATACTGATGGGGACTGCCGCTATGACGTGCAGCAATATTGTTAACATCTTCCAGCGTGATTGTGGATCTTTTCCGCTGGGATTTATGTCCGCGCTCGCGGGGCTCGCGTCCACGGCAGGAAATGGCGCGTGTGGATACTCTGTCTTGCTTTCAACCGAAGTGCCGCCAGGATCTTGTTTCATCTCTCGCAACCACTAATCTTCGCAAAGAACGCAGCCACTTCGTTTGATGCCAATTGGCTTTGTTGAAAACTTGCTATGCGGCCTCGTAAGGTGGAACTGACAGTGATGATTGTAGTTTTTGGAAAAAAGATGATTCATTTAGTTCAACGAAAGCTAGGATAGAGTTGGGTTGTAATTAAGTATAATCTGAAGAGGCTGATAAACTCGTTTAGACCTCTGTATCGAGGTAACCGGTCACAGGAAACGACTGGAAGATTTCTCGATGCCGTATTCGTCCTGATGATCATACATATTGACTACACGGTGTCGTTCGAACAAACACAAGCACTGCGTCGGGTGGGGGTCGCCTCGCCGTTTAATCCATGATTCCGACCAAGTTGTGCAAGCGCGCATCGTGGGTTTGGAAATGTCGACAAAACCAGTCATATAAACGTTTGGTCATCGCTTCGTTATTGACCAGCGATTTGCCTTCCCAATCGCACATGATAGTCGTGATCTCATCGAGTAAACATTGATGATCCGCCTGATGTTCTTCATATTGGTCATAGTGCCGTGACCGCATAATCGCTTCTTCATAGGCGAAGTGTTTGGTGACACGACCGTATAAATCGCCGAACAGATTGACGACCACCGTCTGTTTCTCACCCAACTCCAGGTACCCATGAAGTTTGTTGATTAGTTCAATTAGCTCACGGTGATCGGCGTCTATCTTGGTGACACCCACCGAAAACCCTGGACTCCATTCGATAATCGACACAGCTATCCTCACATGTTTGGCTATTGTATTCAATATATCAAAATTAGCCATATTTCCAGGAAAATCATGCTGTTATTTCAATCTATTGAATGTTTCTCACCCCAGGGCCGAAAAGTGGCCACGGCATGCGTTCCGGGAAGTGGCAAAATCGGTCACAATTTGTTGCGTGTCAGACCGACTAGGAGTTGTCGCCGACCACCGCACCTGGGGGAACCATGTGCTGCTGCATCGCACTATATATCGCCCAATAGCAGGATTCCCAAAATATGCGCCGTGCTTATAATTGCGACAAAATCGCTTGCAGATGTGCTGCGGTGTTCGCGATATAGCGCGTCAAAGGTGGGATTTCGCTGTCCACATATGCTGGGAATCCAACAGGTCGACGTTACGCCTTCGGTGTTGGCGGGGACACGGTAACGGTATTAACGCTTAGATAGACTGGAGACCAATAGATTGGGGATACGGGCTTTTGCGGGCCGCGGAAGTTAATCGTTATAAATAGCTGCTCACTATCTCGGAGTCGTACAGTGAATGCGTTCTGGCCGCGAGAAGTTTCCACCCAAGTTCATAGTTTGGAAACGTAGTTTTTTAGGTCCTATGACGTCGTCTCCAATACACATCGATACCATCGGCTGTCACATCGATCAAATTGTGGGATCGTTCGCGGTGGTTATATTTCGTTTGGCCCGAATAAGTATTTTGTGACTCCGAAGGATAACAAGACCCCCTATAATAGGCTCCTAACGAGGATTACCGGTCAGGTGGGCTTCCTATTCATATTCCGAAGATATGTGAGGTGCCATGAACGAAACAATAACAATGACTAAGGGCAAACGTTTCCCCCGCGGGTTGGTGATCACTGCGATCGTCGCTGGTGTATTGATCGCGGGTATTTGGTTTAGCACCCGGCCAGAACCCGTGAAAGTCTTGACTCACGAGGTGGGGGTCGGCAGCGTTCAATCCACTGTGTCCAATACCCGTGCCGGCACGCTCAATTCGTGCCGGCGGGCGCGCATCTCGTCGACGATCGGTGGACAGGTAATCGCGATCAACGTCAAGGAGGGTGACCGGGTCCGTGCTGGACAAGTACTGTTAGAGTTATGGAACGAAGATGTCACCGCGGGATTAGAACTTGCGCGACAAGAATCCATCGCCACCAGGGCGAAAGCGGAAGACGCCTGTGTGCGCGC
>CAMYNX010000238.1 GCA_947259875.1 uncultured Gammaproteobacteria bacterium | reverse complement strand
GGACACGGTCTTTTGCCCATCAATTTTAGCCTCATGGATCTTGCGGATCACCGCCGGTAAGACATGCGACGTATTTGGATCGAAATTATCGTTGGCGCCATAAAGATTAGTAGGCATCAATGAGATGTATTGTGTACCGTACTGATCGTTATACGCCTCACACATCTTCAAACCTGCGATTTTGGCCACCGCATAGGGTTCGTTGGTTTTCTCTAATGCTCCCGTCAACAGAAATTCCTCGCACATTGGCTGCGGGCAATCACGTGGATAAATGCAGGAACTACCGAGGAATAAAAGGCGCTTCACCCCATGTCTGTACGCGTTGTGAATGACGTTTGCTTGAATCATCAGGTTCTGATAGATGAATTCACCTCGATAGGTGTTGTTGGCGTAGATACCTCCAACCTTGGCTGCTGCCAGAATGACGATATCGATGCTGTTCTGCGCAAACCAAGATTCCACATCCTGCTGCCGAATGAGATCTAACTCTGGTTTCGATCGTGTCAAGATATTCTCATACCCCGCGCCGCGCAGTCGGCGCTCGATGGCGGAGCCGACCATACCCTGGTGGCCCGCAAGGTAGATAGTTGCGGTTCTTTGTATCACGATCTAGTCAATCGGCACATACGCTGCCACCGATTATTTCATGTTTTCCAAGATTACTCGTTTGACTGCATCCATATCCGCATCCACCGTGACTGGCGCCGTACTCTGCTTAATTGCGGTATCAGGATCTTTCAGTCCGTGTCCGGTGAGCGTGCACACCACCCGGCTACCTTGTGGAATTTTACCTTTATCAATGTCCCGTATTGCCCCGGCTACGGAAATCGCCGATGCAGGTTCACAAAAGATACCCTCGCTTTGCGCGAGCAACTTTTGCGCGGCGAGTATTTCTTCATCAGTTAGTTCATCGAACCATCCTTGGGATTCGCGACTCGCGCTCCATGCTTGATCCCATGATTGTGGACGGCCGATGCGGATGGCGGTGGCAACGGTTTCGGGATGATCGAGCAATTCGCCTCTCAAGAACGGTGCCGCACCGGTTGCCTGATAGCCCACCATCTTGGGCCGATCGGTAACGACTTGACGCGTCAACAAATCGCAATCACCCTGGCAAAAGGCACACGCCGCAGTGGTGTGATCGCCCGGTGTTGACGAATATTCGCAGTATCCGATCCAATGGGCGGTAATATTTCCCGCATTGCCGACCGGTAGGCAGTGAAAATCCGGCACCCCACCGAGTTGTTCAATAATTTCGAATGCCGCGGTTTTTTGCCCCTGCAGGCGATAGGGATTGACTGAATTTACCAAGGTTACCGGCGCCTCGTCAGCGATTTTTTTAACCAACTCCATACCCACGTCGAAATTCCCCTTGATCTGTATGACTAGGGCGCCATGCATCATCGCTTGCGCCAATTTACCGAGGGCAATCTTACCCTCGGGAATCAATACAAACGCAGTCATATCGGCCCGCGCTGCATAGGCAGCAGCAGAAGCGGAGGTGTTCCCGGTGGAAGCGCAGATCACCGCGTGGCTGCCGTCTTCAACAGCCTTGGTCACCGCGACTGTCATTCCCCTGTCTTTAAACGACGCGGTTGGGTTTAGCCCTTCGTACTTCGCATACAACAGGACTTCCCGGTCGCGAACCACCGGAATATTAGACAATTGTATCAACGGGGTATCGCCCTCCCCCAGGCTGATCGCGGACGTGTCAGGTTGCAACGGTAGTCGGTCGCGGTAACGATCGATCAACCCGGTGTAGCAAGCGTCAAGCGGACCACCGGGTACGGCGCTAGTCATTGAAGCGCTCCACGCGAACCCGTTTCACCCGCTGGGTGATGGCCGCCAACGCCTCGATCTTTGACACCGCTTGGTTCATATACTGTTCTCTCGTTTGCTGAGTGAGAATGATTACCGGGACGGTATTATCGTTTCCCGGCGGTTCCTTTTGCAGAATCGCTTCGATACTGATCTCGAGATCTCCAAGAATCCGCGTCACATCGGCCAGTACACCTGGCCGGTCTACCGCAGTCAGACTCAGAAAATAAGCGGTTTCGAACGCATCGGGCGCGACGATGTCGACGCTTGCCAGCGTGCCGGGCTGAAACGCCAGATGGGGCACCCGGTTTTCTGGATCAGTGGTCAATGCGCGTACCACGTCAACGATATCTGCAACCACCGCGGAGGCAGTTGGATCGGCACCGGCACCGGCGCCATAGTGCAACGTTGGTCCGACCGCATCACCGGACACCAATATCGCATTCATCACCCCGTCAACATTGGCGATTAGCCGCCGCTGAGGAATCAGGGTTGGATGAACACGCATTTCGATACCGCCCCGATTTCGCTTCGCGATACCGAGATGTTTAATTTGGTAACCGAGTTCACCGGCATGCTTGATATCGTCGCGGGTCAACTGACCGATACCTTCGGTATAGACCTTGTCATATTGGAGCGGAATACCAAACGCTATCGCCGCAAGGATTGTCAGTTTATGCGCAGCATCGATACCCTCGATGTCGAAACTGGGGTCGGCCTCCGCATAGCCCAACTGCTGAGCATCCGCGAGCACGTCTGCAAAGTCGCGGCCCTGGTCCCGCATGCCGGTCAGCACGTAGTTGGCGGTACCATTAATAATACCGGCAATCTGCTCAATCCTATTTCCCGCTAAACCCTCGCGTATCGTCTTGATGATCGATATTCCACCGCCGACTGCGGCCTCAAAAGCTACCATGACCTTTTTCTTTTGCGCGGCTTCGAAAATTTCATTGCCATGCACCGCGATTAAGGCCTTATTGGCGGTGACCACGTGCTTACGATTGCTGATCGCCCGCAGCGTCAATTCCTTGGCGTTATGTTCGCCGCCAATCAGCTCCACGACCACCTCTACTTGAGGATTCTCGACCACCTCCATGGGGTTCTGTACTAACTCAATCTCTGACGTATCGCAGCTTCGGTGGCGTGCCAGGTCTCGCGTTGCGGCCATCGCTATCTCGATGGCACGTCCAGCCCGGCGGGTAATCTCATTGGCGTTGCGTGCTAGGACGTTGACGGTGCCGCATCCCACAGTGCCGAGCCCCAGCAATCCGATTCTGACTGGTTTCATCGGCGAATCAAGCATTGGCCGTCACCTGCTGGCTACGGCGCAACATCTGCCGAATCGACCGCACCGCCTGACGAATGCGATGTTCATTTTCGATCAAGCTGAAGCGGACATACCCATCCCCATATTCACCGAACCCGATGCCCGGTGAAACCGCTACTTTGGCGTGTTCCAACAATTGTTTACTGAACTCAAGTGAACCCATATTTTCAAACGGCGGCGGAATCCGCGCCCACACGAACATCGTCGCCTTGGGCTTCGCAATCGGCCAACCGGCCTGATTTAGACCATCGATTAATACGTCTCTGCGCCTTTGATACGTGCGCCGCACTTGTTCAACCCATTCCTCGGGACCGTCGAGAGCGAGAATGGAGGCCACTTGAATCGGGGTAAATAGCCCATAGTCCAAGTATGATTTGATACGTGCCAACGCACCGATCAGCACTTCGTTGCCGACCATGAATCCCACCCGCCATCCAGGCATGTTATAGCTTTTGGAAAGACTAAATGACTCCACGGCTATGTCCTTGGCGCCGGAAACCTGCAAGATCGATGGCGCCTGATAACCGTCATAGACAATGTCAGCATAAGCCAAGTCATGGACGACCCAAATGTTGTGTTCCTTTGCGATCGCGACCACCTTCTCGAAAAAGTCGAGTTCGACACACTGGGTCGTCGGGTTGCTCGGAAAACTCAACACCAGCATCTTAGGAGTAGGCCAGGAGTTGCGAATAGCGGCCTCGAGTTCGGCAAAGAAATCCACCTCTTCCGTCAGCGGCACGTGGCGAATATCGGCGCCAGCGATAATGAATCCCCACGGATGAATCGGATAAGACGGATTCGGCACCAGTACCGCATCACCCGGTTCGACCGTCGCCAATGCCAGGTGCGCCAGACCCTCCTTGGAACCGATGGTGACGATGGCTTCGGTCTGGGTGTCGAGGTCGACATTGAATCGCCGTCCATACCAGTCACAAATTGCCGTACGCAGGCGTGGTATACCCTTGGACACCGAGTAGCGATGGGTATTACTGCGCTGAGCGGCCTCGCAGAGTTTGTCGATAATAGGTTGCGGTGGCCGTTGATCGGGATTTCCCATTCCGAAATCAATGATATCTTCGCCGCGTCGACGCGCCACGGCCTTCAACTCATTAACAATATTAAACACATAAGGCGGAAGTCGCCTTATGCGTGGAAACTGACTCAGCGCATCTGCCGATATAATGTCCTTGTTTTCTGTCAACTTTCTTCCACAACCTATTGAATTATAGTTATTTTAGTCCAGTTATCGCCCGGCGTTAACCGGTGGGTGGCATCGCTTCTTGTCCCACAGGTTAGAATAACGTCCAGCAAACTACACTATGCCCGAATGAAACTACACCTCACCCGCAGCGACGACATATACCTCGTGCAATCAGTAACCGCGGAACGCATCGTCATCAACAACCAAGTCTACACCTCAAGCATGATCATCACGCCCCAGACGATCATTACCGACTGGCAACCAAGGCGGTTTGAGGACTTGTCCGCGGATGATTTTTTACCGTTGATAGATCTAAAGCCGGAAGTGGCATTACTTGGCACGGGCAAGCAGTTACAGTTTCCGGCGCCGCACGTCACCACGCCGCTTATACGGCACGCAATGGGACTCGAGGTCATGGATACCCCCGCCGCATGCCGCACGTTCAATATTTTAGCGAGCGAAGGAAGAAAAGTCGCGGCTGCATTGGTGTTCGAAGCCGTTAATGACGCTTACCCGCGTGCCGAACACTAGCCTGGATACTACCCCAGGCTCACGGACAATAATGTAGAGATGTTCTGTCACCGCTTGAGCTTGAAAAAACATCCGTTGATCCCGGGAAACTGGAGATCAGTCGCTCCATACTTCGGCCGATGAGAATCAGGTGCGCGGCGCGACTTGGCGCAATATCCACGCTAACACAAGCTGTCGAGAGTAAAGCCCCGCGTTTCCAATAATGTTCGAAGTTTGGCCAACGCTTCAACTTGAATTTGACGAACACGTTCGCGGGTAACACCGACATCCAAGCCCACCTTCTCTAGGGTGGCTACGTCTCTTCCGCGTAAGCCGAAGCGGCGCTCCACGACTTCT
>CAMYNX010000237.1 GCA_947259875.1 uncultured Gammaproteobacteria bacterium | reverse complement strand
TCTGATTTCACTTTCACCAAGTATAAGAAGTATAAAGCACATGTTCATCTGATTGAAATGCATTTATCGGGGTGTGCGGAAGTTGAAAATCACCTGATGAGGAACGACAATCCGGTCAATGTGGCACTTATGCAGCCATTTACTATCGATAGTGAGTTGAATCTCAGGTTTTATTGAAATCTTGCCCGAAACAGTTCGTACGATGTTCAGATGATCATCGCGTGCACGCTTTGAGATTGATATTGGCAGGGAACCGGGTGAGTATTTTCCAAGGTGCAGGTACCGGATGGGAGTAGTATTACTTTGTTGCCGATGCCGAAAGGATCGAGTGCCGAGACGCCCGGGACTAGATTTAGGACGTCATTCCAGGCGCGCAGAGTGCTTGTGAGTCTGTAAAAGCACCCTTTGAAATCGGGGGGCACGATACGCAATGCGATTTGCACCTGGGTCCGGGGTTCCGGTTGCCCAACTCCCGGCCGGGTGGTACAAATTATGTATTGTGTCCCCGGATTTTATTCAAGAAAAGCGCGTGCCTGTCATTAATGCGCCGCGCTTGGTGGCTACCACTTCACCAGCCGTTATCTGAGGGGGGTTGGGGAGCAACGCCGCGACATTGTCCTGGACCCAACCTGCTGCTTTCTGGTTTGACTCCTCGGCTGTAAGCTTGTCGTTGAAAATACTTACCGAAACAAATTCCCCTTCTCCCGCATCAATAACGTAGTAGGCCACGAGCCCTTGGATCTTGCTGATCAAAGGCACGAAGTTTTTCCGCACCAATTGCGCTGCTTCGCTCGCATCTGTCACGCCTTCATAGCGCCGTATCATTGCATACATCGGTTACCTCCGCCCCGCGATTGTTCAATAATGAAGTTAATCATATTACTGCGTACTCTTCCGCACTCTACGCCATCGAGCGGGAAAAATGGAAGCATTCCAGAACTGGAAAATAACACCGCCGCTAAAGTAGAGGGACAAATGCAGAATTTAGAACAAGGATAGGAAATCGCGTTGTGCCGTGCCGCAATAAAATGGTCGCTTCGGGAGGACAAACGACCATCTAACAGTGAGGGGAGCGACCTTTTTCGTAACGACCGGCTAGCTCCAATAGAATACTGCGTTCCTATGCGGAAGTTTCGCGCGGCGTACACAGTCTTCATTACTACGCAAACGGGTTTCGTGCTTCTGAAACTACTCGTTTTTGATTTTTTTCAAGGTGTCACTCAAAATCCGTTGTGCCTGATCCCGGCCCGCCTGATCCAGTTTCTCGAGGTCAACGAAAACTCTGAATCCGGCGTCATTGACGTCGATAATCGCGCGTTTTTCGACGAGGTCCTCGTTGAACAGATTTTCAACCTTGTACGGGATTATTTCGCGGGTTATGCCGTTTAATGTTATGGGTTCCAGTTGTGTTACGCTGATCATGTCTCGGACCTGCGCATAGGTTTCATAGCTGATTACGATTCCCCCGGGTTCCGCAATCGATTCCAAGCGCGCCGCCAGATTGGCCTCTGCGCCAATTATCGTGTAGTCCATGCGATCCGAACTGCCAAAATTTCCGACATTGCAATAACCTGTGTTGATGCCCATCCGGGCCATGAAGGGTCGTTCTATTCCACGCGCTTTCCATTCTGCGCTGAGGTCAATCAGACGCTTTTGCATGGCAATTGCCATGTTTAGGCATGCGCGCGCGTCCTGCTTTACACCCTTTGACTCCGGATCGCCGAAAAATGCCAGGATTGCATCGCCAATGAACTTGTCCACGGTTGCGCCATGATTGGACGCAATCGCTTCCATCTCGGAGAAATACTCATTTACCAGCGATGTCAGTTCCTCAGGCTGCAGATGCTCCGTGGACAGCGTGAAATCCTTGATGTCAGAAAAGAATATCGTCAATTTTTTACGTTCAGTGGAAATGACAACATCCTTCTCGCCGCTGAATATGCTCTTGTATATCTGAGGTGGAAGATATTTTGATATTTTCATTGATACCGAACTCAGAAAGGAATTAGCCTCCTCCAGTTCATTGTTCAGCCTCTCGAAATGGTGTGCCTGCCGCCATTGAAGGCGGGCGAAAGCGAACCCGAATATTCCTGCGGCAGTAAGATAGATAAATAAATAGGTAAAAGAAAAAAGATTGGCTGCGATGGGCTGGGTGATCATTACCTCCTGTATCCCACGAACGTCACCCACCGCCCAATCCTTTTTTGGGCTTTCCGGATGCGTATTGTGGCAATTCACGCATGTGCCGCTCATAACAACCGGGGTGGCTATTCGGACCTGGCGATTGAATAGGGATCCACTGAACTGCGATACGACGAGGCCGTTGCTATCTCCAGTTCGAAACGACCGCAATGCCGTGGTTTCGAAAGCGTCAAGATCATGGGAAATGCGATTTGCGAAAACGTAGTCTGAAATGAAACGATATTTGATATCTCCCACTTTTGCGCCGATCACTTCGCCCAACTCAATGGAAAGAGTGGCGGGTATCGGAATTCCACCCGATACACGGTGATAATTATTGCTGGGCTGTGCTTTGCCTTGATTCGCCTGGACGCGGCCAATAACGTTTTTTGAATAGTACCCCCGAATCTCGCTGATTATTGCGTCCAGGTTCAAGGCCCGTTGACTTAGCGACTGGTCCGAGATTCGCCGTAAATCGAGCCAGACCGCTACTGGTAACATTACGAGAGCCAACATCACCAATATCATCACCATTTGCGGTCGATCAACGAAAAATTTCCAAAGCTTATCCATATCTCGCGCCTCTCGGTCTTAAACTGTTCGTCATGCTGCAAGTGCGACCCAAACAAACTGTGGCCGAGTACCCGCCATCGGAACTAATTAATTCGCGTAACGTCCACGCTGGCGAGGAACAACTGCCCTGGAAAAAGTTCCGGGACAGTGCCGTTACAGATTTGGACACCATAAGTGCCGAGTTGTCCTGGGAAATAACCATCCGTCGGCGCCGGTTATGCGGTGAGTCGCGGATTGCCTATGACCAGAACTCTCGATCGCTAAGGCTTTGATTAACTACTATATGCGACACAATTCCAGCACGGCTATGCAGCACATCGAGCATAGGCTTCGTTTGCGGTCAGGTTTTAAGGCAGCGATAATTTCAAGGGCCGGAAATGCAAAAAGGAGTTGGTGACGACTTATACTTTCGATCCGCTATCTATGATCGTTAGCGACCCCATTAACCAGTTCATTAACCACAGGCCGCTGCCATTCATCCGGCGACTGCCTTTTCTGGGGCGCCTTCCTCGAGTTCACTGGATCTGCGATGAAACAGCGAATACACGACCGGGACTAATACCAGTGTAATCAGAGTCGATGTCGCGAGACCGCCGACCACGGCGCGGGCCAGCGGCGCCTGGGCATCGGTGCCCTCGCCGATACCCAATGCCAGCGGCAGCAGGGCGAGAATGGTGGTAAACGTGGTCATGAGCACCGGGCGCAGACGCCGCCTACCGGCTTCGGCCAGGGCGTCTCGGGTTTCGAGACCTTCGCTGCGCAACTTGCCTGCCTGGTCCACCAGCAGGATGGCGTTGTTTACCACGATGCCCCCCAGCATGATGCAGCCGATGGCGGACTGAAGGTTAAGCGTCGTGTCGGTGAGAAATAATGTGAGCAGCACCCCCACCGCGGCCAGCGGCACCGAGAGCATCACCACCAGCGGATCCACCAGGGATTCGTATTGGGACGCGAGCACCATATACACCAGCAGCAGAGCGAGGAATAAAGAGATGAGCAGTTCGTCGAACGCTTTTTGCTGTTCTTCGACGTTACCGGCGATCATCAGATCGTAGCCCGTCGGCCGCGGGATTTGGTCCAGGCGCTCCTGCACGTCCGCGGCAACCGAGCCTAGGTCGCGACCGGCGACGTTGGCAGTCACGTTGATAAGCCGCTGCTGATCCTTGCGCTCGATGGTGACCGGACCAGATCCTGTTTCCGCCGACACCAGGTTGCGCAGCGCAACCAGATCGCCATCGGGTATTCGCAGCATCAAGTCGAGGATCTCGTCCAGCGAACGTTTCTCTGCGTCTTCCAGTTGCACCAGGATGCGGTAGGAGTTGCCTTGGGCGCGATACTCTCCGGCGGTGGAACCGGCGACCGCGGTCTCGATGACACGGGTGACGTCGCGCACGGTCAAGCCCATATCCGCGACCTTGTCGCGATCCACAAGAATCACTCGCTGCGGAATGCCTGCCTCGCGGCTAAGCTCCACATCCGTGACGCCATCGACGTCGTTGACGCTGTCCGCGACCCGGCGTGCGAGCAGGTCGAGGGTATCCAGATCGAACCCGCGCACTTCGACGGTGACCCCTTCGGCGTTTGCCAGAATGCGCTCCAGCAGGAACTGCCCACGGGGCGCGCGCACCCGGACCTTGGCCCCGGGAATCCCTTCTGTTTCGAAGCGCTGGCGAAGGTCTGCCGCGATCTCGCTGTTAGAACGCTGCCGCTGCTTGGCGGGTGCAAGCGAGACCCGGATATCGCCGATGGCCGCCGCGTTGCCGCGGGCGCCGGAAGTAATCATGCTGACCACCGAGGAAACCGCCTCGGGCACCGCAGCGTCGACCATCTGTTCCATCCGCTGGGTTTGTTGATCGATCAAATCCATACGTGTGCCGACTTCGAATTGACCGGTGACGCGAACTTCACCCTCGTCGCTTGGCGGCAGAAACTCGGTGCCCAGAAAAGGCGCCAGCAGCAGGCTCGCGGAAAAGATGGCAATGGACAAGAACACCACGGTCCACGGCACCCGCAGCACGGCGCGCAGCAGGTCCCGGTAGCCGTTCTCCAGCGCTTCGAATCCCGCTCCCGCCCGCACCGAAAGCCGGTTCGTCCATCCTGTAGACGCCCTTGCCCCGGGAGCGGCGAGCAGCCGCGAGCCGAGCATCGGTACTAGGCTCAAAGCCACGAGGAGTGAACAGAACAGCGAGAACATAATGACGTAGGCGAGTTCCTTGAACAGCACGCCGGTAAGGCCTTGCACGAATACCAGCGGCAGGAATATTACCAACGTGGTGACGGTACCGGCGATGACCGCCGAGCTCACTTCACGGGTACCGTTGACCGCGGCCGCGACGGGTTCTTCCGCGAATTCCTGCCGGCGGCGGAAGATGTTTTCTAGAACTACCACGGAGCTATCCACCATCATGCCGACGCCGAGTGCCAGACCGCCCAGCGTCATGAGGTTCAGCGTGAAGCCACCGAAATACAGCAGAGCGAAGGTTGCGCCCACGGAGATCGGGATGGCGAGCGAAATGACCAGCGTGCTGCGCAGGTCAC
>CAMYNX010000236.1 GCA_947259875.1 uncultured Gammaproteobacteria bacterium | reverse complement strand
CCTCCCGTTACTGTGCCTGGCTGTAGGTCTGAACGTCTTTTTCCGTCGGCACATTAAAACTCGCCGACCCGGCCGAGCTTTGCTGCGCCCATGCACGCATGCGGTCCAAACCCGTGTTGTCGATATCCACGTACGTGATCGCGCCGGTAGGACACGCCTTGGCGCACCACGGATCGCCGCCGCACAGATCGCATTTGATGACCTTACCGGTATCGTGGGTGTAGTTGACGGTGCCGAACGGACAGGCAATGGTACACACCTTGCAGCCGACACACACGGCGTCCAACACCTCCTTGGCACCGGTGTCCTGATTGACCACGATCGCCTCGACCGGGCACGCGTGCATACACCACGCCTCATCGCACTGGGTGCAGGTGTATGGCGCGAACCGCCCTTGGTCATGAAAACCAAACACCTTGATGCGGGATTTGGCCGGATTAAAGACACCTTCATTCTCAAACGAACAGGCCATCTCACATTGCAAGCAGCCAGTACATTTCTCCGGCTCCAGCTGTAGCGCTCGTAGCATGCTTTCCTCCTATGCGGTGGTTTTGCTTGGGGGGCGATCTTCGCGCGTACCGTTGATGACGATACTTTATTAATTACCGCAAAAACCGCTCCCGCAGTTGGTCAACTATATATTCGATCTCCTCACTCGGTCCCACAGACCTTGCATTTGGGGTCCTTTTTCAGACGGACGGTGTTCCACTCCATGGTGCGCGCGTCCAATAACAGCAACCGGCCGCTCAATGTTTCGCCTATCCCGAGCAACAGCTTGACGACCTCGGTGGCCTGAATACAGCCGATGATGCCGGCCACCGAGCCGAGCACGCCGGTCTCCGAGCAATTCTGCCAGCTGGACTGTTGCTGTTGCCCATCCGACGACGCAGTGGCTTCCTGATACAGACAGTTATAACATGGGCCGCCCGGTTGGTCGAAACGGTAGACAGATATCTGGCCCTCCATACGCACCACGGCGCCCGACACCAAGGGGGTACCCGCGGTGTGGCAGGCGCGATTGATGGCAAATCGGGCGTCGAAGTTGTCAGTGCCGTCGACCACCACATCCACATCGCGCGCCGCAGAAACCAATTCGGTCTCATTCAACTTGCGGTTATGAGTAACGATTTCGACGTCCGGGTTCAGTGCATTCAACATCTTCTTGGCCGACAAGACCTTTTCCATACCCAAAGTAGCGCTGGTATGCACGATTTGCCGTTGCAGATTCGACAACTCCACCTGATCAGGGTCGACGACCACCAATTGTCCCACACCGCTGGTGGCCAGATACATGGAGATCGGCGAGCCCAATCCGCCGAGACCCAACACCATCACCTTTGATTTCAACAACCGTTGCTGGCCTTCGACATCAATCTCCGGCAAGAATATCTGCCGGCTGTAACGAAGCAATTGCTCGTCATTGATGAGTTTTTTTGCAGCGGTTGTAGTCACCATCTTCTCATCACGGATAAGCGGACTATTCGGTCGCCTTTTTCTCGGCGTCCTTGAACGCCGCTAGCTGTTCAGGCGTGGCTTCCGTCGCGTAGCGTTGTTTGTACTCCGCATAAGGCATGCCGTACACAATCTCCCGCGCTTGATCGTAATCGATATCGATATCACGCTCTGACGCCGCGGAACGGTACCATTTCGACAAGCAGTTGCGGCAAAAATACGCAAGATTCATGAGTTCTATGTTCTGCACTTCCGGGTATTTACGCAGATGTTCGATCATCTTGCGATACACAGCGGATTCGATCTCGGTTCTCGTTGCGTCATTGATCTCCGGTAGCTTAGACATTTTTGGTTCCCAACTAGTTTCTGATGCGATCGGCCAGTTTTACTCTGCGTGGGCGCCAAAGTCTAGCGCGCTCGGGTCGAGAATTACGCAGCTCGATGACACTTTGTGTAAGTCCAGCCGGACAACGGAATCCGCGGTACCCACTCGCTGATCACGACTTCTGGGACAGGCCCCGTTCCACCGCCATCACTGCCGCTTCCACCCGCGAATGCACGTCCAATTTTCTGAGGATGGATTTCACATGCAGCTTCACCGTGCCGTCAGAAATGCCAAGGTTGCGGGCAATAACCTTGTTGCTCTGCCCCTCGGACAGGTGACCTAGGATTTCGCGTTCGCGGGGCGTGAGGTCATCGAATGGCGACGACGCCTCGGCCATGCTCTCCGTATCTCCTTGCCTGACGACCTTTGCCAACACGTCGGTCAGCCCCGGCGCCACCACCGATTTCCCGGCCACCACATCCCGCAGCGCGACTACCAGATCGTCCGGCTCCATTTCCTTGAGCAGATAACCCTGGGCTCCACAGCGCAGCGACTCAACCAGATCACGTTCGTCGCTGCTGGTGGTCAACATCACCACCGGCGTGGTGACATTACGCTCACGGAGCTTTTTCAAGACCTCTATACCCCCCATTTTCGGCATGCGCAGATCGAGCAGAATGATATCCAAGTCCAGCTCTTCGCTGAGCCGCAAACCTTCGCCCCCATCCCCGGTCATCGCTGCCACCTCAATCCCTCGATGGGCGAGCAGACCCTCGAGCCCGACGCGAAACAAGGCATGGTCATCGATTATCAACACTTTCATGGTCTAGCCCGCCTTACTCACCAGGATCCCGGATGCTGGCGCAGGACTCGTGCCGCTGAGCCCCCTGCTGTGCGGGGACAAGCGCCGCGCCTGGAGCGAGACCCGTAGCGGGCTATGGGTCGAGCGAAGGCCAAACGCAGATGTGCGAGAACCAGCCAGGGCCGGGATAGGCCCAAATCCGGGTACGAAACGTAGTTCTGAACATTGATCGAAGTCGCTATTTCAAACATGTTGTTAGCTCTTCATTTCGCCGACTTGGTGCAATATGCGGGCTAAGATACGGCGGTTCTAAACGAAACATCTGGTTGCTCGAGCGGGTAACGGAAGGTCAGCAATATACGCGTACCTTCATTGGGTTCGCCATCAATCTTAATCTCACCACCGAGGCGCTGCGCACGTTCCTGCATCACTATTAATCCGATGTGTTCTCCGGCCTGGTCCGTCTCCTTGGTATCCGTAATGCCGACGCCGTCGTCTTCGATCAACACGCGGTGCTCACCACCAGCGGAGCTGCGCAACATGACCCGCAGGGCATGCGCATGGCTGTGCTTCCGCGCGTTGGCCAGCGCCTCTTGCACGATGCGGATGACTTCGATTTCGAGTTCGCGTGGCAGCTCCGAGTTGGCCCATTCATTTTGCAGGAACGTGGAGATACCGGTCTCATGCTCGAAGCGATTGACCATTTTGGCAATGGCCGGAACGAGTTCGTCTTGGTCGATAGGCGCTCGGAAGCGCGCAATCAACTCGCGCAACTCAATATGCGCCTCGTCGAGACTGTTCTCGACGCGCTCCATTTCCTGCCACACCGCGGACTCGTCTTGTTGATGCAGGGTCTCGTCCAGCACCCGTACTTGAAAACGCAAGCTGGCCAACGTTTGCGCCAACGAGTCGTGGAGTTCGTGGGCCATGCGGGTTCGTTCTTCCATACGCGACAGGCGCTCGCGTTCGTGATCGAGACTGTGGCGCTCGATGGCCATGCCCAGGTGGCGCCCGACACTGGTCAGCAATGCCTTGACGTCATCGCGGTCCACGAACGTCTCGTCGTCCATGTACAAATCAATGACGCCATGGGTGCGATTGCGGTACGGCAACGGCACCGAGATCAATCCCAGATGAGTAAAATAAGTGACGTCTTCGAGCCCGCCATGTTCGCCGGTATCAATGGTACGGGCGCTCGCCGCGTATTTTTGTTTCAGCTCCACAACGTCCTGGTCGGTACCAATACTCGCCACCATGCGCATCCGGCCGTCGCTTTCGACCAGCCGCACGCTGCCGGCATGGGCACCGACCACCTCTTTCAACACCCGTATCGATCGCGCCAGCAGATCATCGAGATCCCGGGACACATTGATACTCGCCGCCACATCGTAAAGCAGTTCCAAGGATCGCGCCTCCCGCGCGACATGTGTGGTCGCCCCCGGCACCCGGCGCGGTACATCACCGGATACGGCAACGGCCTGATCGCTCAGCTGCTTCAAGTCTCGGGCAAGCTGCGCGGACGGTTCGCTGAACGATTGCCCGCCTGTGCGCGCGCTGGCATCACCGCTGGCCGCCCCGGTTCCCCGATCGGAGATTGCTTCCGGGGCCTGTGACCCGGTGGACCGCCCACCCCGATACCCAAGAAGGGTCAGAGTCGCGCCTGCAATCACCAGGCTCAGTTGCGTCAATGCCAACCGCGCGGCAGCATCCGGATGCGTGATCATCAGATAAGCGCACACCAACATCAGCGCGAACACCACCATCAGCCCGGTGGTCACCCAAACCCATCGTTGCCGGTCTCGATCATGCATATGCGGATTGTGCCCTGTTAGCGGGGGGACTGGAATGCTGCGCCGCAGCATCTGTTCACCACGTTTGTCGCCACGATTATAACCCCCGCGGACTTTTGGGGTCAGGCCCCAGCCATCTCATGTGGGGCTTCACTGTCTTGGGCGTTGGCGGATCGCTCGTCCAAGGTGATTCGCTGGGCTGACCCTTCAATCCCAAGGTCTGATGACGCGTTGAGCGAAATCATGATATGGCTCAACGCGCTCGTTCTTACTTTGTGGGAACGTATGCAACTGTTCACA
The DNA here is from genome assembly GCA_947259875.1 of uncultured Gammaproteobacteria bacterium. GTDB lineage: Bacteria > Pseudomonadota > Gammaproteobacteria > Arenicellales > JAANXG01 > CALZGZ01. The sequence continues at coordinate 635 of CAMYNX010000236.1, read as the reverse complement.
TGGCATGCATGAGGTTAAAGAAGATAGTCACGACGCTTAACACGGACTTGAATAACGTACTTAGGAGGCGAGAAATGAAACGGTGTCTTATTTTAGTATCCACGTTAGCCGTATGCCTCGTTCTTGCAAACGCTCCCAGGGCGGCGGTCATTGCGGTCATCGACAGCGGGATTTTGCCGATACCGGAATTGGTGCCGTATATCGTTCCCGGTGGCTTTGATTTCGTCAACAACGACGCTGATGCCACCGACGACAACGGCCACGGCAGCATCATCGCAGCCATCGCGGTGGGCAGCTCCAATTTTACGGCGCAAGTACTGCCGGTGAAGGTCTTTGATGCCACCGGAATGGGTCTCGTAGATTGGGGGCGACAGGGTATCGATTTTTCCGCGGCCAGACGCGATGTGCGCATCCTAAACCTCGCAGTACAATTTACGGTTTTTGACTTCGGGGTCGTAAATTCGCTGCAGAATGCTGCCGGCGCCGGGAAAATCATCGTCATGGCGGCCGGCAACTCGGGTCTGCCGAACCCTGACTTTCCGGCGGGGATCGTGAACTCGCTGGGCGGCCACGGCATCGCGGTGGGGGCGGTCGGGCCGGATAACGTCATTCGTCCGTTCACGGCGCGCGCCGGC
>CAMYNX010000235.1 GCA_947259875.1 uncultured Gammaproteobacteria bacterium | reverse complement strand
GCCGGCGATCAGGTCACTAATGATATCGCAGTAGCGCTGCGCACGCCGACCCAGTCTGCCGAGGAGATCAAAAAGAAGTACGGTTCGGCGTTGACTCAGCTGGCCAGCAGTGACGAGAGCATCGAAGCTCCCAGCGTGGGCGACCGGCCGCCGCGCAAGTTGTCCCGGCATACCCTGGCAGAGGTCATCGAGCCTCGAGTCGAGGAATTGTATGAGCTAGTGCGTGGTGAGCTTCGTCGCAGCGGCTTTGAAGAGCTTATCGGTTCCGGAGTCGTGTTGACAGGCGGCAGTTCCAAGATGGATGGCATGATCGAGCTTGCCGAGGAGGTTTTTCACGTACCAGTACGGCTGGGCATGCCGAAATACATCGGTGGGCTGAACGAAGTGGTCAAGAATCCGATCTATTCCACCGGTGTCGGGCTCATTCAATTTGGAAATCTTCACAAGGGTCCGAAACTTGATGAGGGACCACGCCGGTCTGGATTCAAGGCGGTATTCGAACGCATGAAGGGTTGGTTTCAAGGGGGTTTTTAGGGGAGTTCGATGCAACGCAAGCACAATTCACAGGTGGCGAGATGGAAATCCTACATAACCAGAGTTTCGCAGGCACGGGAGTATTCATATGTTTGAATTAATAGATACAGTTGATCAACAAGCGGTAATAAAGGTAGTCGGAATCGGTGGCGGGGGCGGTAACGCTGTGGATCATATGGTCTCCGCCAGCATCGAGGGCGTGGAGTTCATTAACGCCAATACCGACGTGCAGTCTCTCAATCGAACCAATGCCGACACCATTTTGCAACTGGGCGCCAATCTCACTAAAGGGCTCGGTGCCGGTGCAAATCCGGATATCGGGCGGCAGGCGGCAATGGAGGATCGTGACCGTATCGCTGAGACGATTCAAGGAGCGGACATGGTCTTCATCACCGCCGGCATGGGCGGCGGCACGGGCACCGGTGCGGCACCTATCGTGGCGCAGATCGCGCGCGAACAAGGGGCGTTGACGGTTGCCGTGATCACCAAACCATTCCCATTCGAGGGTGGTAAGAGGATGTCGATAGCGGCTACGGGTATTGAAGAGTTGTCCGAGTACGTGGACTCATTGATCACCATACCCAACGAACGGGTGTTGGACGTGATGGGTAAACAGGCAACATTGCTCGAGGCATTTGCGAAGGCCAATGAGGTACTGCGCAATGCGGTACAGGGCATCTCGGAACTCATAACCCGTCCTGGCCTCATTAATGTGGATTTTGCCGATGTCCGTACCGTGATGGCTGAGATGGGCATGGCGATGATGGGCTCGGCAACAGCTAGCGGCATCGAACGTGCCACCGAGGCCGCGCGCTCGGCGGTATCCAGTCCACTGCTCGAGGACACGCATATTGCCGGTGCCCGCGGGATCCTGATCAATGTCACGGCTGGGATGGATATGTCCATCGGCGAGTTCGAGGAAGTCGGTAATGTGGTTCGGGAATTCGCCGCCGACGATGCCACGGTGGTGATTGGAACGGTGCTGGAACCGGAGATGCAGGGCGATCTACGGGTCACGATGGTGGCCACGGGCATCGGCGAGGTGGAATCCGCGGTGCGACCCTATAAGGTGGTCCATTCTGTCCAGAAGGCGGTCAATTATGAGGATTATGAGGCCCCCACGGTGATCCGGAACCGCCGCGAGGACCGGGATTTGCCGGCGATACCGGATGAAAAGAACATGGATTATCTGGATATTCCAGCGTTTCTTCGGCGTCAGGCGGATTAAGGGCGAGCACCGCTATGACTACACAAACCCACTAGAATCGTGTACGATGCGCCGCTTCGGGGAGGGCCTCTCCAAGCCCGTGGACGACCGCGTGTCGTATAACAAAAGGCTCAAGAATAATCCAATGATCAAACAACGCACGCTGAAAAACGTTATCCGAGCAACCGGAGTTGGGCTACACACAGGGGACAAAGTCTATTTAACATTAAGGCCAGCCGCGCCAGATACCGGTATCGTATTCAGACGGGTCGATTTAGATCCGCCGGTAGATGTTCCCGCGAGGTCCGAGTATGTTGGTGACACCCGGTTATCCACCACCCTCGAGAACGAGGGCGTTAAGATCTCCACCGTAGAACACCTGATGTCGGCGTTCGCTGGTCTTGGTGTAGATAATGCCTATGTCGATCTCACCGCCGGCGAAGTTCCCATCATGGATGGAAGTGCCGGACCGTTTGTATTTTTGATTCAGTCGGCGGGCATAGAAGAACAAGATGTACCGAAACAGTTTATTCGCATTACCAAGAAGGTAGAGATTGAAGAAGGAGACAAATGGGTTCGCTTCGATCCCCTGGATGGATTCAAAGTCTCTTTCGCTATTGATTTTGATCACCCGATCTTCAACAACATTACACAACGGGCCAGCGTTGATTTTTCTACGACATCATTTGTGAAGGAAGTAAGCCGGGCACGTACGTTTGGTTTTATGCAGGATTTAGAAGCTTTGCGCGATGCCGGGTTGGCACGTGGAGGCAGCCTGGACAATGCCATTGTGATGGATTCATATCATATATTGAATGATGATGGCTTGCGCTACGAGGACGAATTCGTCAAGCACAAGATCCTGGATGCGATTGGTGATTTATATTTGCTCGGTCATCCTTTAATCGGCGCATTCAGCGCGTACAAATCCGGACACGCGCTAAATAACCAGTTGCTTCGAACTTTGGTCCATGACAGTTCTGCCTGGGAGTTGGTGTCATTTGACGATCCTGAGGTGGCGCCAATCGCGTTTGTGCGTACCGTACCCGCGACTCTATAGACCACCTTTTGGCTGGCACTACGTTAAAGCCGGCCATCGTGGAAAAGGTGCCAGGAGAGCGTGGATTAGAGGCCAGAGCTTTCGCCTCTGTGCGGAACTTTAGCGGAGTATTTTGCTAAGCTTTAATAAGGCGGTTCTAAGCTCCACGTCTTGGATTCCTTTGGCAGTGCTGCGGATTGCTTGTTGCATGTCGGGTGAAGGATTTTTTCGGCGCACCGGAACGCGTCGCCGCTGTTGATCTGAAGGCAGCACGCGAATCTGGATGATTTCGACTTTTGGCAATCCATGTTGACGGAGCCGCTGGACGAGGGAAGTTTGATTATGCCGGATGCTGTTGGCCCAGACCGGTGAGTCAGCGGATATGGTTAACCGGCCATTCGCATAGAATGTAGGCCGACTGTGCTGCGCCAATTCGGCGGACACGACGGCGGTCCAGATATCTTGGATCTTTTTGAGTTGCTTTATGAGGCTCGACAACGAGACGCCCGCGGTGTGACGGGTTGCGAGCAAAGCCGCCACGGACTGAAAGGTCTTGGTTTTCGTTGTCGGAGACATGGGTGAATCACTGATTATATAGATAAACGGTCACGTCAACTCATGCGTATTATCATCGTTCCCAGCGGTACAGGTAAACGCCACAGCACTAGTCTTACGCGCCGCAAAGTGACAGTGCTGTTGATATCGGTATTTATTGTACTACCTGTCCTATCCGCTATCGCTGGGTACTACCTCAAGAACAGCCGCCAACTTGCTGGGGCCCCGAGCCAATTACCGGACTATCAGTACTACGCACGTCTGATAGAGAGCGGGATTCAGGAGCAAAGAACCGAAGTTGCGAAGGCGAGATCCCAGGTAGGAAACCATCTCGACGCGCTGGGACGCAATCTTGGCCGACTCCAGGCGCAGGTGTCCCGGATCAACGCCTTGGGACAGCGCTTGACGGAAATGGCGGGCCTAGATCCCAGTGAATTCAATTTTAATGAAGAGCCGGCACTGGGCGGGCCGGAGTCTTCCATCGCAGTTCACAATCAATCCCACACCGATTTCATCCATGCTCTTGACCGTCTGGACAAACGCCTGCAGGAAAAGTACGAGGAATTGAACATCTTGCAATCCTTGATGATGGACCGCACATTACACAAACGGCAGTTTCCTCGGGGCTGGCCGGTGGAAGGGGGCTGGTTATCGTCGCAGTACGGTTACCGCACCGACCCTTTTAGTGGCCGTCGCGACTTTCACGGCGGCGTGGACATCGCCGGCAAGGCCGGAAGCTCCATCAAGGCAGTGGCCGCCGGCATCGTGACCCACGCCGGGATCGAGGTCGGCTACGGGCTGATGGTCGAAATTAATCATGGCAACGGATACACGACGCGATATGCCCATGGCTTGGCGACGGTCGTCCAGGTCGGCGAACGCGTCGAAAAAGACCAAGTGGTGGCGGTCGTGGGCAACAGTGGTCGTTCCACTGGACCTCACTTGCATTTCGAGGTCTTATTAAACGGCCAGACGGTGAATCCGCGGCGTTACCTGAAAGCCTCTCGCTCTCGTTCATAATTCTCCCGGAAGCGACGTTGGTTCAATTCTAAGATCCAATGAGTTTTCATTGGGTCCATTACCCTTCATACTAACCCTTAGCCCGCATATTGCACCAAGGGGGCGGAAAAAAGAGCGAACAATTTGTTTGAACTAACAAACTCGATGAATGTCTGGTATGGCACTTTGTACCCGGGTGTGCGCCTATCCCGGTGCTGGCTCGGTCTCGAACGCCTGGATTTGCGCTTCACTCAACCCATAGCTACGGCTATGCGTTTCGTTCCAGCACGGCGCTCGTCCCCGCACAGCAGGGGAACTCCGCGCAGCACAAGTCCCTTCGCGATCATCCGGGATCGTTAGTGCAATATGCGGGTTAATGGTTGCTAGTTTTATTTAGAGTGAGGTAAGGATTGGGAATGATCGGATCGATATTGCAAAAGGTCTTTGGTACTCGAAATGAAAGATTGATCCGACAGATGTCGAAGGCCGTCAGTGACGTGAATGCGCTGGAACCCTCGGTGAGCGCACTGTCAGACGGCGAACTGGCCGCGAAGACGGCCGAATTTCGTGACCGCATCGAGCAAGGACAGACGGTGGAGGAGTTGTTACCGGAGGCCTTTGCCGTGGTGCGGGAGGCCGCTAAGCGTACCTTGGAGATGCGGCACTTCGATGTGCAGATTATCGGCGGTATCGTACTGCACGAGGGCAAGATTTCCGAGATGCGCACCGGTGAAGGTAAAACGCTGGTAGCGACGTTACCGGCTTACTTAAATAGCCTGGCTGGACAGTCTGTACATATTGTGACCGTCAACGATTACCTGGCGCGCCGCGACGCCGAATGGATGGGCGAGATATACAAGTTTTTGGGACTTACGGTCGGTGTCATCACCACCGGACAGGATCCAATCTCCAAACGCGAAGCCTACGCGGCGGATATAGTGTACGGCACCAACAACGAATTCGGCTTCGAC
>CAMYNX010000234.1 GCA_947259875.1 uncultured Gammaproteobacteria bacterium | reverse complement strand
TGTTCGGTGTGGACGCAGATAACCGAGCAGTCACCGGATATATCGATAGGCGTGAGCGAAGGACAAGGCTTGCACAAAGAGCAAGGGGCCGGCGATCAGGGAATGATGTTCGGCTACGCCAGCAATGAGACTCCGGAGCTCATGCCGCTTCCTGTCATGCTTGCCCACAAGCTCACGAGAAGGCTTGCCGACGCAAGAAAGAACGAGGAATTGGGGTGGCTGCGGCCGGATGGGAAATCCCAGGTATCCATCGAGTATGACGAGGCCGGTAGACCCCAACGCGCCGACACCATCTTGATATCCACGCAACATGATCCCGGACTCGAGCACGACGAGATCAAAGCGGCAGTGATCGAAACAGTGATCAAACCGGTCGCCAAGGATTGGATAGACAAAGACACTAAGTTCTATGTTAATCCGACGGGCTTTTTCATAAGGGGCGGGCCTTACGCCGATGCTGGCTGCACCGGTAGGAAGATCATCGTCGACAGTTATGGTGGAATTGGAAGACATGGTGGCGGGTGTTTCTCCGGGAAGGACCCCAGCAAAGTCGACCGGTCGGCCGCCTATGCCGCTAGGTATATTGCCAAGAACATCGTGGCGGCAGACTTGGCGGATCGGTGTGAAATTCAATTGGCTTATGCGATCGGCGTTGCCGAGCCGGTATCGATCAACGTGGATTGCTTCGGCACCAATAAATTCCCCGAAGGCTGGATCACGGTGTTGGTGAGGAAACATTTTCCGCTCACCCCGGCGGCGATATTGAAGGAGTTGGACTTGAAGCGGCCGATCTATTTGAAGACCGCTACATACGGGCATTTTGGACGGGACGACCCCGACTTTAGCTGGGAAAACACCGGCAAGGCCGAATTGTTGAAAAATGAGGTGGGGATGCTAAACGAGAAGCAGGAGATTTCTTAATCTTAGTCGCACCACTCGGCAGTCCGGTTTGACCAGCATGCGTCTCCAAGGGGCATGAATCCCTTTCGGACACGACTCATAAAATAAGAAATCTGTACCACCAGGAGGATCAACATGGCTAAGTACTTATTCATGGCGTCGTATACGGCGCACGGCACCAAAGGCATTGTGAAAGATGGCGGCTCGAGCCGGCGCGACCAAGTCGACCGGATGATCCGTGGCTTGGGCGGCACGCTGGAAACCTTCTACTTTGCGTTTGGAGACGCCGACGTTTACGGCATCGTCGACTTACCCGATCACGCCAGCGCCGCTGCGGTGAGTATGACCATCAACGCCACCGGTGCCGTGCAAGCAAAGACGGTGATACTAATGTCGCCGGAAGAAATCGACGAGGCGGCCAAGAAGTCGGTGGAATACCGTCCCCCGGGGGATTAGAAAATAGCGTTGGTCGGAGTTTCAGAGCCCAGGGCAGCGCCATTCAGCCCTGCTTAGGGCAGACATCCTGTGCCGTCGCTCGGGGCGATCGCCGTTGATCGCTCAGGGCAAAAATTGTTGTGTCCTTCGATCCCCGACCTCCGGTCCGCGTCGTTTTGTCGGTATCTACGAGATGAGAGTGACACTATAATAGGCGCAAAAGACGATTCAGACGATCGTGCACAAGCGATCACCAGGGTTCAACCAAAGGAGCGATATCGATGAGTAAGACTAGAAGTATCTTCCGTGGTGCCGGAATATTGATCCTTGCCGCGGGTCTATTAGCTGCGGCGCCGCTGGTTCAGGCGCTCGAAGACAAGCTGGTTGTTGTGACCTCTTTTCCCAAAGACCTAACCGGTGCTTTTAAGGCCGCGTTCGAGAAAAACCATCCCGGCGTTAAGGTCGAGATGTTGAAAAAGAAGACCACGGCTGGGGTCAAGTATCTGCAAGAGACGGCGTCCAATAACACATCGGACATGTTTTGGGCGTCCGCGCCCGACGCGTTCGAGGTGTTGAAGAGCGACGGGTTGCTGCAGAAATATCAACTTAAGGCGACCGGCATCCCGGACATGATCGGCGCCTACCCGATCAATGATCCCGACGGGTATTACAAAGGATTTGCCGGGGCGGGTTACGGCATCATGTGGAACGAGCGCTACATCAAGGCCAAGAAGCTGCCGGCGCCCAAGGAGTGGTTGGATCTAGCCAAACCCGTGTACCATGGGCATGTGGGCATGTCGGCGCCATCGCGTTCCGGTACCACCCATCTCACAGTGGAAACGCTGTTGCAGGGTGAGGGCTGGGACCAAGGCTGGGCTATGTGGAAGGAGATCGCGGGTAACTTCAACACCGTCACGGAAAGAAGTTTTGGTGTTCCCGACGGCGTCAATTCCGGGCAGTTCGGGCTCGGTGTGGTCATCGATTTCTTCGGTCTGTCATCCCAGGCTTCCGGGTTCCCAGTCCAATTCGTTTACCCGACCGTCACCACATTGGTGCCGGCCAACATTGGGGTTGTTGCCAAGGCACCACATCCCGAGGCTGCGGGGGCATTTATCGAGTTCTTGATGTCGCAACAAGGACAGGAATTGTTGCTCGACCCGAAGATCCGCCGCCTGCCGGTGCGTCCGGACATCTACAGCAAGGCGCCCGCCGGGTTTCCGAACCCGTTCACGGACAAATCGATCGGTGCCGCGGTCAAATTCGATGTGATCAAGTCCAAGAACCGGTATAACCTGGTCAATTCCCTGTTCGACGTGATGATCACTTATCGCCTCGATGATCTGCGTGCCGCGACCAAGGCGATCCAGGATGCAGAAGCGGCGCTGTCCGGAAAGTCCAATGATGAGGCGCAGAAGTTGATCAATGAGGCCAGGGCACTGGTGTCCGCAGTGCCGATCGACGAAGCCACCAGCCTGAACAAGGAGTACGCAGGTGTATTCAAGAAAAAGCGCAAGAAAGCCACCGACAAGGTGACTGGACGTCAGGCGGAGGTCGAGGCTGAATGGGACAATATGGTCAAGGCCAACTACAGCAAGGCCAAGGCCCTGGCCGAAAAGGCCAAATCGATGTTGTGATTTATTGTTCCTGGCGGGGCGATTCGCGCCCCGCCAGGCCCGCCTGCCTTCAACACCTAATCGGGAAAAATTGAACTATTTCACGCGCACCTCGCCCGGCCCGGCGGTGGTTGCGATTCTGCTCGGGCTGTTCTTGCTGGTTTTTCTGGTGATCCCTGTCGCCAAGGTGGTGTATGTCGCCTTCCAGGATCCCAATACTGGAGCGCTGACCTGGGTCAACTTCATCGACTTCTTCAATACCTCGCTGTTTCGCGAATCGTTTTTCAATTCCCTGTACGTCGCTTTGATGTCCGTGGTGGTCGGTTCGGTGATCGCCATGCCGCTGGCGTACTTCACCACGCGCTTCAACTTCAACGGCGCAGTACTTATTCAAACCCTGGGTGTCATCCCGCTGATCATGCCCCCTTTCGTGGGTGCGGTGGCGATGCAACTGTTATTCGGCGCCAATGGATCGATCAATCTGTTGTTGGACGAATGGTTCGGTATCAATATCCCGTTCATGGAAGGCCTGAACGGCGTGATCCTGGTGGAGAGCATCCATTATTTTCCGTTTATCCTCATTAACCTGTCGGCCGCACTGAACAACATCGACCGGTCCATGGAGGAGTCGGCGCAGAATCTCGGCGCCAATGGATTCCGCTTGTTCCGGCGTATCGTGTTTCCCCTGGCCATGCCCGGCTATGTCGCGGGTGCGTCTTTGGTTTTCTTAAAAGTATTCGACGATTTGGGTACGCCGTTGCTGCTCAATGTCAACAACATGCTCGCCCCGCAAGCATATCTTCGCATATCATCCATCGGCATCTCTGACCCTATGGGTTATGTGATTTCGGTCATATTGGTTTTGTTTTCCTTGTTCGCTCTTTGGACATCGTTTCTGGCGATGCGGGGGAAGGAATACGCGACAGTGCAAAAGGGCGGCGGCGGGCTGATGAAGCGCGACTTACGGCTCTGGGAAAAGACCGGGGCCTACGCAGTGGTGATCTTTATATTGCTGATCGTGTTGTCTCCCCACATCGGTCTGACCTTGTTGTCGTTCGGAACGATCTGGTCGTACAGTGTACTACCGGACGGTTTCACGCTAGCCAATTACCAGGAAGTTATCGGCACCACCTCGGAATACATCACCAACACTTTGCTCTATGCCGGATTGGCGGCGTTGATCGATGTGGTTTTCGGAACGGCCATCGCTTACCTCGTGTGGCGCACCGGATTAGTGGGGCGCAAGTGGTTGGACTACCTGGCCACCGGCGCGCTTGCGATCCCCGGAGTTGTGCTCGGCATCGGTTACCTGCGCACCTTCTACGATATTGAGGTGCCGATCATCCAGCAGCCGTTGGCGAGCTGGTGGGTGATCATCGTCGTGGCCCTGGCGGTGCGACGACTGCCTTATGCGCTGCGCGCTTGCGTGGCCGCGTTGCAGCAGGTGGCCGTGGCCCTGGAGGAGGCGGCGGAAAACCTCGGCGCCACCAAGTACCGCACGGTGCGGCGGGTGGTGGTGCCATTGATGTCCGGCGGAATCATTGCAGGATTTGTTACCAGCTTCGCCACCGCGGCGGTGGAGCTGTCGGCAACCATCATGCTGGTGTCGGCGGAATCGGATGCGCCGCTCTCTTACGGCATCTATGTATTCATGCAATCGGCCGCCGGGCTCGGGCCGGGAGCTGCGCTGGGCATGATCGCCGTTATCATCGTCGGTGTCGCCACTTATTTTTCCCATCGGGTGATCGAGCGCGGCAAGCGCGAGCAGGCGCTCGACGCCGCCCTGGCCGGAGGAGTGTAAGTGGTCAGTATAGGACCGGTAAGCGTAAAAATCGAAGACGTGCACGTGTCGTTCGGGCGTACCCGGGTGTTGACCGGCGTCAACCTCGCGATTGAGCCCGGGGAGTTCTTCGCGTTCCTGGGGCCCTCGGGTTCCGGCAAGTCCACCTTGCTGCGCGCGATCGCGGGATTCGGACCGCTGCCGTCGGGGCGCATTCTTATAGATGGTGAGGACGTCACTGCGTTACCGCCTTGGAAACGCAATGTCGGCATGGTGTTTCAAAGCTATGCGTTGTGGCCGCACATGACGGTGCGTAAGAACGTCGCCTTCGGCCTGGAGGAGCGCCGTGTCGATGGCAGGGAAATTCACCGCCGGGTGGATGCCGCCCTCGAGTTGGTGGGTTTGGCGAAGTTTGCGGACCGCAGGCCCGCTCAGCTCTCCGGTGGACAGCAACAGCGGGTCGCCCTGGCGCGCACGGTGGTCGTGGAACCGCGTGTTCTTCTGCTCGATGAACCTCTATCCAATCTCGACGCCAATCTCAGGGTGCAGATGCGCCGCGACATACTCGATCTGCAGCGCAAATTATCCCTTACTACTATTTTCGTAACCCACGACCAGGAGGAAGCC